>DATNPU010000330.1:0-3336 GCA_036703105.1 Microcoleaceae cyanobacterium
TGCTTTGAAACCAATTGACTTAAGATTCATGGATTAAACCCTACCTAAGTGTATGTTGTGCTCGGTTTGTCATCGTTACAACTGCACCATTGGTAGATGAGGTGATCCCTGAAAATTGCATGGAGAAGGTCTTAATAACCTAGTCATGGTCTAAGACTCCATCTCCCTTGCATCTTAAGTAGTCTTACTGAAACAGACAATATTAGCAGCACGGGTTTACCGTAGCTTCACAGATTTCTCTGCTTCTTAAAGCCCTCAAATTATGCTCCTACGGGTATTTTCTATGCTGATGTAGCAATAGCACGAGCACGCGTTAGAGCGAGTTGGCTGGTGTTAAGCTGCATTGTTGGCATACCACGCGATCGTCTTCTGTAATCCCTGCCGGAAGCCCACCTGGGCGGTAAACCCAAAAGTAGCTTTGGCACGTGCCGTATCTAGACAACGACGAGGTTGACCATTGGGTTGATCCGTCTCCCAAACTACTTCTCCCTCAAACTGCATCAGTTCGCAAATCAGTAGCACTAAATCTCGGATTGAAATCTCATCACCTGTGCCCAGATTCACGGGGTCTGGATGGCTATAGAACTGAGTTGCCATCACAATTCCCCGCGCCGCATCCGTGGAGTACAAAAACTCTCGCGTCGGACTGCCATCTCCCCAAACTAGCAATTGCTGATCTCCTCGCTGTTTTGCCTCATAAACCTTCCGAATTAGAGCGGGAATCACATGCGAACTGCGCGGATCGAAATTATCCTCCGGTCCATACAAATTTACTGGTAACAGATAAATTCCGTCGAAGCCATACTGCTGCCGATAGGCTTGCAACTGTACTAATAACGCTTTTTTCGCAATGCCATAAGGCGCGTTAGTTTCCTCCGGATAGCCATTCCACAGATCATCTTCCTGGAAGGGCACCGGGGTGAATTTGGGGTAAGCGCAAATCGTGCCCACACAAATAAACTTTTGCACTCCAGCCTGATAAGCTGCATGAATCAGCTGAGTCCCCATCATGAGGTTGTCATAGAACAGTTCGGCGGGTTTTTCTCGGTTCAAGCCGATGCCGCCGACATGGGCCGCTAAGTGAATTACCAGATCCTGCTGATCAACCGCCCGTTGACAATGGTCTAGTTGGCGCAGGTCATAGTCACGCGATCGCGTCACCGTCACCTTAGCTAAATCCGCTCCAGCCATCCCCAGTTGCTGGATCACTTGTTTACCCAGGAAACCAGCTCCACCCGTGACTAAAATCCGTTTACCTGGCAGGTCAAATTGGGGAGTACTCATCAACACCATTCCTTGCAATACATCATTGTTTAGGACCGAGAACTACCGATCGACGATCGTACTGTGGCTAGATCAAGAACAGTTTGCCGTTCATGCCCATTCAAAGGCACTAATCCTAATGCCTTGAGATCCGCTTCCACCATTAAATGCACTAACTGTTCAAATGTCACCGATGGTTGCCAACCCAGTTGTGCCTTCGCTTTTGCCGGATCACCAATCAACAGTTCTACCTCCGCTGGGCGCAAGTAGCGCTGATCAAACTCCACATAGTTTTGCCAATCCAGGTTGACATAGCCAAACGCGATATCCAGAAATTCCTTCACGGAATGCGTTTCTCCTGTTGCCACGACATAGTCATCAGCTGCTTCCTGTTGCAACATCAACCACATGGCTTGTACATAGTCCTTGGCATACCCCCAATCTCGTTTAGCATCAAGATTGCCCATAAATAGCTTTTGCTGTTGTCCCGCCACAATCCGAGCGAGTGCCCGAGTAATTTTGCGGGTGACAAAGGTTTCTCCCCGGCGCGGCGACTCATGGTTAAACAGAATGCCATTGCAGGCAAACAGATTGTAGGACTCCCGGTAATTCACCGTCTGCCAGTGCGCATAGACCTTAGCACAAGCATAGGGACTGCGAGGATAAAAGGGTGTTGTTTCCGTTTGGGGAATTTCTTGCACCTTGCCAAACATTTCCGACGAGCCAGCCTGATAGAAGCGCACCTGGTCTCCCGTCCGCTGCTGGTAGTCCCGAATCGCTTCTAATAGCCTTAGCGTTCCCATCCCGACCGAATCAACGGTGTACTCCGGTGAATCAAAACTCACCCGCACATGGGACTGTGCCCCCAAATTATAAATTTCGGCAGGTCGCACCTCTTCCAGCACTCGTCGTAATG
Organism: Microcoleaceae cyanobacterium; assembly: GCA_036703105.1. GTDB lineage: Bacteria > Cyanobacteriota > Cyanobacteriia > Leptolyngbyales > Leptolyngbyaceae > Pantanalinema. The sequence continues at coordinate 2,180 of DATNPU010000330.1, forward strand.
TGGTGCCATCGGTTAAGTCCCCATAATGCAAAAATAATTGCGCCCCTGGAGTGTGGGAGTCTTCATAGATATGGTCAATGCGATCGGTGTTAAACGTCGAAGTCCGGCGAATAATGCCATGAATTTCGTAGTCCTTTTCCAGCAAAAATTCGCTTAGATAAGAGCCATCTTGTCCAGTAATCCCGGTGATCAGTGCCCGCTTGCGATTCGTCATTCATTCCTACCTTATTGTGCGATCAATCAACTCGGCTCAATTGATTTCAACTAAGTCTTTATCGAGATCCGTTTTACTACCCCATAGTTGCTTGAGCGCTAGCCATACGAACATAGGAATTGTGCTGCTGTAACGCCACCACAACCTCCTCGGCTCTTGGATCAGGCGGTACAACCATTCCAATCCCGCCTCTTGAATCACCCGAGGTGCCCGTTTTTTTAGTTCGGCATAGACCGGAAAAGCCCCGCCTAAACCGATCATCACTGCCTGGACTTTTCCCTGCTGTTGAGCTATCCAGGTTTCTTGCTTCGGGCAACCCAGCGATACCAGCACTAACCCAGCACCACTCGCATTGACCGTTTGGACGATCGCTGTATTTTCAGTATCAGTTAATGGGCGAAATGGTAGTGATTCAGCGCCAGCAATCTTTAATTTGGGAAACTCCTGCTGAAATTTCGTGGTCATTCGTTTTAAGGTTTCTGGCTCTGACCCTAGGAGAAAGACGCTAATGCCCTGTTCAGCTGCTTGGCGACACAGAGTTAGCATAATATCTAATCCGGCCACGCGATTTTGCTGAGGATTGCCTAGCCACCTCAACATCCACACCAGTGGCATGCCGTCTGGAGTGACCAAATCAGATTGTTCTAAAACTTTGGCAAACGCAGAGTCTCGGTGCGCTTCCACTAGCATGTGGACGTTTGCAACACAAACACTTCTGCTCTCTCGCATCTTAGCCCATTGCATCATTAAGGCGATTTGATGGTCAAAATTCAAGGCAGTGACGGGAACACCAACCACTCTGAGCGAGGCGGGCTTATCTTTCAGATCTGCATCCATAGGATTGACTTCTTTTTCGCAGGATTTAGTACAGATTGGGATTGGTAGCACCCACTGACCTGTTAATACATGGCAGAAATACACCTATAGCTGTTCACTAATTGTG
>DATNPU010000332.1:0-3511 GCA_036703105.1 Microcoleaceae cyanobacterium
ATCGGCTGCAATCACAAGCTAAAATGGCTGACTTTAGATCTGGACTATCTGAGTTCCGTACCGAAATGCAACAGAGTATGACAGAATTTCGGGCCGATATGGCGGAATTGAAAGCCACTACCCAACAATAGGCAGAAACCGTCGATCGCTTAGTCCGCATCGTCGAAACTTTGATTGAACGAAAAGACGCTGGCGTTTAGGGGCTACGACAAGGAATGAGCATGAATGGCGATCGCCCACTATACATGCTCATCTCCTGATTCGACCAATTATAGGAAAGCCACTACATAGCGCAACTCAAATCTCCGGCTCGTTGAGTAAAGCGGAGATTTTCCTGGTAGTCCACCGGACAGTCGATCACGGCTGGCACATCTTGTTCTAAAGCGTCTTTGAGGATGGGTGCCAGATCCAGACACGATTCAACTCGATAACCTTTCAGCCCCATACTTTCAGCCAATTTGACGAAATCTGGATTGCCAAATTTGATAAAGGCTGATTCACCAAAGTGGTTGTGCTGTTTCCATTCAATTAAGCCATAGCCACCATCATTGAAGATTAACGTGACGAAAGGAGTGCCGACTCGTAGAGCAGTTTCTAGCTCCTGACAGTTCATCATGAAGCCGCCATCTCCGGTCACAGCAACGACCTTGCGATCGGGGTACACCAGTTTCGCCGCGATCGCTCCTGGAATCGCAATCCCCATAGCCGCAAAGCCATTCGAGATAATGCAAGTATTAGGGCGTTCACAGTGATAATGCCGAGCCATCCACATCTTATGAGCGCCAACATCGGAAATGGCAATGTCCTCTGGCCCTAGCACTTGCCGCAAGTCATAGACAATCTTTTGGGGTTTGACGGGAAAATTCTCGTCGTTGGCATAGTAGCTGTAATCACTCCGGATATCAGGGCGTAATTCCAGAGCATAGGGATCAGCTTTACCGGTGCGATCGGCCCGATAAAGGATTTCTTTTAACGAATCACCAATATCACCAACTACTTCAACCGCAGGGATGTAACTACTATCCACTTCCGCCGGAGTCATGCCAATGTGGACGATCGGAATATTGCCTTCAGGATTCCATTTCTTGGGCGAGTATTCCACCAAGTCATACCCGATCGCGATGACTAAATCAGCCCGATCGAAGCCACAACTGATGTAATCCCGTTGTTGTAAGCCCACTGCCCACAACGCTAAAGGATGGGTATAGCGAATTACACCTTTGCCCATAAAGGTATTGGCAACTGGGATATTCAGCCGGGTGGCAAATTCGGTTAGCATTTCGCTCGCCTGGGCGCGAATTGCCCCATTCCCAACCAGAATTAATGGGTTACTCGCTTTAGAAATAATTTCTGCGGCTTTCTCAATGCTATGGAAAGAGGCGTAGGTTTTTTCGATCGTGGCTTTAGTTAACGGTTTACCTGGAGCAGGCATGGCCGCAATATTTTCCGGCAGATCAATATGGACAGCACCGGGTTTTTCCGATTGGGCGATTTTAAAGGCTTTCCGCACAATTTCTGGGGTATTCGTGGGGCGAACAATTTGAGCATTCCACTTGGTCACCGGGGCAAACATCGCCACCAAATCCAGATATTGATGGGATTCAATATGCATACGATCGGTGCCAACCTGCCCAGTAATCGCCACTAACGGCGCGCGATCGAGATTGGCATCGGCCACACCTGTCATTAAGTTGGTTGCTCCAGGCCCCAAAGTAGATAGGCAGACTCCGGCTTGTCCAGTCAAACGACCATAGACATCGGCCATAAACGCGGCCCCTTGTTCATGGCGGGTAGTGATGAATTGGATCGAGGAGTGTTTCAGGGCCTCTAACATGTGTAGATTTTCTTCACCAGGCAATCCGAAAACGTAGCGAACTCCTTCGTTTTCTAAGCACCGAACCAGTAGTTCAGCCGCATTCATGTCTCCCATAAAGCTCTCCCGTCTGATTCTCAGACTATATAAATTAATTGTTCACCGTTTGTAGCGTGTTATGTGTGATCTTGAAGTTTGTAACTAACGAAATTTGCACTCTTAAATCTTGGGTTAAGTTCAGAAATCGGTGTCAAAGGCCACTCTAGGAAGAACAACTTATCCGTAAGATTCAGATTACGATATGTAACAGGCTCAAACGATCCAGAGGAAATAAAAGTGATCCCCAGTTTTGCCATGCTGACGCAAATTCCAGGGATCAGGCAGAGAATTTTTCATTTTTGCAAGATTCTGTTAAATTGCTTCAAACTTTTCGGGTACTAATGCCATCACAAAAATTTCTGTCATAGCACTATTGAGAGGTAAGATTTCGATCGCACCTACCCTATAGAAAATTAGAAAATTGACCTAATAGGATTGAAGAAGTCCTCTTTACTTACCAATACAAAATTGACTGAATACCCGATCGAGAACAGATTCCGTCACATCTTCCCCTAAGATTTCTCCTAATGCATAGATGGCACTGCGCAGATCGATCGTCCAGAAATCGAGCGGCAGCTGTTGAGCGATCGTGGTTTGTACCCGTTCTAAGGCTAACTTAGCCGTAGTTAAAGCCGCCGCTTGGCGTTGATTAATCGCGATATCCAGGTTTGCGGATTGCAGGGTACCTGTCTGAACAGTTTGCAAAATGGCTTGTTCTAACGCCTCAATCCCTTGTCCTAGAGCGGCCGCCGTTTGCACAGTCAGCATGGTTTGGGGTAATGCTAGAGGGGCGCTACTGGTTGCCAAGTCAATTTTATTCAGAACCAGAATTAAGGGACGATCGTGCACCTGCTCGTAGATCTCTTGATCGGCAGTAGTCCAGCCACTTTCAGCATCGATCGTTAATAGCACTAAATCCGCTGATTGGGCCGCCGCTCGCGATCGCTCCACGCCAATTTGCTCTACTCGATCGTCTGTATCTCGAATACCCGCCGTATCTAATACCTGAATGGGAATGCCCCCGACGACCAATTGAGATTCCACCACATCTCGCGTGGTGCCCGGTAGATCGGTGACGATCGCGCGATCGCTCCGGCTCCAGGCATTCAGCAAACTGGACTTGCCAACATTCGGACGACCAACGATCGCCACTTTTAGCCCAGTTCGTAAGAGTTCGCCGCGATCGGCTGTGGCTAATACCTGGATAATTTGGGTCAAGAGCTGATCTAGATTCGTTCGGATTTCAGCCTCATTTAAGGGCGGCAAATCTTCCTCAAAATCGATCCGGGCTTCAATTTCAGCCAATAGATCAATACAATCTTTCCGCAGTTGGCGAATGGGATGGGCAAGTTTACCTTGTAAACCAGCGAGAGCGGTTTGAGCTGCTTGGGGCGATCGAGAACCGACCAGATCGGCGATACTTTCTGCCTGGGTTAAATCCAGCCGTCCATTCAGAAACGCTCTCAGGGTGAATTCTCCCGGTTGGGCCAGTCGTGCGCCTTGCTCCAAACACAACTGTAAGACCTGCTGCACCACCATAATGCCACCATGACAATGCAACTCCACTACATCCTCACGGGTATAGGAACGGGGAGCCAG
>DATNPU010000351.1:0-5857 GCA_036703105.1 Microcoleaceae cyanobacterium
GTGGTTTCTTGAGATTGAACCGAGGACTCCATGCCAATAGCGTTGGCGTAACAATCAACGCACCTAAGAAAATGGACTCCCACCAAGTGAGCCAAGTTGAACTAAAACTTTCCCATGGTGCGACTCCCCCCCAGCACAGGGCCAAAGCTCCCAGATAGCTAGTGAAGATTGGCTCAATAAAGGCCACGCCAGCAAACTTGAACACAGACTGCGATCGTCCTAGCCATTGCGGCTGTTTGATCAGTCGGTGAATCAGAGCGGCCATGAGTAATGGATCCGCCAAATCCAGCAACGAGGCGGCGATGTTCACCAGAGGCTTGTCATAGCCGTAAAACAGGGGATTTACGATTAGTTCACTCAACAAAATCCCTGGCCAAATGCGATAGCCCCAGAGCAACACACAGGCAAGATAAATTCCGACGGACGGCCAGACAGCACTGATCCCATCTTTGGTAACCAGCAACACTAAGTTGGAGACGCCAAAGTGAATTACAGGCAGCACCAGGATAGACAGGATGACGGTGCGATCGAGGCAAAATGGCAACTTTCGGCTCATGATTTTACGCCATACAACAGGTAATCAAAAATAGGCCAAGACAAAGGGCCATCATCATCCTGATATCGCTACCAACATCTGAAGATGACGAGCCATCCTTAGAATGCCCAGGGTTTTCCGCTCAGAAACTTTATATTTGCCAATCTCTGCCAAATTTTATCTTTAAAGAGAGTATTGAGGCATAATTGCGGCGGCAAAGTCGAGAATCTACCGACCAATATCATTGGTAGTGAGAAGCACAGCCGAGATCATCAGGCTATAGGGATGCCATCACCAAATTCCTGATCTCAGGTGAGCTAAACCACCCCAATCTCCGATTACATTTTATTTCCTTCGTTACTAAATATGTTGTTTGGTTGCGATCGCTTCATCCTCCCAAGATCCTCACATTTTCGATTTAGTTTCAACCTAGGCGTTTATGTGCTCAATGCACCTGCTCCACTTCACTAATTCATCAACAGGTTTTCATTAGCTCACTCTCCCTTTAAAGAAGTTGTGATTCGTTAAATAACAAAGCGTAGTCCATCACTGACGACATTACGAAATCCCTAAATTCTTCCCGCTACCTAGCATTATTGAGGATTCACCCATGCGTCCTAATCATTTTTCTACCGTAGACGGTAACGAAGCCGTAGCTCGGATTGCCTATCGCTTAAGCGAAGTGATCGCCATCTATCCCATTACCCCCGCTTCACCAATGGGTGAATGGGCCGATGCCTGGGCGTCCGCCGAACAAGCCAATTTATGGGGCACAATCCCCTCGATCGTGGAAATGCAAAGTGAAAGTGGGGCAGCAGGAGCCGTTCACGGAGCATTACAAGCGGGTTCACTCACAACAACATTTACAGCATCCCAAGGCTTACTATTAATGATCCCCAATCTTTACAAGATTGCCGGGGAGCTAACGTCAGCCGTGATTCATATCGCCGCCCGATCGCTAGCGGCCCAAGCACTGTCAATTTTTGGGGATCACAGCGATATCATGGCAGTGCGTACGACGGGTTGTGTATTACTCTGTTCCGCGTCAGTGCAGGAAGCTCAGGACTTTGCTGCGATCGCCACTCGGGCAACATTACAATCGCGCCTGCCATTCCTCCACTTTTTTGATGGCTTTCGCACTTCTCATGAAATTCAAAAATTAGCGTTATTGGAAGATGAAGACTTAGAACACTTTATTCCCAATGAGTTGATCCTGGCGCATCGAGCAAGGGCGCTCACTCCCGATCATCCAGTAATTCGAGGTACCGCCCAAAATCCCGATGTCTACTTCCAGGGGCGGGAAACAGTCAACCGTTATTACAATGCCTGTCCAGATATTGTGCAACAGGCGATGGATGAATTTGCGGAACTGACCGGACGACAGTACAAGCTGTATGAATATCACGGTGATCCCGAAGCCGATCGCGTGATCATTTTGATGGGATCAGGGTGTGAAACTGCCCATGAAACGGTGGATTATCTCAATGCCCAAGGGGAAAAAGTTGGCATTCTCAAAGTCCGGTTATACCGCCCGTTTGACAACATCCGGTTGGTGAAATCGCTACCTGCTAGCGTGAAACGCATTGCTGTCCTCGATCGCTGTAAAGAACCGGGTAGCGCGGGTGAGCCTCTGTATCTGGATGTGGTGAATGCCTTAGTCGAAACTGAGCATTTCCCCGCCTTACCAAAAGTTGTGGGTGGACGTTACGGCTTATCCTCTAAGGAGTTTACTCCAGCAATGGTAAAAGCTGTTTTTGATCATGTCCAACAGGATAATCCACGTAATCACTTCACGGTTGGGATTACAGATGATGTTACGTTTACCTCATTAGAGGTTGATCCCAACTTTTCAACGGAATCCGATCGCGTCGTTCGCGCCATCTTTTATGGACTGGGTTCGGATGGCACAGTGGGAGCCAATAAGAACTCAATCAAAATTATTGGCGAAGACACAGACAACTATGCTCAGGGCTACTTCGTTTACGACTCTAAGAAATCGGGTTCTGTCACGGTGTCGCACTTGCGGTTTGGTGCCGAGCCAATTCGTTCCACGTACTTAATTAGCAGCGCCAATTTTGTGGCCTGCCATCAATGGGAGTTTGTGGAAAAATTCGATTTATTAGGAGCCGCCCAACCCGGAGCCGTCTTCCTGCTCAACAGCCCCTTTGATCCCACTACTACCTGGACACAGTTGCCCCATCACTTGAAGCAACAGATCATCCAAAAATCGCTTCGAGTGTATGTGATTAATGCCTCTCAGGTCGCTCGTGAAGCCGGAATGGGTGGGCATATCAATACCGTCATGCAAGTCTGCTTCTTTGCGATCGCGGGGGTTTTACCACGAGAGGCCGCGATCGAGCAAATTAAACAATCGATTCGCAAAACCTACAGTAAGAAAGGTGAAGCGGTTGTACAAATGAATCTCAAAGCGATCGATCAAACGCTAGAGCACTTGCATCAGATTGATTACAGCCAGCAACCGCTAGAAACCAGTAACGGCGATGGTCACCATGCGCCAATTTCCGATGCGGCTCCCGCCTTTGTTCGTGACGTTCTCGGCAAAATGATCGCTCGTCAAGGCGATGCCATTCCAGTGAGTGCCCTCCCGATCGATGGCACTTATCCCAGTGGCACCTCTAAATGGGAAAAACGCAACATTGCACAAGATATTCCCGTTTGGGATCCCGATGTCTGTGTGCAGTGTGGCAAATGTGTCATGGTTTGTCCCCATGCCGTGATTCGCTCCAAGGTATACGAACCAGTTCAATTAGAAACTGCCCCCGCCACCTTTAAGAGTGCTGACGCCAAAGATCATGCCTGGACAAACTTGAAATTCACCATTCAAGTGGCGGCGGAAGATTGCACAGGTTGCGCGTTATGTGTCGATGTTTGTCCTGCTAAGAATCGGGCAGAACCTCGCAAGAAAGCCATTAATATGTCACCGCAGTTACCTCTGCGTGACCAAGAACGGGTGAACTGGGACTTCTTCCTCAATTTACCGAATCCCGATCGTGCTCAATTGAATTTGCATAAGATTGCCCAGCAACAAATGCAAGAACCATTGTTTGAGTTCTCAGGGGCTTGTGGTGGGTGTGGTGAAACCCCGTATCTGAAACTGGTGACACAGTTGTTTGGCGATCGCATGTTAGTCGCTAACGCTACTGGATGTTCTTCCATCTATGGCGGTAACTTGCCAACCACACCGTGGACTCATAACGCGGAAGGTCGTGGGCCGGCCTGGTCTAATTCCTTGTTTGAAGATAATGCCGAATTTGGCTTAGGCTTCCGGGTTTCCATTGACAAACATACCGAATATGCCAAGGAGTTATTGCAAGAATTAGCGATCGCTACAACTGGTAGTTCTCACATTCCCGTAGACCTGGCCGCCGCGATTCTGGAAGCCGACCAAACGGATGAAGCCGAAATCACGGCCCAACGCGAACGGGTGGCTCAACTGAAGCAGTGTTTAGAGCAATGGCTCACAGTTTGCCAGAGCGACGCGGAAAGCCCACAAGCAGCCATTGACAAACTGAAAACGCTGCACTCCTTAGCTAATTATTTGGTGAAGAAGAGTGTCTGGATTATTGGTGGGGATGGCTGGGCCTATGACATTGGCTATGGTGGCTTAGATCATGTCCTAGCCAGTGGTCGCAACGTCAACATTCTGGTCCTTGATACCGAGGTCTACTCCAACACAGGCGGACAAATGTCCAAAGCCACCCCCCGAGGGGCAGTCGCCAAATTTGCCGCCGGAGGTAAACCCGCTCCGAAGAAAGATCTGGGACTGATGGCCATGACCTACGGTAATGTCTACGTGGCCAGTGTAGCGATGGGAGCCCGCGATGAACATACCCTGAGAGTACTTCTGGAAGCCGAATCCTATCCTGGACCATCGTTGATTATTGCCTACTCACATTGCATTGCACATGGGATTAATATGGCTGGCGGTATGCAACAACAAAAAGCCGCTGTTGAGTCGGGTCGCTGGTTGCTCTACCGCTATGATCCCCGACGGACAGAACACGGTGAGAATCCTTTGCTCCTTGATTCTCGATCGCCCAAAATGTCGGTTGAACAGGCAATGTATAGCGAAAATCGCTTCAAGATGTTGACCTTAAGTAAACCGGGAGCGGCCAAACAATTGGCTCAACAGGCCCAGGCAGATGTGAATACCCGCTGGCAGATGTATCAATACTTAGCGGCGCAGCAGATGACCTCCCACTCACCCCAGCCCCATCATCCTGCCCAGCAGATGCCGTCCTACTCGCCCCAGCCCCATAACGGTCATCATACCCAGCCTTCGCCCCATTCCCACAGCTAACCCAGTCATGTGAAGGAGTCGTGATCATGGATTTAAGCACAACGTATATGGGATTAGAGCTGCGATCGCCGTTGGTGGTTGGTGCGGCTGCTCCCTTAACCGAACATATCGATCAAATTAAGCGCATGGAAGACGCGGGGGCGGGGGCCGTGGTATTGCACTCCATGTTTGAGGAGCAAATTCATCAGGATCAACTAGACCTGCATCACCACTTGCAATACGGCACTCACAGTTTTGCCGAAGCGCTCACCTATTTCCCAGAACCCGATATTTTCCATGTTGGCCCTGAGGGGTATCTAAACCATATTCAGCAAGCCAAAGCAATGGTGGATATTCCCATTATTGCTAGCTTGAATGGTTCTACTCCCGGCGGTTGGATTGAATACGCCCGTCAGATTGAACAAGCCGGAGCAGACGCCCTGGAACTGAATATTTACAATATTCCCACCAGCCTGGAACTGACTAGCGCCGAGATTGAGCAAGAATATCTGGAAATTGTTGCAGCGGTTAAAAGTGCGGTTAATCTTCCGATCGCCGTTAAAGTCAGTCCCTACTTCACGAGTATGGCGAACATGGCTCAACGATTAACCCTGGCAGGAGCACACGCGCTAGTTTTGTTCAACCGCTTCTATCAACCCGATATCGACATCGAATCCCTAGAAGTGCATCCCAACGTCTTACTCAGTACCCCACAATCGTTACGTTTACCCATGCGGTGGATTGCCATTCTGTATGGACGGATCTTTGCCGATCTCGCCGCTACTGGAGGCATCCACCACGGCACTGATGTCGTGCGGCTATTAATGGCAGGAGCACAAATCACCATGCTCGTCAGTGTGTTATTACGCCACGGCATTGACCACTTGCAGGACATTGAACGAGAATTGCGACATTGGATGGAGGAACATGACTACAGTTCTGTTCGCCAGCTTCAAGGGTGTATGTGCCAATTGAACTGTCCTAATCCCACTGAATTTGAGCGATCGCAATATATGAAAGCG
>DATNPU010000353.1:0-14135 GCA_036703105.1 Microcoleaceae cyanobacterium
GTTGTATTTTTAACTTCAAAATGCTTGTAGATAGCATCTTTAAGTTGAGTCAGAGTGAGAGGCTTTACTTGAGTAGCCTTCTGTGTTGAATTAGTAACCTTAGCCTTAGTAGGTTGCGGCTCTTTTTTCTTATAGTTATCAATAACGAAGTAAGCAAACTTCTCTAGAACAACCGAATCTAGTTCATTGGTTTCTAAAACCCTGCTAATCTCATCTCGGATAAAGCTATTCAAAACCACTTCAGCTTTCGTTTTTGCTTTAGGCATAATTCAGTGCTCAATTTTCTACAGTTGTTTCATTAATTGTATGAAGTAGCATCAATTAGGCAATAGCGATCGTTCTCTGTTCTAAGCGATCTCCAAAGCATTAGTAACAACCAATACAGCACTTGGTAGGCAAACTTTTTAGAGAGATTAATTCTGCTGTATTAAGAATTTGACTTGAGGTTCTATCCCCTCGATCAGAGTGCCCGCGATCGTTCCGGGATTAACAGAGGTTTTTGATGAGTTTCTGATGAAGCTAACTCAAGCTCATCTCAATCCTAATGACGATCGCAGCAGATCCCTTTTAGGGTGTGTTTTGCCACAACATTAATAGTTATGTTGCTCACCTATCTACTCAACCTACCTCGACGATCGCTATGCCGTTTCCAGCACGGTTCAATACCCCTAATATTTACAGGAGTAGATTGTGTTGTTAAATCAACGGTTCCATTGCAGTCTGTTGAATAAACCTGCCCCGACGATCGACTGTGCATGAACTAGGCTCACAGAACTCGCGTTGAATCTTTGACATTAACGGCTGAATGTTTTTGGTTAGCGCGTTAATGTCTGACCTTAGCGCCTGAATGTTTTTGCTTAGCAGCTGAATGTTTTTGCTTAACGGCTGAATGTTTTTGCTTAACGGCTAAATGTTTTTGGTTAGCGCGTTAAAGTCTGACCTTAGCGCCTGAATATTTTTGCTTAGCGCGTTAAAGTCTGACCTTAGCGGCTGAATGTTGAACTTTAGCACGTGAATGTTTGAGCTTAGCGGCTGAATGTTTGAGCTTTAAAGCTCTGCTGAGGATCGCAGATTTATTAAGGTGCAATCAGGTGCAATTTTGCGTAGGGGCGTGGCATTCGGTAAACAGTCCTTGCCCATTGCCCCAGAAATCTCTGCCGAATGCCGCGCCCGTACAGAAAGATGCGGAGTTATTTATCCCATTCCTTAGAATCTCAAAATCTCCTACAGTCCCGCAAACCACTCATAACCCAGATCTTCCCAGTAGCCCTTACGCGGCATTAACTCACTGGTAAACGTTACCCGTGTTACCCATTTACTCAGCTTGTAGCCCAACTTAATCGGCGACGCCAACCGTAACGGCGCTCCATTATCGATCGGCAATGGTGCCCCATTTTTCTGATACGCCAGCATCGTCTGGGGATGTAACGCCGACGCCAAATCCCAACTGCCGTAGTAGCCATCCGCCGACCAGAAATAGACATACCTTACCCCTGGTTTCAGTTGCGCTAATCGGGCTAACTCCCGCATCTGAATCCCACCCCACTGCACGATCGCCGCCCAACCTTCCACACAGACATGCCGGATCACCATCGACGTTTGCGGCATGGCGTAAATCGTGTTCAAATCCAGACTCAGAGGCTGATTCACCTCCCCATCGATCGTCAAGCGAAACGTCGCCGGATCCAGTTCTGGCGTAAACCGAAAACTATTCACCAGTAACGCCTTTGGTTCAATCGCGCTAATCGGAAACTCTGGGACTAACTTCTGGGAATTTTGCAGTAACTCCTCAACCCTCTGGTTCAGTGGCTCAAATGCTCGTCCAGCCCAGCTCTCAGCCAGCGTTAACCCGATACTGCCAAACATCACGCTGCCCCCCGACCAAGTCAACAAGCGCAGAAAACGCCGACGAGTCGCCAATTCTTGCTCATCCGGTGTGTTCGTCATCGTTCAATCCCAAAACATTGAATTCACCAGCCGATCGCCGCCCGCTCTCAACGCGAGCCAGGAATGCGCGATCGCAAACACAATCACCGCTGGCACGGTCAGAAAATGCACTACGCGCAAGGCAAACCAATCGCCAAAACAGTCCACAATCCAGGGAAACTGCGCCGGTTTATACATACCAATTCCGGTAAACAGCGCCAGCAACAGAATCGGAATAATCGCGGTATAAGCTAACCGATGCCAGGCATAAATCCGCCGTTTTGGATTCTGCCCCACCTGCAACGCCTTCAGATCATTCGTGCCCACATAGCGATGGCGCCAGCGGTGAGAAATCAACACATAAACGCCATACCACAACAGATTCAGCGAGAAAAACCACATCCCCGCGAAGTGCCAATGCCGCCCCCCCGCTAACCAGCCTCCCAGCAACCCAATCGGAGGAATATGCAACCCTTCCCGACCGCCAAATACGGGATTGGCATTGTAAATCTGCAAGCCACTGGTCAACATAATGCTGAGACTAACAATATTGAGCCAATGGAACACTTTCGCCGCGATCGCTTGATCAAAGCGCGGTTTTGGCCGAGAGGACACTGATGAATTCACTGCAACAATCTGTAACCGAAGGATTGGTTACTACTGTATCGCAGAATGCTGAGGCACCGGCGGCTAAGGTCTGGTTCAACCTTCTCAAACTCTGGTTGAGGCAGTACGGAGGCTCAAGTGCTAAGAATGAAGGATTCGCTTTTTCTCAGCACTCAGTCCTCAGCACTCAGCACTTTTAAACCACATCCTCAACGTCTGATCAAACCGCTACTCTGTTGTATCAGCGAAAGCTTCCAAGAATAGAGATAAATGCACAATTTTTCTCAAAGAATCAGCAGGCAATTTTAATCAATAGAATCACGCTCTAAAACATGCTTAAAAGTCCTAATCTAATCTTCTGATAGCAGTGATTGAACTGAGGATTTCTCCCAAAAATAGACTGAAAAGAATTAGGTAAAACTGCTAACAATTCTCAGTTGTCATACTTAAAGATTTCAGTACAGGATGTATCTTTACAAGCAGTAACTAGCAGGTTGCTCCAAATCCAGTATTGTGTTGAAAGGGCTACCGGCGATCGGCTAATTCTACTGAAGTTGAACGCTGCGGCTAGCCGATCGCACGTCGCATTTTATCCAGACCTTAGTAACCGCCATGTCACAATCGACGATCGAATCAATTCTTCATGAAAATCGGCTCTTCTCTCCATCGGCCGAGTTTTCCCAGAAAGCCCATATCAAAAGCCTGGAAGAGTATGAACAACTTTGTGCGCGGGCCAATGCCGATCCCCAAAAATTTTGGGCAGAGCTAGCCGAACAAGAATTAGATTGGTTCCAAAAATGGGACACTGTGCTGGATTGGCAACCCCCCTTCGCGAAATGGTTTGTCAACGGCAAAATTAACATTTCCTATAACTGTCTCGATCGCCATTTGACCACCTGGCGACGCAACAAAGCGGCTCTCATTTGGGAAGGTGAACCGGGTGACTCGCGTACCCTCACCTATGCCCAGTTACATCGGGAAGTCTGTCAATTTGCGAATGTTTTAAAACAGTTAGGCGTCCAGAAAGGCGATGTGGTGGGCATCTACATGCCGATGATTCCCGAAGCCGCGATCGCCATGCTGGCCTGTGCTCGGATTGGGGCACCACATACTGTCGTGTTTGGGGGCTTTAGTGCCGAAGCTCTCCGCGATCGCCTGAATGATGGCAAAGCCAAACTGGTGATTACAGCCGATGGGGGCTGGCGCAAAGATGCGATCGTGCCGCTGAAAGACCAGGTAGATAAAGCCCTGGCCGACAACCATGCCCCCAGTGTGCAGAATGTCTTAGTGGTGCAGCGTACCGCCCAAAAAGTCCACATGGAACCAGGCCGGGACCATTGGTGGCATGACCTCAAACAAGGCATTTCCTCCGATTGCCCCGCCGAGCCGATGGATAGCGAAGATATGCTGTTCATCCTCTATACCTCCGGCAGCACCGGCAAACCGAAAGGGGTCGTCCACACCACCGCTGGATATAACCTCTATACCCACATCACCACCAAGTGGATCTTCGATCTCCAGGATACTGATGTCTACTGGTGTACCGCTGATGTCGGCTGGATTACGGGACACAGCTACATTGTTTATGGCCCACTGTCTAATGGGGCAACAACGTTAATGTATGAAGGTGCACCCCGCGCTTCTAATCCCGGTTGCTTCTGGGATGTGATTGAAAAGTATGGGGTCAACGTTTTCTACACCGCTCCTACCGCCATCCGGGCCTTCATCAAAATGGGCGAACACTTGCCCAAAGCGAGAGATTTGTCGTCATTACGGCTGTTAGGCAGTGTAGGCGAACCGATTAATCCCGAAGCCTGGATGTGGTACTACCGGATTATTGGGGGAGAACGTTGCCCGATCGTCGATACCTGGTGGCAAACCGAAACCGGCGGCATTATGGTTACTCCACTACCCGGCGCCATTCCTACTAAACCCGGTTCTGCTACCCGTCCCTTCCCTGGCATTCTGGCCGATGTGGTGGATCTGGATGGCAATTCTGTTAATGCCAATGCGGGTGGTTATTTAGCCGTGCGGCATCCCTGGCCGGGCATGATGCGGACGGTGTATGGGGACCCCGATCGCTTCCGCCGTACCTACTGGGAGCACATCCCACCCAAAGATGGGCAATACACCTACTTTGCTGGCGATGGCGCACGCCAAGATGAAGATGGCTACTTCTGGGTCATGGGTCGGGTCGATGATGTGATTAGTGTGTCTGGGCACCGTCTGGGCACAATGGAAATCGAATCAGCCTTAGTCTCGCATCCGGCGGTAGCTGAAGCGGCCGTAGTAGGTCGGCCCGACGAACTGAAAGGCGAGGAAATTGTGGCTTTTGTCACCCTGGAAGGCAACTATGCGGCCAGTGATGAGTTAAGCAAAGAACTTCGGCAGCATGTGGTTCAGGAAATTGGTGCCCTTGCCCGTCCGGGTGAAATCCGATTTAGTGATGCCTTACCAAAAACCCGTTCTGGGAAAATTATGCGCCGCTTACTACGATCGCTGGCAGCGGGTGAAGAAGTCTCCGGCGACACTTCCACTCTGGAAGATCGGGGGGTTCTAGACAAACTCCGCGAAGGCGCTTAAGCTCTATTCCCACGATCCAGGCTCGATATAGTAGGGACAGTGCCCTGTGCCTGTCCCCAAAATCTTATGAGCCGTCACCGCTGGATTGGAGTAGCACTTTCCTTTTACGCATTTATCGCGATCGGGGTCGCAGAAGGGGGGTTAGGGGTACTGATTCCCTCGATTCAGGCCACCTACCATCTCACTCCTGCCACCGTCACCCTGCTGCTGCTCAGTCAACTGAGCGGTTACATTGTCGCCGCGATCGCGAGCAGTCTGCTCAGTAGTCAGCTGGGATTAGCTCGAATGCTACTGATGGCAGCGGTGTTGCTGACCAGTGCGCTGATGATTTACGTCCTCAGCCCAGTGTGGGGTGTCATGGTGGCGGCTGGCATTCTGCTAGGGCTGGGCATTGGCCTGATTGATGCAGGCATTAACACCTACATTGCTAGCGATCGCACTCATGCTGATTTAACGGGCTTTCTTCATGCCTTTTATGGCATCGGAGCATTGTTAGGCCCGGCCATCGCCACTACCCTGCTGGCGATCGGGCTGCATTGGCGGCAAGTTTATCAGGTATTCGCTGCTGTCGTGGCCGTGTTAATTGTCGGGTTAGGTTGGGCTGTGCTCTCCCGGTATGCACCGATGCGGCGCCAGGCTACCCATGCGGCGGCTAGTGCCCACCTGAACCTACGGGTGGCCTTAAGAACGCCGATCGTCCTGATGGCTGGACTCTTACTCCTGATCTATGTCGGGATGGAAAGTACAGTCGGCAACTGGGCCTACAGTGTGCAAGCGGTGGGGAGAGGCACTCCGGCAATGGTAGCAGGCTATAGCGTTAGTGCCTATTGGTTGGGGCTAACACTGGGACGGCTAGTGATGGGACACCTGGTGCGACGGCTGGGAGCCGATCGCCTCCTGAGCTGGTGTTTGGGATTACTAGCGATCGCACTGCTGATCTGGTGGCAACTACCACAGGCCTGGTTCGTCCTCCCCGTAATTGGGTTTGCCTTAGGCCCAATCTTTCCCACAACGATTTGGTTAATGCCCCAACGGGTAGCTACTGCCTTAGTGCCAGCCGCGATCGGGTTTATGACCAGTGTGGCCAGTTTAGGAGCAGCGATGATTCCCACCTCAATGGGCTGGTTAGCCACTCGCAGTAGCTTAGAAATTATTCCAGCCCTGCTGTTACCGTTAGTCGGCCTGTTGGTGATGCTGCATGGATGGCTAGTCCGCCGAACGACGACAGTTCCAGAGTTATAGATACGCGATCGGATCTACAGGTTCGCCCTCTCGCCGCACTTCAAAATGCAAATGGGGGCCAGTCGAAAGTCCAGTCGAGCCAACCGCCGCGATCGCCTGCCCTCGCTGCACTCCCTGCCCTTCAACCACATAAAACTCGCTGGTATGGCCGTATAGCGTCGTCAGGCCGTTGCCATGATCAATAATCACGGCATTACCATAGCCACCGTACCAGCCAGCAAAAATCACGGTACCGCTATCCGCCGCCTGAATAATCGTGCCGTAGTCTGCCCCGAAATCGATGCCGGAATGAAACCGTTGATAGCCGAGAATCGGGTGCATCCGCCACCCAAAGCCACTAGTAATTTCAGCCACAATGGGGCGCATAAATTGTCCAGTCCCCCGCATGGCTAACGCGATGCCCCCCTGGCCGCCCATCCGCTGTTGAATCATGCTAGCGATCGCTAAAGAGTCTTGCTGCAATTGCGATTCTGCCGCTTGTAATGCCCGGCGATCGGTCTTGAGCCGATCGACCGATTCCCGTTGAAAGGCTAGCTGCTCCTCCAGATTGGATTTTTGGGCCAAAAGTTCTTGTTTGATTAACGCAATCTGGTTTTTCTGCTGTTCGATCTGATTCCGTTGTTGTTCCAGGCGCTCGGCATCGGTCTGCAAACTGAGGAGAATTTTGTGATCGGTCTGGTAAATCAGTCGTAACTGACGGCGGCGATCGAGAAACTCATTCAAATTCTGGCTTTGGAGCAACACAGCCCAGCCGCGATTCACCTGCTGACGCTGAAGAAAGCGTAACCGGGCCACCGTCGAAAACTGCTTTTGCCGAAAGGTGTGTTCGGCAGCGGCTAGCTTAGTTTCTAACTGACTTAGGTTAGTCGTGGCTCGCTGAAGGGCTGAATTACTGACTTTGAGTTGTCCCGTTGTCGTAGTCACGGTGTGTTGTAACCCCTTCAGTGTCCCCTGGGCCGCTTGCTCCAGGTTTTGCAGACGCTCTCGTTCCTGGGAAATCTGCGATCGTTGCTGGTCAATCTGCGATCGTTGCTGTTGCAATTCATCTACTGCCCCTGCATTTTGCCCAACTGGGGTGACATTACTGGGTGACTGGGCTATTACAGGCGCCGTAGCAGGACTGGCCCAGCTTAAGCAGGCTACACAAACCAGTAATAACAAGAAATTCCGCAAGCGTTTCAGGAACACAATCCAATCCAAGAACTGGAATCACATCCCCAGAATTTTACTCACGTTGACTCGATCGGACACGATTTTTTTGCAGAAATCTCACTCAGCAGGAATTTCAATCACAAATTCCGTGCCTACTCCAGGGGCAGAACTACACTCCAGTCGGCCACCATGCCGCTCTGTAACAATCTGATAGCTAATTGACATACCCAAGCCGGTGCCTTTGCCAACGGGTTTAGTCGTGAAAAATGGATCGAAAATCCGTTGCCGAACCTCTTCGGGCATACCCCAGCCATTGTCAGCAATCCGGATCCGAATCCACTGTTGCGGGATAGGTTCCGCCTCATCCTCCACCACGGCGGCATAGTGCACAGTCTCCGTATAAATCCGAATCGTAGGCACCGCGATCTCCGGCAGTAAACGATCAGCAGAAACTTCACTGCCCTGAGCGATCGCCACTTCATCCAACACATCGATCGCGTTACTGAGAATATTCATAAACACTTGATTCAGTTGTCCAGCATGACACTGAACTGGAGGTAAATTCCCATAGTGTTTCTCAATCTGAATGTCTGGCCGACAATACTCGTGCCCCTCATGCCGGAGATAAGTGGTTTTGAGGCGACTACGCAGGATCATTAACGTACTATCAATCCCTTCATGGATGTCTACCGCTTTTACTTCTGCCTCATCCAAGCGCGAGAAGGTGCGGAGGGAATGCACGATTTCTCGGATGCGATCGGCGCCAACTTTCATGGAAGAAATGATCTTAGGCAAATCTGCGGCCACAAACTCCAGATCCATTTCCTCAATTTTGTCCTCAATTTCCGGCGGCACTTCTGGGAAATGGGTTTGATACAGTTCTAATAAGTCTAATAATTCCTGAACATACTGGCTAGCCGGATAGATATTGCCATGAATAAAATTCACGGGGTTATTAATTTCATGGGCCACTCCCGCCACCAATTGCCCTAATGACGACATTTTCTCGCTCTGAACTAAGTGGGCCTGAGCCTGCTTCAGTTCCGAGAGCGTGGTTTGGAGCGCAATAGTCTGTTCTCGTAACTGAGCTTCCGATCGCCGCAACACTTCTTCCGTCTGGCGGCGTTCCGTCGCATCGGTACCCACCGAGAGAATTTCTACGATTTCTCCCTGCTCATTCAAAATCGGCTTATTTGACCAAGAAATCCAGACCCGCCGACCGTCCCGACATTGGTTCTCATTTTCATTATGCGCGTAGCGATCGGGATATTTGCAGAGGTCAACAATCATCTCCTCCAAGTCCCGCCCCGACGATTCTGTGGCAGGTACGATCGTCCCAAATACACTGTTGCCAATAATCTCCTCAGCTCGAAACCCAAAGAAGCGCTGACCATAGGCATTGAGGAATTTAACCCGGCCTTGAGTATCCCAGCGCAAAATAATGCAATTGGCGAGTTGTACCAGGGCGCGATACTGCGTTTCTTGCCGCTGCAAACTCTGCTGTTTGAGTTTAGCGTCAGCCAGTTGTCGTTCTAAGTCCGCAACTCGCGTTCTTAGCCACTCTAGCTCGCCGGACTCTAATTCCCCGGTAATCACCTTAGCCGATGCATTATTCACAACCATACGCTGTTTCATCATGGGCTTTAGCCCTGGTAGAGTCCCTAGTTTTCTTTGTTCGTCGGAAAATTGGGGTTGTATCCACACCATCTCGCAAAATCTGGATTATTGCCGTGCTGGGAGTCACATGTGATCGTGATACGCCTCACGTTGATTGACAATAACTTGCAAAAAAAGAGCCTCCAACAGTGTGGAGGCAGTTCAGTTATGGAGCATTGAAGTGAAGCTGGTACAAATGTACTATATTAGTCTTCCTCTGTCAATTTATCAGTTGGTTGAGCAGGCTGCGGTGTGGCTGGGGCTGTACTAGACTGGCCCAAAGTCACTGGTCGCACTGGCGGCCTCTTCAGGACAGGCTTGGTTTCGGTAGATGGCTCCGCGATCGTGGGACTGGCTGCGGTAGCTTCTGGCTTGGTTGGTGGTTCAGCCACTACTGGGCTAGTCACTGTTACTTCGGGTTGGGCCAGTTGCTCAAGTTCGGTCGTGTTAGCCTCGGCAGCCGCTGCGATCGGGGTTGGTTCTGGTGCAGGAGTAGGCGTGACAGTCGCCGGTTCATCGATTTCAACGTCTGCTTCAACGTCTGCAATATCGTCTAGAACGTCATCCATACGATCGGCGAGTGGAGGAGCCAGATTGACAGACGGTAAGGGTTCGGTGGAGCGACCCCCTTCATTCAGATCTACCAGTTGCCGGATTGGCTCTGCCTCGGTGTTAGTGGTGGCTGAAATTTCTACCAATTCTCGTTTGGGTAACGAGAGGGGAAGCGGTTGTAAAACCTCTAAGGGAGCTTCGGTTATCGCCGTTGTTTCAGGAATCACTGTTGGTTGAGTTAAGCTGGATTCCGATTCGGTTCGCTTCCAAGAGTAAATGACAAAGTTAATGCCGACATAGCCAGCCGCAAAGATTTCGGTGGCCGTGGCTAGCTGATCCAAAACATGTTGAGCAAATTCGTAAGCCATAGTTGGCGCTTCTCTCCAATGGTCGTATGTATCCAGTCACTTTCGAGCTGACTGAGGCGGATGCAGTCGCGATTAATCTACAGGGTGAGCTAACTACATCTTAATTAGTAAGCTACCTCAGGTTGGGTGGCATCTGGGCTATGCATTGCAGAACCCAATCAAGGAACCCGACCCGATAACAAAACCTTGTAACCGATTCTAAACTTGCCTCCTTCCGAAGCCAAAGTTCTCCTTTAAGATGTAGGAAACCTTGCTGCGCGGCTCATGGCTTCTATCGCTCGTAAGAATCTATTTGAGGACATTCCTCGCTTTTTGGTCGCTCAGGCGGGGATCATGTTTGCCGTTAGCTTAGTCACCATCCAAACCGGAATTTTAAACGGCTTTACTCGATCGACGGCCTTATTAATTGATCAGTCTTCAGCAGATCTATGGGTGGGTTCTGAAGACATGTTGCAACTGGAAGTCACTCTACCCATGCCGTTACAAAATCTGGTTACGGCTAGACAAGTGAAAGGAGTCGCCCGAGCCGAAGCCCTGATGCTCCGAACAGGCTTATGGCGATCGCGCACAGGTTCGATTGAGCCGGTCAGAATTTATGGCTTTGATCCCAACGGTCAATTATTTTCGCCGAACTGGAAAGTAGCGAGCGGCAGTCTCAATAATTTAAGTGCCCCTTATACAGTGATGATTGATCGAGCCAGTCGCAATAGTTTGGATTTGCGAGAAATGGGTGATACGGGAAAAATCGGATCTCTCCCAGCCAAGCTAGTAGGTATGGTGGATGACACTCAATCGATCGCATCCAGTGCTTATATTTTTACTTCATTAGAGAATGCTAATGCCTACGGGACAGCCGGATTAACCTCGTCATTGAATTGCCGTCTGACCGATGACGATATCAAATGTCTGAATTCCTTTGCCACCCTTCCCGATGGGCAAGCGGTGAATTTCCCGCCGCCAAAAGCATTATCGTTCACCGATCCAATTACTTATATTTTGGTCAAAGCGAAATCTGGCGAAGATTTACACGACTTGCAGCAACGACTGGCCAAACAACTACCCGGAACGCGGGTCTATACCCAGGCAGAGATTGCCAATAAAACCCGAACCTACTGGAAAAGCCGAACGGGCGTAGGCTTCATTCTCGGCTTAGGCTCGGTAGTGGGGATTATTGTGGGCATGGTAGTGGTCAGCCAGATTCTGTATTCATCGGTGGCCGATCACATTAAGGAATTTGGCACGTTGAAAGCAATGGGTGCATCCGATTGGGTGATCGCTGGCATTATTACTGAACAAGCTTTGTGGATGGCAGTCCTGGGCTATCTACCTAGCATGGCTTTATGCGTGGGACTCGGCTTTTGGACGATGTCTGCCAAAGGCATCATGATTTTGATTACCCCTGCAACCGCGATCGGAATTTTGGGCGTCACAATTATTATGTGTGTCGGGTCGGCCATGTTTGCGATTCAAAAAGTTACCCGTGTAGATCCCGCGATCGTATTCAAAGCCTGAGTTAAACTTCTGGTAAGCATCACCGTGAATGATGTGGAAACCGTGCCTGTTCGCTAAACTGAGGACAAGCATGCTAATCGCTCGCTTTAGCTAGTGGGCAATTGCCCCTCGACTCATGAACGCTTTCTCGGTTCTGGCTGCTCGGTGTTGTTCCTCACCGCTCCTTATATACGCCGTTGAAGACCATTCATTCACATAATTTTAATGGCTGACTTTCAAGTAAATCTTGCTGAATCTGCTCCAGACGCAGATCTGGTTGCCTCTACCTCAGTCATTCCTGATCGGTACTCCCGGTTTGCCATCATTGCCCAATCAGTGAGCATGGCTTACCAATCCGGTAATGAACGATTTGAAGTGCTCAAAGGAATTAATCTCGAGATTCAACAGGGAGATATTCACTTACTGATGGGGCCTTCGGGTTCTGGTAAAACCACACTGCTCTCAATTCTGGCCGGAATTTTAACTCCAGTAACGGGTACTGTTCACCTACTGGGAGAAGAGATTACGACCATGTCGCGAGAGCAACTCGCTCAGTTTCGGTTAGAACATATCGGTTTTATTTTTCAAGAATCTAATTTATTTCCAGCCTTGACGGCCCTAGAGAATGTAGAAGTCACCCTCAAAATTGAAGGAGTACATGGTCACAGTAAGCGACGGCAACGGGCATTAGAACTACTGGATCAGGTCAAGATGGCCAATAAAGCCAATCATTTGCCTCGACATTTATCGGGTGGGCAAAAACAGCTGGTGGCGATCGCCCGTGCCTTGGCTGGTGATCCCCAACTGATTATGGCCGACGAGCCAACTGCCGCTCTGGACTCTCACAGTGGCCATACAGTCGTTGAGTTACTGCGAACTTTAGCTAAGGAAGCAGGCAAGACCGTGCTGATGGTGACGCATGATCCCCGCATTATTGATCTCGCTGATCACATTGCCTATTTGGAAGATGGCGTCTTGAAGCTTCCCTCGTAATTGCCCGCTGCGCGCAACTATCAATTATTAAATCATCCATACTATCTTCAATCCTGTATGGCCTAAAAGGTACTTTGGCGATCCAAACCGTAGCTTTTTATACCTGACTGGATGGTGTTGGTGGGGAGAAGTAGCTGACCTGGCCCAGACATGGCGGTTAGGTCAGGTAATTTTGTTTGGCTTTTTTGGCCGTTTTCCTCTAAGTGGTGCTAAATAGCTAATCGCTTGCCCTGAAGATACGAATAACGCCAAGGCCTGACTTGCTCATTGCTTCATAACTTATCCAGTAATGAGAAGAGTTTTTATCCGATCGTAACTTTTTAGCCTCAGTATATATAATGAGATTGCAACCATAGATGCAAGTACCGAAACCATGTTTTCACGGAGGTTCTAACGGTAGATAGAATCACTCCCATTCTAGAGATAGAAATCCATACCTGGATTTGGTTTGAGCAAATCCTTCAGGCGGGTGAGTTCCTAACCGAGAATTCTCTGCATGATAAATACAGTATCAGGTCAGCCTTTGCATCTACAGCACAGTTCATTCTGAGGTCATTGAGCAGCATAATGTTGCGAATTGTCTCAGTCTCCACCATGATTTCGCATTTTTCCAATTAGTTGCCCTGTTAAGTCATTGGTTCGGCTATGCAAGCACTTGATATTTCTACCAGCGTCCGTTACAGCATTACCCCCTGCCAGGACGGAGTCAATCTTTGCGTATGGGAGACCGCTAAAACTACTGATGTGCGGACACGCCCATTTTTATTTAAGGCAAATCATCGGACAACCACGCGGGAAGAAGCCTACCGCCTGTTAAGGTTCTACATGGAGGATACAGTTTAAGCGGTAGCGGCCCATTCAAAACAATTGCAGTTGGGTGGCGTCTGGCGGGATAGCATCCCAAGGTAACGGCGGGATGGCGGTTCCTTGCTGCTCTAAACAATGTTGGATATAGCGGGCATTACTGGGCGATCGCTCCTCCACTGGACAGTGAACGAAGAAATAGATCCGAATCCCTTGCTGCAACCAATGATCGACTTGAGTTAACCAGTCCTGTAAAAACGGCCCGTTGGTTTGTTGGTCGGGATGACTAATAAACCGAATTAAGCTAAAGGGAGCTGTGACACTCATAGACAAAGGCAGCCTGGGTTTCCGACGCTCCGAATGCACCTGGGGATCATCAGCCACTTCATAGACTGGGCGGGAATCGAGTAAGACGCGGCCAATGCCTAGCTCTGTTAAGAGTTCTGTTAAGCGATCGTCATGAGGTGACTGGAACCACTCTGGATGGCGCACCTCTAAAGCAAACTCTGACTCCTGACGGGGTAAAGCAGTCAGAAAGGCCTCTAGATCACTGAAATGAGCTGGACTGTAACTCGGCGGCAGTTGGGCAAAAAACGGGCCTCGGCGATCGCCCAAGTCCTGCATCTGTTCCAGAAACTGCATTGTGGCCGAAATTTTGGGTTGCAAGCGATCGTCGTGCGTAATCGCTTTCGGCAACTTCAAGCAAAACTCAAATCCGGCTGGAGTGACTGTGGCCCAACGCTGAACGGTTTTGCGATCGGG
>DATNPU010000377.1:0-15207 GCA_036703105.1 Microcoleaceae cyanobacterium
CCACCACAGTTTTTAATAGTGCGATCGGTTGGGGACAGATTATTCCGCCCGGTTCATTAATTGGGGATACCAGTCGCACTCCAGAAACTGTGTTAGAAGCAGAACCCCTTCAGGTCACTGATACGGCTCCCTATCCGGCTCCAGTCGTGGCTGAGCCAACTCCGGAGCCTCAGCCGTCTGGAATGATGGCGCCGCTGCCTGATGAAAAATCACCGCAGAATCCTGGAATGAATGTCTACGGCCAGGTCTATGTCAACCAAATGTTGGTGAAACTGTTTCCTCATCGTCAGCCCATTACGCCTGAGCCTTCGAGCGATCGGCCAAACCCAGATGATCCCTGGGCGGATTAAATCAATCTTCAGCTAGATGCTGCTGGAGAATATTCCTAATGGCTAACAGCGAATAGCGAATAGCGATTAGGATAGGAGTACCGACCGAAGCCAGCGTTTTTAATAAACTTGAATGAGCCGACGAGAAGACTTTACAGATACTGCCCTGGGTTTAGTTTCTGCTCAGAGCTTTCCGGCGATCGTCGGCATTGCCGACCACATGCTGAAGTCATCAGGAGTGATCCTGGTAGGCTATGAGAAAATTGGTAGTGGGCATTGTACCGCGATCGTGCGAGGCTCTGTGGCCGATGTTCGGTTAGCCGTGCAGGAAGGGGCGGAACGGGCCCATCAGTTTGGCCAAGAGCTATCGACGCTTGTGTTACCGCGGCCGATGCCGAATTTAGAAGTGGTGTTACCGATCGGGAATCGATTAGCCCAGCTAGCATCGGGTCGGGGACATAGCAAATTGAGTAATCAAGCCGTGGGGTTGCTGGAAACTCGCGGCTTTCCAGCGATGGTCGGTGCCGCTGATGCCATGCTGAAGGCGGCAGATGTTGTCCTGGCAGCGTATGAAACGATCGGAGCGGGACTCTGTACGGCGATCATCCGTGGTACGGTGGCGAATGTGGCGATGGCGTTGGATGTGGGTATGGTGGAAGCTGAGCGGATTGGCGAACTCCATGCGGTGATGTTAGTTCCCCGTCCTCTGGAAGATTTGGATCAAGCGCTACCTTTGGCGAGTTGCTGGATTGAAGAACTGCAACCGTTACGCTTGCCGATCGCAGTTAAGGAAACGGAAAAAGAACTTGTTGCCCTGCCAGAATTGAAACAAGACCGTCAGCCATTAGCCATTTCTGAAGCTGAACTGGAGCGGGTCGAGCTGTCTGCTAATCTACAGTCCTTGGCGGCTGAATCACCCCGAGAGTTAGCAGAGGCGATCGAGATTGAAGTGCAACCTCCCGATCGTGCAAGAACGGCTCGTCCAGAGAGCGAATAAAGGTTGATTAGGCCAGGGTTTCGGGGCAATAGCCTAATCCTTGCACAAACTGGTTGCGAAATTCTTCGACTTCGATTCGATCGGGTTTTCCATGAGACACTACAGCGACTTGATAACGCTGCATCACGTCCACAGGAGATTGTCCGGTTTCCAGACTCCAAAGCGCCATTTGTACCCGAATGCCCGGTTCGTAGGGAATGCCTAACTCATTCATGAAGGCGCGGAAATTACCATGATCGTATGGATCGAGATATTGGTTCATTTTCACTTTGACAATCCAACCGTCAATTTGATGGATCACGGTAATGAAGCGAACCGGGAGTTTGCTATCCAGCAAGAACTCGATCACTCTCAGGGTCAGACTGGTATTGGCAATGTAGTAGAGATAGTCCATAACGGCCCGCCCAATTCGGCAAATACTTACACTTCTATGATTCCTCAGTACAACCCCGGATTAGTAGGGGAAAAGCCCGTGAGTAATGGCGGGATCTTCCCCAATTCATGCGTAAACTAGGTGAAGCTTCGTTGTCATGGAGTGGTTAGGTGGCTGATTCAAACAAAACAGCCCGCTCTTTAGCGGGGATCGCAGGGATTGTGGCGATCGCAACATTAATTAGCAAACTGTTCGGTTTGGTCCGGCAGCAAGCGATCGCGGCAGCCTTCGGGGTTGGTCCTGCCTTTGGAGCGTATAACTTTGCCTACGTCATTCCAGGATTTTTACTGATTCTGCTTGGTGGTATTAACGGCCCGTTTCATAGCGCGATCGTCAGTGTGCTAGCGAAACGCGATCGTAAGGAAGTCGCGGCGATCGTCGAAACGATTACCACCCTAGTCGTGGGTATTCTATTGCTGGTGATGGTGGGGCTAATTGTCTTTGCTGAACCCCTAATGCATCTGGTTGCACCGGGGTTGTTTATTAGTCCTGAGCAAGCGACGGCGACAGGAGTTTCCGCTGAAACCTGGCAAACTATGCAGCAAACGAAGGATATTGCCATCCAGCAATTTAAAATCATGGCGCCAATGGCCGTACTGGCCGGGTTAATTGGGATTGGCTTTGGCAGTTTGAATGCTGCTGATCAGTACTGGTTACCCTCCATTAGCCCATTGTTCTCTAGCATTACCGTGCTAATTGGGCTGGGTGGCTTGGCGTTCTATTTGGGCGATCGCATCGTTCTGCCAGAATATGCGGCGTTAGGTGGGGCAGTACTGGCTTGGACAACTTTAGCGGGAGCCTTATTGCAGTGGTTAGTTCAGGTGCCAGTGCAATGGCGATCGGGATTGGGGAAGTTACGACTGCGGTTTGACTTTGGTAAGCCCGAAGTGCAGGAAGTGCTCAAAATCATGGGGCCTGCTACGTTTTCCTCTGGCATGTTGCAGATTAATGTCTGGACAGACTTATTCTTTGCCTCCTTCATCCCTAATGCAGCAGCGGCAGTATCGGCAATGGGCTATGCCGGGCTGCTAATTCAAACCCCTCTGGGGATTCTGTCCAACATGATTCTGGTACCCCTGATGCCGATTTTTTCTCGGTTGGCCGACCCAGAAAACTGGCCAGAACTCAAACAACGGATTCGCCAGGGGTTACTGATGACCGCTGTAACCATGTTGCCGCTGAGTGCCCTGATGATTGTGCTCGCTGTACCCCTATCGCGGGTTGTGTATGAACGCTATGCATTTAAGCTAGAAGACTCTTATCTCACAGCTTCTGTACTGGCGGCCTATGCGGTCGGCATGTTTGTTTATCTAGGACGGGATGTGTTAGTCCGAGTTTTCTATGCCTTGGGCGATGGAGACACGCCGTTCCGGATCAGTATCGTGAATATTTTCCTGAATGCCTTACTTGACTTCTTATTAGTGAAGCCATTTGGTGCGCCTGGATTGGTATTGGCAACCGTGACGGTGAATCTAGTATCGATGATTGCGATGCTCTGGATCTTGAATCGCCGATTACATGGATTACCGTTACGGGAATGGTCAGTACCAGTTTTAGGATTAACCGTTGGTAGTGCGATCGCTGGAGCTGCCTGCTGGGGAGCACTGTGGGGAATGCAACACCTTTTAGGAACCGAAGGCTTGTTAATCCAACTGGCCCAGCTAGGAATTGCTAGTGCGGTCGGTTTAAGTATATTTGCTGTGATTGCAGCTCAACTTAGATTGCCTGAGGTGACATTGTTTGTCGATCGCCTGCGGCAAAAGTTTGCCCGGAATCGGGGCGCTACCTAAATTGACTTATTTGTAGCCCATTGCCCACAAATAAACGTCTTCGGTTTGAGTATCAATCCGTTGGAATCCTACTTGCTCCAGCTTTTGACGGAGGGTAGCTGCCGTAAACCCAGTTTTATGAGCCATATAGACTCTGCCTGCCGCGATCGCGCTTCGTTGACCATAAACCATATCAACCGGGCTTAAGGGGCCACTATAAGTGACACACGACGTATCTTCCCAATGCCCCTGAGCCACCTGTTCTGCAATTTTTTGAATATCGGGTAATGTGATCAAGGCAAATCCACCTGGCTTCAACACTCGATAAAACTCGGACAATGCTAACGGTACTTCATGGGCGTATAGATGTTCCAGGTTATGGGATGAATAGACCGCATCAAACGTCCGATCAGCCACCATTGGCATGTGCGTAATCGAGCTGACGATATCCGGTTCGACCTCTGGATCAATATCCAATCGCACTTCCTGCCACTCCCCAGTTCGAAGTAAGGGGGGTAGGGCTAGAGGATGGTAAGGCCCACACCCTACATGCAACAGTTGTTTTGACGCAACTTTAGGGGTAGCGAACTGGGCTTCACGTGACTGTTGACTCAGTTTTTCCTGCACAGCTTGGCGGTAAAACTGCTCTAGTCCCACGACACAGGCTGAATCATCAAAGAGTTGGGCATGGCCTTGCTGCATTTGTTGAGCGATCGCGTGTCTCCAAGCTAGCTCCAACCCCAAACGCACGGCGATATCGATATATTCGGCTTCTGTATGGGCGATCGTGTCTGTCACTCCCAATCGAGTCAACATCCCATAGGTTTGACGACCTCGCATCAACTCCCCAGCATGGGTGACGATTGGCAGGTTAGCCGCGATCGCGTCAAAGGCGGTATGTCCAGCTGAAAAAAGCAGGGTATCCAGAAATACGTCACTGCACTGGAGCAAGCTTGTATAGCCTTCCCAACTTTGTCCGGGGATAAATAAACAGTAGTCTTCACTGCTTAATCCAGCAGCGGTAAAGGCTTGGTCAATCCGCTGTCGGAATATCACTTCTAGACCTGGGTTAGCCGTGTTGGCCAAGGTCGATCGCAGGACAAAGACAAATTTGGCTTGGGGCACACGCTGGGCGATCGCCGGAAATATGGCATCGTGTTGGGGCAAATACTTAAACATCAGCTGACAGGACAGATACACAATCGCCTCCTCAGGGATGCCAAAGTCAGCTCGTGCTTTAGTTGGGGCGGGAATGCTGGGTTGGGGATAACTGATGCCTAAATTCGGTAGTCGAATCAATTGTTCTGTATAGTGAGCATCTGCTGTTGCCGGTTCCATCAATTCGCCTGATAGAAAATAATCAATATTCACTAAACCAGAGGTGACTGGATGGCCCCAAGCACTACATTGAATGGGGGCTAATCGTAGGGAGGCAATTTGCGCCACCTGATGAGAAGTCCCGATCGCTAAAAACACCAGGATATGCAATTGATCATCCAAAATCTTTTGGCAAATACTATTAATTTCCCCGGAAAAAACTTGGAACTGATCACTCATAGCCTGGAAACGGGCCGCTTGTAAATCTACTGAAGTACTAAGGCTATAGCAGTGGATATCAAACTGATTGCGATCGTGATTTTTCAACCATCCTGCTACCCACCGCGTCATGCTATTGCTCCCCAAAGCATCAGCGATGTAGCCAATGCGGATTTTTCCGGTTTGGCTGAGTGGTGGCATTGGTAAAGGATGGCTCCATTGGGGATAGAGATTGGTCACGACGCGATGTAAGAGTTGACCATATTGAGCATGGACATCACGATCGTTCATGCCGTGATAACAGAGATAAAAGTGATTGTGGTCTTTGATTGACGTAATATTAATAGTTTGATTTTGCCGATCAGCTGTTTCAACGACTTGCATGAGTCGGTTATAAGCTTGAGTGAATCGTTGCCGATAAATGGTCATTTCTTCCGGCGATCGATAGAGAAAAGGCAAAGCTAAATCAGGCAAAACCTGTAAAAATTGATCCTCAGGATTACGTTCTGCTGCTTGTCTGAGATAGGGTAATCCGGCTTCTGTTTGTCCACAATTATGGAAGCAATCATAAAGCGTTAAATGTTCTTCTACACTAATTAAGGGTTTGAATTGTAGAAAAGCGAGAAACTCTGCTAAAGCGGCTTCATGCTCACCCCGACGATATAGAGCATATCCAGCACAATAATGGGCTTTGGCAATCTCTCCTGTAGCGGCATAGGCCTGCTGGAGTTTTTCTAAGGCGATAAAGCCCTTAGGATTAAAGTTCAAAGCCTGGCGATAAGCGGCGATCGCTTCCGCATATTGCTGCTGTTTCATTAACAGATCGCCTAAATTCAGATGGCTAGCGACATGATTTGGATTAACTGCCAGCGCTCGACGATAACAGTCTTCTGCCTCAGCGAGTGCTTCCTGACTAGCAAACAGTTCCCCGAGCTGATTTAAAGCATCGACATGGCTGGCATCAAACGTGATGGCCTTTTGAAAGGCCGCGATCGCGGCTGGAACCTGGCCTAATCGTTGCAATACTAAGCCGTGAATATGGTGGGCTGTAGGATGAGTTGGGTTCAGCGCTAACGATCGCTCTAGGGCTACCAGTGCTGCTTCATCGTGTTGCATTAAATCGAGCAACATGCCCAAATTTAGCCAAGTTTCTGCATGATTGGGGTAATGCACCAAATATTCCCGATAGAGTCGCTCAGCATCGGTATACTGGCCTGCTACATGCAATTTAACGGCTTGCTGACGTACCGCTTCTAAATGGGTCTGCTGATACTCCTGAGCCAACTGTTGCATCGCCGCGATCGCCGCTGCTTCCTGGGGTAGGGAGGTCAGTTCTTGACTCGGCTCAGTTCGGCTCTGATCCCAACCCAATACGAGCAATCCCTGCCAGAACCCATCCTCTGTACCGGGGGGTAGGTCGAGTTCTAGTGAGGCTTGAGGATACATCGCTAAAAAATCCCAGGTGGCCTGTCGCACCAGACTGGAATTTGCTTGACTCAAAATAATTAAGGCTTGATCGGCAAGAAAGGGTAGCATTCGCAGTAGAGCCAGGAGTTGCGATCGATAATCGTGATCTCCGTCATAGAAGTAAATGCCAATCTTGTCTTCTAAACCGCTTTCCTGCAAATTATTCAGAAATTCGTCTAGGCGTTGAGGGCAGACCAAAACCTGATCGATCAGCTCAAACTGGGCAAGATTATCCGCCAATTGGGTCAGAATGCTCTCCTGCAATTCCGGTTCAGAGGTTGTTTCAATGGCGTAGGCCATCGCATCGGGATGCTTCAGCAGGGCGGCAATCAGATTGGCCCCAGTCCTGCAACCAACCTCGCAGTAAACTTCTCCGGCCTCCAAATGGTCGATCGCTGTATTCAGTAACTGCATGACGGCGATCGTGGTACTACCACCCGTGCGCTCCAGGACAGCTTGGTATGGTGACGAAATGGGACGAACCTGCGCTGCTCCCCAATTCTGATAGAGGGCTGGCAATTGGGTAAGAAATGATTGGAAGTCCATAGCGTCACTGGCGGAGGTAAAAGCAAGATTCCATTACTTCCCTATCTTGCCCAATCCTGGCTGAATCTGTAAGGTAATGCGCTCGCTCTGGTTAGGTAGAGCAAAATGCTGAGAACTGAGTGCTGAGTGCTGAGTATGAAAAGGAACAGTGGCCTAAAAGTACTAAACCCACCTTGATTAAGATGGGTTTAGTACTTTTAAGTATTTTTTACTGAACGGGACAGACGGGGCTCGAACCCGCAACTTCCGCCGTGACAGGGCGGTGCTCTAACCAATTGAACTACTGTCCCAGATATTGCCTTGTTTTTGCTCGTGTCGCTTTGTTTTTGACACGAATTCTATTCTTGCAAGCATTTGCGGATTTGTCAAACATAAATTGGATTTTTCTCAAAAATCTTGCTGGTTTCCTCTCAACAGGCAGACTTTGAGCGAGCCGATGTGTAGGAGACGACTGACAGACTCACTTTGTGATAAGTTCCACCCAGTATTGAGGTCTGAATCAACGGGTATGGATATTCGGGATGCAGTTGTAACGGACTTACCTGCGATCGTCAGCATTTACAATTCCACGATCGCGAGCCGGATGGTCACTGCCGATGTAGAGCCAGTTTCAGTTGAAAGTCGGCTAGCGTGGTATCACGCCCATACACCGGATCATCGGCCACTATGGGTGATGGAGATTGAGCAGGAAATCGCTGGGTGGCTAGGGTTTCAGCCGTTTTATTCCGGTCGGGCTGCCTACCACGGTACAGCGGAGCTGAGTATTTACATTGCGGCTGATTATCGTCGTCGAGGGGTGGGACGGCAATTGTTGCAACACGCTATCGATCGCAGTCCTAGCCTGGGCATTAAAACGTTAGTAGGGGTAATTTTTGCCTGTAATCACCCTAGCCTGCGGTTATTCGAGCAGTTTGGGTTTACCCAATGGGGTTACTTACCCCAGATTGCTGAATTCGCTGAAATTGGGGGCTGTGATGTAGTCATCCTGGGACGTAAGGTTTAGCGGTAGAAGAAATTGGGCTAGGAGCTGTTTTATCGCAAAGTGCTGAGTGCTGAGGATTAGCCTGTTCTCAGCACTCAGTTCTTAGTACCTTTAAAGCGGTTCCTGTAACCCTGGTTCGACCAATTACTGCCCTATCTTTATCGATATCGCTCGGCTTAGCTACCCAGTGACCCAGTTCACCAGAGTGCGCACGGCAAACCCAGTCGCTCCGGCACTGTTGTAGCCATTTTCCTTATCGGCCCAGACGGGGCCAGCAATGTCCAAGTGCGCCCAAGGGGTATCTTTGACAAACTGCTTCAAGAACAGGGCGGCAGTAATGGCACCTCCAGGTCGAGGGCCAGTGTTTTTCATGTCCGCAACGACCGACTTCATACCCTCAAAGTATTTCTCTTCCATCGGCATCCGCCAAAGTTTTTCTCCGGCCAGGTTAGCCGCTTGATCGAGTTGCTGGGCGATCGTATCGTCAGGACTCCACAATCCGGCAATATCGTCTCCTAACGCAACCACACAGGCACCAGTTAAGGTCGCTAAATCGACGATCGCATCTAGCCCTAATTTGTCGGCAAACACGAGCGCATCGGCTAATGTCAGGCGGCCTTCAGCATCGGTATTGTTAATCTCGATCGTCTTGCCATTAGAAGCCGTCAGGATATCACCAGGATGTAAGGCATGGCCACTGATCATATTTTCCGTGGCTGCGGAGATGAAGTGGACTTCCACATCCGGTTGCAGTTGCGCGATCGCTTTGGCCGCTCCTAAGGTGGCACCAGCCCCACCCATGTCGGTCTTCATCATTTCGATGCCACTGCCTGCCCCTTTGATGTTGAGGCCACCAGAGTCAAACGTTAACCCTTTCCCAATGATGGCTAACTTGCGGCGGGGAGTACCGTTTGGCTTGTAGGTGAGGTGAATAAACTTGGGTGGCAGATCGGAGGCTTGGGCAACACCGAGAAAGGCGCCCATCCCCAAGCGCTCACACTCTTCCCGCTCTAGAATTTCTAGTTCTAAGCCGTAATCTTGGGCGATCGTCGTGGCGGTTTCGGCCAAGGTAATCGGGGTAACGATATTGGCCGGAGCGGCGACTAACTCCCGAGCCAAAATCACGCCTGAGCAAATCTGCCGTGCCCGCACGATCGCGGCTTCCTGGCCACCAAACCCCAGCAGTTCCACTTGTTCTACTTTACTGACCTTATCCTCAGCATCAGATTTGAAGCGATTGTCCTGATACAGCGCCAGTTCTACCCCTTCTGCGATCGTTTGAGCGCTTAAAGCGGGCTGTTCATTCCAAATGGGAAAACTGATGCCCAACGTTTTACATTTTTCTTTCTTGGCTAAGCGGGCGCTAGCGGCTCCTGCCCGCCTTAGGGTATCGAGTTTGAAGTTATCCGGTTTGCCTAGCCCGACTACCATCACTTTACGAATGGTACTACCACTGCCAACCCGAGCCGCGGCGCTACTTCCCTCTTTTCCTTTAAATTCGACTTCGGCAATTAACTCGCTTAGGGTGCCGAACAGCTTTTCATCTAATGCCGCCAGATCTCCGGTTAGCTCAACCTGTTCTTCAAAAAAACCGATCGCTAACGCATCTCCAGACCAGTCCAAGTAGGCGGTATCTGTTGCTCGCAAATCCATTCAGGCTGTCCTCAAAATTCCTGTGATGTTCTTGATTTCCAGTATCGATCAAAACGATGGGTGGCGTGTGGAGCAAGAGCAGAAGAATCAATTTGTTTGAGTTCTGACCACAGGATGTCTCGGTTGAAAAGTTGACATTTCTTCCGGCTTTTATTCGCCGACAGCGAATAACTTCTTCATGAATTAGCGATAGCCTAGTGAATTTATCTACTCAGAGGTATTAAGCGGGTCTAAAGCCCACTAAACTGTATTCTGCTGCCCTCTCCAGGATGGTGAAAAAATGCTAAAACGGTTTCTGAGGTTCTTCCGCTGGGTAGAGGTCGATGCAGCAACAACGTAAGCAACAAATCCGTCGCTTCATCAAGTTTGGATTACTCACTGTGCTCATTGGTGGGGTATCTGCTGGAGCATTGAATCACTGGCAGCGTCCTCCCGAAAGTTCAGAGCAGCCAACGTTTGAGCTACCTCAGCCAGATAATGTCCAGATTCGACAAATTAATGCTCTGCAATCCCTGCCACCCACCAAACGGACAGAGCAATTGCAAGCGATCGCCCAAAAGAAACCGAAAGCGTCGATCGAGCAGAACCGGGCGCGTTATCTGTTAGCTAGCGACCTGCTTCAACAGCAACAGCCTGAACAAGCCTTGGAACAACTGAAGGATCTAGAAACTGATTACCCAACGCTAGCGCCTTACGTATTGCGGCAGCGGGCCCAGGCCTATAGCCAGCAAGGGGAACAGACCCAGGCGCAAGAAACTTGGCAAGCCTTGCTGAAACAGCATCCTCAATCCCCTGTAGCAGCTGATGCCCTGTATGCGTTGGGACGCAATCAGCCGAAGTATTGGGACCAAGCGATCGCCCAATTTCCAGCCCATCCCCGCACGATCGAAATTGCGCAACAACGGCTGAAACAAAATCCGAAACAGCCCCAACTCCTGTTGCTGTTAGCGAAACATGGGCTGTATGTGGATAACTACGTCAGCATTTTGAATCGCTTATCTGAAGACTATACTAACCAACTGACGCCAGAAGACTGGGAAGCGATCGGCTTTGGTTACTGGGAAAAGCAAGAATATGGCAAAGCTGGGGTGGCTTATGCCCGTGCGCCCTTCACCCCTCGGAATGCTTATCGGATTGGACGCGGCCTCCAGCTCGGCGAAAAAACGGGTGTTGTAGAGGCTTATCAGCGGTTAGTGAATGCCTTTCCCAATGCCAGTGAAACTTCTTTAGGCCTACTGCGCTTATCCCGCTTAACTAGCCCGCCCGAGGCGATCGGGTATTTGGATCAAATTATCAGTCGGTTTCCCAATCGGGCCGGCGAAGCCTTACTCGACAAATCCAAATTGTTGGATCAATTAAATAGTCGGGAGTCGGCAGCCCAAGTTCGACAAACCCTGCTATCCCAGTATGGGAACTCTGATGCTGCGGCTGAACTTCGTTGGACACTGGCCCAAGAACGAGCGGCGGCTAAGGATATTCAAACTGCCTGGAAATGGGCGGCACCCATTCTCACCAATAATCCTGATAGTGAACAGGCTCCAGAAGCGGGATTTTGGGTGGGTAAGTGGGCCAATGAACTGGGTAAACCCGATGATGCGACGCAGGCCTTTGAGTATGTGCTAACGCGTTACCCTTCGTCCTACTATGCTTGGCGATCGGCCTCGATGTTAGGTTGGGATGTGGGCGACTTCACCAGTGTGCGGCAACTGCAACCACAGGTGATCCGTCCTGCTGCCCGTCCCGACTTACCTGTTGGTTCGGAAACGCTACGGGAGCTGTATCAACTCGGTCAAGATCGGGATGCCTGGGCACTGTGGCAGACCGAATTTCAAAATCCGATGGAACCTACGGTGGCTCAACAGTTCACTGATGGCGTGATACGGCTGGGCGTAGGGGATTACCTGGATGGCATTTTTATGGTGTCGTACTTAAGTGAACGGGAAAAGCCAGAGGAGAAAACTCAATATCAGGATTTGAAACGACAGGTGAGCTACTGGCAAGCCCTATATCCGTTTCCATATTTGGAGTCGATCGAAAATTGGTCACAGGAACGGCAGTTGAATCCATTACTGGTAACAGCCTTAATTCGGCAAGAGTCGCGGTTTATGCCGGGAATTCGATCGTCCGTAGGAGCGACTGGATTAATGCAGGTGATGCCGGATACCGCCATGTGGGTAGCCGAAAAGATCAAGTTAAAGCAATATCAACTGAATGATCCAGATGACAACATTAAGTTGGGTACTTGGTATCTGGATTACACCCATGCCGAATATGCGGGTAACTCGATGCTAGCCGTCGCCAGTTACAACGCTGGGCCAGGTGCGGTGGCGGGTTGGGTGACGAAGAAGGGCATGGCAGACCCCGATGAATTTGTGGAGGCCATTCCTTATAGCGAAACCAAAGGCTATGTGAAATCGGTATTCGAGAACTACTGGAACTATCTGCGGTTGTATAACCCCGAAATTTCCCAGAAATTGGCTCAGGTGTCTACTCAACATCCAAAACCAGTGCAGTAGAACTGATCAGCCCTAGTTTGGTGATTTGTAGAGCTGAGAACAGTTGGCTCTGACAGTTCAAGTTTCGTGGCTAAACGACTCTGGATCAATATCCCAGTTGGCCCAACGAATCGCCTCTCTAGCGGTCAATAAATTGGGTGGAACGCGGAGAGCATGAATGGCGGCTGTACTGGGGCAGAT
The DNA here is from genome assembly GCA_036703105.1 of Microcoleaceae cyanobacterium. Taxonomy (GTDB): domain Bacteria; phylum Cyanobacteriota; class Cyanobacteriia; order Leptolyngbyales; family Leptolyngbyaceae; genus Pantanalinema. The sequence goes on from DATNPU010000377.1 coordinate 12,409, forward strand.
CATTTTCAGTAGATGAATCGGTTCGATGTCGGCATCTGCATCAATTTTGAGCAGGGTATATTCGCGCCAGGCATCGAGTTCGATCGCCCGCAGTTCCTGGCAAATTCGCCCATAGCCAATCCCTTGAATTAGGATGCGGCGCAGTTCGGCATTTGTTTCTGTCAATAGCCAGGCTGATTGCCATTGGTGAGGATGAAGATTGCCGTATTGTTCGGGCAGTGTCACTCCATGATGGGCATAGACTTTGAATCCATCTCTGTAGGCGATCGCGGCCTCTCCTTCCCCATGTAAGCGTTGTTCTTGATCCAGTAATAACTGATAGGGGCGATCGCAAACTACACAAACATCTTCAAAAGGAATAATCCAACCGCAGGACTCAAATAACTGGTTAAGACAGTCTAATACTTGAGTTGAGGCAGGAGATAGATTACTGCCTAATTCAGTGCTGATATATTCCAGACTACTCATTAGCTGCATCAGCCGAGCAGAGGTAATTGCTATATCGGTGCAGTACGCTACGAACTTCAACCAGGCTTTTGGATTTTGATGCGTGTAAGACTGATGAATCTGTCGCCGTTGCACAAATTTGATCTCTTGATCCGGTGCAAACTGCATTTGCTCCACTACATAGTCCCAAAGGGCTGGGCTGAGGGAAGCTGGTTCAATCTGCTGGGCTAATTCGAGATTAACCTGGGGTAATGAATGAGCTCGCTCAAATAATTCACTAATGCCCGCCCAGGGGCTGCTACAGACAATCACTGTTGGTTCTCGACGATCGCACAACCGATATAGTGCTTTTACGACTGAGATCGCCGTATCGGCTTGAATTGGTTGGGTAGACAAGGTGTGCCAACGTTCGATGAGCTGGGCTGATAAACTTAGCTTTGGCAGCGGATTGTTGGGGCAATTGAGAATAGTGAGCTGTGATAGCGATCGCAGGGGACTGAGATCTCGAATCTGATTGTAATAACAGTTGAGATTAGCGAGGTTGTGGAGGGCTGCGAGCGGACTTAAATCGCTGATCTGGTTGTAACCCAAGTTAAGGATTGTCAGCTGGTTGAGCGATCGTAAAGGGCTGAGATCGTTGATGGCATTGCTACTGAGATCTAGCCGCACCAGCTTGGTAAGGGATACGAGGGAAGTTAAATCCGATAACTTACTTTCGGGGACAGACAACCACGTTAAGTTAGTCAGATGTTGTAAGGGACTAAAATCCGTAATCTGATTTTTACCCAAGTCAAGACGGGTGAGGCTGGTTAGGGCTTGTAGAGGAGTGAGATCGGTAATAGGGGTGCGATGGAGGTTGAGATAGGTTAGCTGTGTCAGCGATCGTAAGGGGCTTAAATCCTGCACCTGAGTGTGGCTTAGCGTCAGGTGAGTCAGCTGGGTCATTGCCGCAAGGGGCGTAATATCGCTCAGGTGGCTACATTCCAGCTTCAGTGAGGTTAAGTTCGGACAAGCGACTAACTCCTCTAAACGCTCGATTTGGTCACACCGAACCATTAAATGAGTTAAGTTCGGTAGCGTTTTTAAAGGACTTAAATCGACGGTTTGGAAGTCAGCCAGATTAACGTTCGTGTGCCCTGCCAATTGGCGTTCCGCTTCATGGCAATCCGTTTTGCCCGCTCGCTTCAGTAATGCCTTCACCGTATTGCGTTGAGCTGGTGAAAGTTGGTCAAAATGGTGGCACCAGTCGGCAAAGGTTGTAAACCGGGGCATCTGACTCGATCGCAATTCAGACATGGTTCACCAGGAGATGACAGAACTCTCTGCCTATTCTCTCCTATCCTTTCCCCATCTCGTTCCCCTCTCACTCCTGCAAGCCTTTCCGCCCCATCAGCCAATAGGTCAGCATTTCCCCTTTCCCTTTTACATCGATCGTCCCGCGTTCATCCAGGTCATAGCGTTTTTTTAGCCGTTCTTGAACTGCCGCTGTGACTTGAATCCAACCCGGTTCTCCTTGTGATTCCATCCGACTGGCAATGTTGACTGTATCGCCCCACAGGTCATAAATAAATTTGCGAGTGCCGATAATGCCAGCCACAACAGGCCCCGTGTGAATACCAATACGTAAGCTGATCGGTTGCTGATCTGGAGTTTTGAATTGTGCAATGGCTTGTTGCATGTCCAGTGCCATGTCGGCGATCGCCCACACATGATCAGGTCGCGGCTTCGGCAATCCACCGACTACCATGTAAGCGTCGCCAATAGTTTTGATTTTTTCCAGCTGATGCTGGTCTGCCAGAGTGTCAAAGGTGGAGAAGATTTGGTTCAATAGTTCGACCAGTTCTACAGGCGAGATATGGGATGACAAGCCCGTAAAGTTGGCAATATCGGCAAACAGAACGGTGGCTTCGGCAAAACTATCCGCGATCGTGGTCGGGCGGCGTTTCAGGCGTTCGGCGATCGGTTGCGGTAAAACATTCAGCAGTAAGCGTTCGGCCACTTGGCGTTGTTGGCGCAGTTCGGCTTCGGTCGATTTGCGATCGCTAATATCGCGTACGCTCCCCTCGTAGTACGCCACGCTCCCATCGGCCGCTTTAATCATGCGGACGTTCTCCGAAACCCAAATTGTACTACCGTCCTGGCGGTAGACTTCCGACTCAAATCCAGTCACCGATTCGAACCGTTTCAAGTAAGCGACGAGTTCATCACGGCGACGGCGTTGCACATAAAGTTGTTCACCAATATCCGTGATTTTTGCCATCAACTCTTCAGGTGATTCATAGCCATAGAGTTCGGCGAGCGTTGGATTGACATTGAGATATTTGCCATCAGGAGTACTTTGAAAAATACCTT
>DATNPU010000388.1:0-7915 GCA_036703105.1 Microcoleaceae cyanobacterium
ATATCGAGCAGTTTACTCACCCGTCGCAGTTCGGCACCGAGAGTGATATCCATCCCGGATTCAAAGGCCGCTTGCTCGATCGCAGCATACCGTTGCTTCGCTAGCTCTACCTTGCGGCGATGTTCCGGGCTTTTAGCCGCCAATTGTCCAAGCCAACGATTACCCCAACGAACATGGGCGGCTTCTTCGGGAAAAATCCGTTCGATCGTTTCCCGAATCCGCACGTTTTCCTCAGTTTGAGGGGCTTGCTTGAGGGCATAGATGTGACCCGAAAAATACTCGCAACCCCGTTTCTCTGTGACATTGATTGCTGCCAGGGTCGAAATCAGGAAATCATCCAGATCGGTAGCCGGATCATGGGATTCACCATCCAGTAGGCGTTCAAACTCTTCGATATAGAGTGTTCCGGGTGGTGTGTTCACTTTCGCCCCCAAGTCCACCAACAGATCGGTGAGCCACATGGCATGACGGGCTTCATCAGCAATATGGTGAGACAACTCTCGAATCAGTTCTGCCGGTTCACCCTTCAATAACTCGATCAAATCAGTCAAATCTTTGCAACTGCGCTGTTCACTGAACCGATACCGATTCAGCGTGATCAAGTGGATTTCCCGATCGCGTACCACCTGACTCATGACCTCACGCGCACCCAGAGAATTTTGGAGTTTGCGAGGATAAGCTACTGTCATGACGTTAATATTGCTTTTTGTAAAGAACTGCTCTCATCCTAGCGTAGTTTTTCAGCCGCGATCGCATTAGTAACTCTGTTAAAAGATGGAGTTTCTAACTATTAATAAAATCAGTAGAAAATCCCATTTGACAGGATAAAATTGCTATTTCGAAAAGAGAATTTAACCCCAATCCTTGGTCATTTAATCTACAACTATTCCCCGCAATTAATTATGAGGAATAGATAACACGATATTGAGTTTTTAGGCATAAAAGTAAAACAGCCACCCGATCAAGCGATCGGGTGGCTGCTCTAGCTAATTCGGCACTCAGGGATTACACGTCGTAGTAGAGCGCGAATTCGTAGGGGTGAGGACGAATGCTCATCGGAATCACTTCGCGATCGAGTTTGTAGCTGATCCAGCTTTCGATGAAGTCTTCCGTGAATACGCCACCAGCAGTAAGGAATTCGTGATCCTTCTCCAGGTTCTTCAGCGCATCCATTAGAGAGCCAGGCGTAGAGGGTACTTTCGCCAGTTCTTCCGGCGTGAGTTCGTAGATATCCACATCCAGAGGCTCACCCGGATCAATTTCGTTCTTGATCCCATCGATCCCAGCACAAAGCATCGCGGCAAAGGCCAGGTAGGGGTTGCAGGAGGGGTCAGGGCAACGGAACTCTAACCGCTTCGCCTTAGGATTGCTACCGGTCAACGGAATCCGAACGGATGCTGAACGGTTGCCTTGGGAGTAGGCCAGGTTCACAGGAGCTTCAAACCCAGGCACCAAGCGCTTGTAGGAGTTGGTGGAAGGGTTAGTAAAGGCTAGCAAGGAAGGAGCGTGCTTCAGCAGACCACCGATGTAGTGCAGTGCTGTCTTGCTCAGGTTGGCATACTCATTGCCAAAGAAGGTAGGCTGTCCTTCTTTCCAGATCGACTGGTGGCAGTGCATCCCGGTGCCGTTGTCGCCAAAGATTGGCTTCGGCATGAAGGTCACGGTCTTGCCATATTTATAAGCAACGTTCTTGATGCAATATTTATAGGTCATCAAGTAGTCTGCTGCGGTGATCAGTTCGGCGAAGCGGAAGCCGAGTTCGCACTGACCGCCAGTAGCCACTTCATGGTGGTGCTTCTCGATCGGCACACCGCACTTCGCCATCGTCAGCAGCATTTCCGTCCGCATATCTTGGAAGGTGTCGGTCGGCGCTACCGGGAAATAGCCTTCTTTGTTGCGCGGCTTATTGCCCAGGTTACCACCTTCTTCGGTTCGACCAGAGTTCCAGACCCCTTCCTTACTATCTACGTAGTAGTAGCCAGAGTTTTGGGTTTGGTCATACCGCACATCATCAAAGATGAAGAATTCTGCTTCCGGCCCGAAAAAGGCAGTATCCCCCAAGCCAGTTGCTCTGAGGTAGTCAACCGCTTTTTGCGCGATCGAGCGAGGGTCGCGGCTGTAGGGTTGCCCAGTCCGGGGTTCTTGAATGCTGCAAATCAGGCTGAGGGTCGGTTCTGCCATGAAGGGATCGATCCAGGCCGTATTAGGATCAGGCACCATCGCCATGTCCGACTCGTTGATTGATTTCCAACCACGAATGCTGGAACCATCAAAGGGCACACCCTCGGTAAAGCTGCTTTCATCAATTTGGTCGTGAAACAGCGTCAGGTGCTGCCATATGCCGGGGGTGTCGATGAATTTCAGATCAATCATCTGAATGTTGTCGCGCTTAATCCATTCCAGGATTTCCTGCGGGGTTGTCATGAATGACTCCTTACCTTATGTACTGTCTGAATGTCAGAAATAGAAGATAAACAGTTGAAACAATCTGGGGATGACAGTCTCAATGTTGTGGGTGCAAAAGAGTTCAGTTGCAGAGCGGGGAACTCAGGACTCAACTGCACAGATTTCGCTGACGTTGACGCTGACCTAAATATTCATCAACCCAATTGCCCACCTTGCAGCCAGGACGAATTCACTCCAGTAAACTGACCTTTCACTGAAACCGGATAACCCACGATCGCGGAGCAAATTTGCTACCCTAAAACCGCTGTTTCCAGGTTAAAGTGCTACTGCATCTGAATCATCCTAAAGACAGGTGTTCGCACAAATTGTATTTTTTGATACATTTTCTTCTTGGTAACTCAGACTTAAACTTTGATTAAGCTTGGTGACTGGGTTTCAGGATTTTGAGAATATTGTGGGATCGCTCAATTAATCGGCTGAAAAATCTCCTGCTTGACTGGCTCAACAGACGCACGATTGGGCGATCGCATCATGGTAAACTGACGATCAATCACAGCAGAAGGGTTTAACTTCTGAAGGATTTGGTTTGAAGCAAAGGGACAGAGTTAGCCTGGTGTGGGTCAGCGTCGCGTGTTCGTTCAGTGTCCCTAGCAGGATTAATCTGTAGTGCTGTCCAACTCCTGTGTGAGTGTGGGATATCCGCTGTCAAGCAGGTCAACGCTAGCCAGATCCATTTCTTTACATAAAACAAGATTATCGAGGAGATTGGGAGAAGACTTCATGCGGGATGCAGTAACAACCCTGATTAGAAACTACGACATCACCGGACGCTACCTGGATCGGGATGCAATGGATCGGCTCAAGTCCTATTTCAATTCTGGAATGGCACGGGTTCAGGCCGCCGCAATTATCAACTCTAATGCAGCAGAGATTGTCAAGCAGGCAGGGCTGCAATTGTTTGAAGAACAGCCTGAACTGATCCGTCCTGGTGGTTATGCCTATACCACTCGTCGCTATGCGGCTTGTTTAAGAGATATGGATTACTACCTCCGCTATGCCAGCTATGCATTGGTGGCTGGAGATACGGATGTATTGGATGAGCGGGTACTGGAAGGATTGCGGGAAACCTATAACTCTTTGGGTGTACCGATCGGGCCTACAGTCTATGGCATCCAAATCATGAAAGAGATTGTGAAGGAAAAGGTGGCTGCCGCTGGAATTGATGCATCCTACGTAGATCAACCTTTTGACTACATGTCTCGTGAGTTCAGTGAGAAAAATATTTAGTCTGACCGCCTAAAATACCTTAGTCTAGGGGTGCAAACGCATGCACCCCTTCATGTTGAATATGGCTCATTCTTGTCACATTCTTGTTGAAGGCAATCCAGCCATCATCTATGCCAGTCGGCGAGGCACACCCGATAAGATGCTGCCGATCTTGAAACCGTTTCTAGAGAAGTTTTGGGAAGAACGGGAAACGTCTGGTGAATATAGTGATACACCGGACTGTTTGGTCGCGCAGATTGTGGTTCGTCTGGGCTTTGAGTTTTGTGAGGATGATTTCTCGAACCTGCGGGTTGGTTCTAAGTTCAATAGTGATGCTGAATATATTTACCAGGTGGCTGTCGATCGCAACCTTAGCGTTTGGCGCACAACAGCTGCGTATCACCAAAACTCTGACCTAGGATTACAGGGCTGTCAATTGTGGGCTGGGCAGTGAGAGCCGTTGCTACCGACTATCGTCGTCCTGGTCGATCGCGGCTGATCCCGGTTAAACCTCTCGCAAGCCGACTAGGATAATCGCTCTCATCATAAATTTCACCGACGAGTTCCTCCAAAATGTCCTCAAGGGTGACTAGCCCAACGGTGCCGCCATATTCGTCTACCACGATTGCAATATGGAGCCGTCGTTGCAGCATTTCTTTGAGGAGGTCGGCAACTCGTTTAGTATCGGGCACATAGACAGGTGGATCCATAGCCTCCGTAACCAATCCATTGGCGCGTCCTTCTTTCCGCAGATAGCTCAACTGCTGCAATACCCGCTTGAGATGGACGATGCCAACAATTTCATCCTTGGACTCTTCCTGCACGGGAATGCGGGAATAGCCAGTTTCCAGACAAAGCTCTACCAGATCTTGCAGGGTCGCTTCATGGGAAATGGTGCGCATGTCAATCCGGGGCTTTACCACATCCCTAGCATTCAGTTGATCCAGGGTGAGAGCTTTGTTTAACAACTTGTGTTTTTCTAGATCAAGTTGCCCTTTCCCCCCCAAAATCTCGATCATCAACTGCAAATCTTTAACAGATTCACCTTCCTGAACCACTCCTCCCTGAAACATTTGGATGGCGGATTGAGTAATTTTTTCAAATAGCCAAATAATTCCTAGGATCGATAAAAACTTAGATAGCCAATAGATGGGCCGCACAACCAACCGAAAGATTGGCATAACGTTATTGATGGCTAGGGATTTCGGAACAATCTCCCCAAACGTCAGGGTGAGAAAGGTAATCACAAAGGTAGCAATCCCGATCGCTTGATTCCCCAACCACAGGCTAAATAGATTGCTGGTGAGAATCGCGGAAAAGTTATTAACTAGGGTGTTACCGACGAGCAGGGTCGTAATGAACCGTCGTCGCTGATACATGACCAGAGTGAACAGGCGATCGGGATCTCCCTGTTCTTTGATCAACGCTTGCAACTTCAGGTTATCCAGTGCTGTGATCGCCGTTTCTGATCCAGAGAAAAAAGCGGACATCAGCAACATTAACACTAGGGCAGCCAGGTCAACCCGAATGTCTCCCAAAAGGGGACCAAAATCCGCAGCCACGAGTAAATAAACCGGAAGAGTTGGAATCACAAGATTGCCCAGGACAGATTCGACACAGCCTGGTGAAGACGTTCTTCGTTGATAATAACGCTCCTACTCTGTGAATTCATCACAATTCCTTAATGATTCTCTAAAATCTGATGGCCTGCTTCAGCTCAGTTTGCCCTTAGTCTACAACCCTGACTTCAATGCCCAGACTGACTCGCTGAAATAAGTCTTCGATATCCTTGTTGTACATCCGGATACAGCCATGCGATGCGGCTCTGCCGACTGATTTTGGGTTAGGGGTACCATGAAACCCAATCCAGTTCTTGCCATCTGTCCAGAAGCCAATCCAGAAGCGCCCGAGTGGATTTTCAGGATCCCCGCCGGGGATGGTGACTCCTTTCTCTAAGGGACTGACCCAAACCGGATTTTTGAACATTTGCCGCACTTGAAATTTACCTTTAGGGGTTTCCCACCCTGGCCGACCAACAGCGATCGGGTAGCTTTTCACCACATTTTCCCCTTGATATAAAGTGACCTGGCGCTTACTCAGTTTAATTTCTAACCGTAACGGTTCAGCAACCAGTGGTGGTGGAGAGGGTTCTGTAGTGAAGTTAATAATATTACCCGGTTGATTCTGGAGTCCAGGAGGCTTGGGCAGCAGGGGATTGCTATTGGCTGGAGTGTCTGTTGAAGTCCCGGTTTCTGTCGGTGAACTAGTCGTTGAAGGGGTAGGAGTTCCTACTTCTGTCGGTGAACTGGTGGCTGGAGGAGCGGGAGTTTCTGGATTGGTGGGCGAATGGAGCGTGGGGAGAGTTGGGGTAGATGGTGTACTGGTGGCAGGAACTGAGTTAGCTGGACCGCTCAGAGGTTGGGCTGGAGGACTAGCTCCAGGTGCATTGTCTGCGCTAATTGGAGGAGTGGGTTGTGTTTGGGGTGCTAGATCACTGGGGTGGGGAAAATCGAGTGAGGGGGCTGCTGGAACAGCTTTAGATGCGGGTACAGCGGTTGGGCTGTTCACCGATGGGCTACTAGGAACAATAGTTTGGCTAGGAGCACTATTGGATTGTCCTGCTGGAACGATCGGCACAACCACATTTGCTGGTGAATTGTCTGATGCAGGATTTCCTAGCAATAAGGGATTGACTGGCTGGGAGTCTGGGCTAGCTGGTTCAGCCGATTGTGCGATCGCAGGATCAGCGAATCCAGCCGAGGGATGCCATAGCAAGCCAGTTGCTAGAAGAAAACTGGTAATAGTCAGCGATCGATACAGCATGTTGACAAGATGGCAAGCAAAGTCAGGAACTACTAGCTATTTCTATCCAATCATCATGCCATCAGGCACGGAAACCGCCCACTTTTGGACAAGATCAAAATTAATTTCAAAAAAGGGCTTGCCAAACCAGGGAAGTCATCGCTAATATAGGAATCGCTGCGCAATCCTCAGTAGCTCAGTGGTAGAGCGGTCGGCTGTTAACCGATTGGTCGCAGGTTCGAATCCTGCCTGGGGAGTTTAACATTTAATCCATAGTTGCCAGTCATCTTTTAAGGCTGTCTGTAGCAGTTAGTATGAGGCTGACTCAAGCAGGCGATTTATGAACAATGACTGATTCCCGATCAATGGCTGATGAGCGAGCGTTCCCGCTAATGAGCGATTCATCTAGGGATTGGCAGCAATTTTGGCTGCTCGATCCGACGATGACCTTTTTAAATCATGGATCCTTTGGAGCCTGTCCCTTGCCGGTACTGGCGGCACAGCAGCAATGGCGAGAACGGATGGAACGGCAACCATTGCAGTTTTTGGGGCGAGAGCTTGAAGGTCTGTTAGATACGGCTCGAAGTGAACTAGCCGCTTTTGTGGGAGCAGATCCCAATGACTTAGCCTTTATTCCCAATGCAACGACTGGGATCAATGCGGTGCTGCGATCGCTCCAGTTTCGGCCAGGAGATGAACTGCTGACAACCAACCATGAATACAATGCCTGCCGCAATGCCTTGAATTATGTCGCGGAGTGCTCAGATGTGCGGGTTATTGTGGCTGAGGTGCCCTTTCCACTCTCCACATCTGATCAGGTCGTTACCGCCGTCTTGGAGCAGGTTTCCCCCAGAACCCGGTTGGTGTTGTTGGATCATGTCACCAGTCAAACCGGATTAGTGTTTCCGATCGCCCAGTTGGTGCAGGAATTGACTGATCGCAGGATTGACACCCTGGTAGACGGTGCTCATGCGCCTGGGATGGTGGCGTTAGACCTGCAAGCATTAGGGGCCAGTTATTACGCCGGTAATTGTCATAAGTGGCTCTGTGCGCCTAAAGGAGCAGCCTTTTTGTATGTGCAGCGCGATCGCCAGCCTCAGATTCGCCCACTGACGATTAGTCATGGGGCTAACGATCCACGCCATGAGCGCAGTCGCTTTCGGTTGGAGTTTGATTGGATGGGCACGGATGATCCCACTCCTTATCTCTGTGTGCCAGAAGCCATTCGCTGGTTAGGATCGTTGCTACCCAGTGGTTGGTCACAGTTGATGGCTCATAATCACCAGCTAGCGATCGCAGCGCGTCACTGCCTTGCTCAAGCCCTGGATCAGCCTCTTCCTTGCCCAGATGACATGATCGGTTCTCTAGCAGTGCTTCCGTTGCCTGATGGAGATTGGCAAGCGCTTCAGCAGGCCTTGTGGGAGGAGTACCGGATTGAAGT
>DATNPU010000410.1:0-2764 GCA_036703105.1 Microcoleaceae cyanobacterium
CTTCGATGTTCTTGAAAACTCCTGTCTCTGCTGATGAGCCACCTGCGGCTTTATCTGAACCGCAATTAAGCGCGGCGCAACAGGCTGATATCCTCGATCGCTTCCTTAACCGCCCGGTCCAGAGTATTCATCCTTAAAAAATGGGGATCGGAGAGTTGTTTGATCATCTCCCCAATACCCCCAATTGGCTGAATGCCTCAATCATCGAGCATGACTGAGCATGGTTAGACTGAACTGTCTTTACAGCTAATCTTCCTCAGCGTAGTCGTCATCCTCCTCCTCAGCATCTACCTGACCTACAGAGTTCGCTGACACGACCGCTCCCATTTCCAGCTTTTGCCGCACTTCCTGATCAACCTTCTTTGCAAAGTCGGGGCTTTCTTCCATATATTTGATCACGTTGTCCCGCCCCTGCCCAATGTTGTCGCCACCGTAGCTATACCAGGCACCTTTGCGAATCACCACTCCGGTTTCTTCGGCTAGATCGACTAGACAACCAAGGGTCGAGATGCCTTTGCCAAACACAATGTCAAATTCAGCAATGCGGAAGGGCGGAGCCACTTTATTTTTAGCTACCTTCACTTTGGCGCGAATCCCGTATTCATCAGTTCCTTTTTTCAGTGTTTGGATCCGGCGGATATCCAAACGGACTGAGGCATAGAATTTGAGGGCTTGTCCTCCAGTCGTCGTTTCGGGGCTACCGTAAGTGACACCAATTTTTTGACGGAGTTGGTTGAGGAAAATTACGGTACAACCCGATTTACCCATATTGCCGGCAATTTTCCGAAGTGCCTGGCTCATCAGTCGAGCTTGGAGGCCAACGTGAGCATCGCCCATTTCACCTTCAATCTCGGCGCGAGGGACTAAGGCGGCAACGGAGTCAATCACGATAATGTCGATCGCCGCTGATCGCACCAATTGATCCACGATCTCTAAGGCCGCTTCCCCAGTATCCGGTTGTGACACCAGCAGGTTATCAATATCAACGCCTAATGCGGCGGCATAGGAGGGGTCAAGGGCGTGTTCTGCATCCACAAAAGCGGCAATGCCACCATTGCGCTGGACTTCAGCCACCGCGTGTAAGGCGACAGTCGTTTTACCAGAACTTTCTGGCCCATAGATCTCAATCACCCGTCCTTTCGGAAGGCCACCGCCCAAGGCTAGGTCTAGGGTTAACGCTCCACTCGGAATCGTTTCCACCTTCATCCGACTGGCATCTCCCAGTCGCATAATGCTGCCTTTGCCAAAATTACGCTCGATCTGGGTTAGGACAAGGTTTAAAGCTTTTTGCTTATCGGTAGTCTCAGTTTTAGTAGCCATCAGCGCCTCAACGCGAAAGTTTCGGTAAAGTTCAGATTGGGAACGAGCGGGTTTAGAGGAATTCTATTTTAATATTCCCGCCTGGAATGGATAGCGAATCGGAAGTGGAAAATTGGGCAAGTCTACCCTTCTGGAACAGGGTTGCTCTTGGAATAATCGAGCTGGATTGGTTTCTTGCACAATCATAAGAATTTAGAACGATGCCAGGGTAACCATGGCAGAATGCAGTGCAGCTTACTGTCGAATTGGCTAGAGTCTAGTTAATCTAAAGGCAGTTTGCCCATTCAGGGCCCATGAATCGTTGCGTTGTGAGTCATTGCTTGCGAAGCAAAGGTCATCGGATAGTTCAATTGATTCCTAGCGATCGCCCATGTTTCTCCTTGGTTCAACACAGGTGACGGATGATGAACACCTATATTCCTAGCTTGTTAGTACCCGATACTGCTCTCTCTGTTGCCGGATTAACGGCCTACATTCAAGCGCTTTTGGAGCAGGATGACCAGTTGCGGCAGGTTTGGGTGACCGGGGAAGTGTCTAGTGCCACACGCTATCGGAGTGGCCTATTTTTCACCCTGCAAGATCCAGATGCCAAAGCCGCCATTAGTTGTGTGGTTTGGAACAGTCAGATCGATCGCTTAGTGGCACAGCCGCAGCAAGGTGAGCAACTGATTATTCTGGGCCGAATTCATGTCCATCCTCAACGCGGCCAATATCAATTAATTGTTTGGCAAGTATTACCGGCGGGAGAAGGACTGCGGGCATTGCGCTACCGCCAATTACGCCATCGCTTGGAAGCGGAAGGATTGTTTGACCCAGCCAATAAACGATCGCTGCCGATTCATCCCAAAACGGTTGCCGTGGTGACTTCACCTCAAGCGGCCGCCTGGGGGGATATCCAACGGACGTTGCGGCGACGTTATCCTGGTTTGCATGTTTTATTTTCTCCAGCCTTAGTTCAGGGGGATCAAGCTCCAGCCTCGATCGTCGATGCCATTCGACGAGTTGAGCGAGATGGTAGAGCGGATGTACTAATTGTATCACGAGGTGGCGGCGCGATCGAAGATATGGCTTGCTTTAATGATGAACGAGTGGTAAGAGCGATCTCCACTTGTTCGATTCCAGTCATTGCTGGGATTGGGCATCAGCGGGATGAGTCCCTGGCCGATTTAGCTGCTGATGTATGTGTGCATACGCCAACGGCGGCGGCCGAACAAGCTGTCCCACGCCTATCCGATCTGTATACGGAACACCGAGAACGAGTCTTGACCCTCAATCAAGTCATGCTTGATCGTTTAGGAGCGAGCCAGGAACATTTATTGCGGCTCCATACCCGCCTGCAACGCTTCCAGTTAGATCGCCGATTGAAGCATGAACAGCAAACTATGACTTGGTTGCGGCTGCGATTGGTGCAAAGTACATTACGACAGGTGCAACAGGCCAAGCA
>DATNPU010000071.1:0-25109 GCA_036703105.1 Microcoleaceae cyanobacterium
ATGGTTTCCTTGGGGAATGCTACTCAATGAATGATCTTACTTCCCCTAAGGAATTTTCCTATGTCAAAACACTATCGTAATGTCCAGAAGCGCACGGTGATTAATGCCGCTGGCAAGCAAATTCGCTTAGGCGGCTACCGCCCCGATCACCGAAAGCATGACGACAAGCGATATGGGGTTGATCGCTCGCGGTTAGGTAGCCTACCCCCAAAAATCGATCTACGCCCTTACATGACCCCCGTGGAAAATCAGGGTAATTCTAACAGTTGTACAGCTAACGCGATGGCAGGCGCTTACGAATACCTGGCCAAGCGGGTCAAAGGCTATGCGGACGATACTAGCCGACTATTCATCTACTACAATGCCCGAGCTTTAGATGAAGCTGTAGAGCAGGACGAAGGAACTTATCTCCGGAGTTGCATTGAGGTCTTAAAGCAGCATGGAGCTTGCACAGAAACTACCTGGCCCTTCGACTTAGACCGGGTGTTTGATGAACCTGGTAGCGATGCCTACGACGAAGCCGCAAATTTCCTCATTGAAGAATCTGAAAGTGTCGATGTGGATCTGGATGCGATGCGCAGCTGTCTGGCTGATGGCTATCCGTTTGCCTTTGGCTTAATGCTGTTCTCCTCGTTCCAGAAAGGGGGAGCCAAAGGACTGATCCCCATGCCCGATCCAGAACATGAAAAGCATGACGGTGGACATGCCATGCTTTGCGTCGGCTATTCCGATCCCGATCAAGTGTTTATTGTACGCAACTCCTGGGGAGAAGATTGGGGCGATCGCGGTTACTGCTATATCCCCTACGCTTACATGACTCATCCTGAGTTGAATGGGGATTGCTGGACCATTCGCCGAGTTAGTGAAGGCACCGATCTGAGTCAGGATATCGCCGGTGATGATTCCTCATTATTCGATGACGCGATCGCAGCGATCGTAGACTCACTGCAAACCCCTGGAACAGATTTACTCGATAGCCTCTTAGCCGACGACGATTACAACGTCAGTTACGAGGAAGAGTACGTTTATACCGACGATCGTGGCTACCTCCCGATTGATGAGATTGAAGACTTAGACTCCTGGTATTACAAGGATGAGGAGGACGAAGAAGATGAGGAGACTGAGGATAGCTACGAGGAAGATGAAGAGTCGGAAGACGAGGATAACTATGAGGACGAGGAGGAGGATGAAGACGAAGAAATAGAAGATGAAGAAGAGTATGACGAGGAAGAGGAAGAATCAGAGGATGAGGATGAAGAGAACTATGAGGACGAGGATGACGAAGAAATAGAAGACGAGGAAGAGTATGAGGAGGAGGACGAGGAAGATAACGAAGAGTATGAGGATGACGAAGAGTACGAAGATGATGAGGAAGAAGAATAACGCCTGACGATCGGGAATTAAATCACCTGAGGCAATCTGTGTGGGTCAGGATGTAACTTCGATGTCCTGACCTGCCTCTGGTTAGGTTGGGGCAACTCTTCCCAGCCGTAACCAAAGTTACCGAAATCCTTAATACTCCGACTATCAGAGAGTCCTGCGACTAGCGATATAGTGAGGGACAACCCGCCCATCAAGTTAGGAGAAAGGGAATGAGTGAATTTCAAGATTTCCTCAAACACCAGTATGCCTACGTTGCTGTAGGAGAATTCAAACCGGGTAAATTTGCTCAGGCACAACACCTGTACGAACAAGCTGTCTCTACCTACACTGACGGCTTTCGGGGTGCCTACCTGTTACGTGATCCTGGCACCGACAAAGGAATTTCAGTGATTTTTTGGGAAAGCGTTGAACAAATGGCGCACAACGAAAGCGCGGAGTATCAAGCGATTCTCAAACAGATGGCTCCCCTGTTTGCCCAGGCGCCTCAAACCTATATGTATGAGGTTGTGACGGAGATCCAGGGCAACCAAAAACCTCAGAGCGAAGACTAATGAAACGCTCCTAAGTTCACTCGGCTGAGAGAGGGTGGAGTTCGTGAAGATTTGTAAAATAGATATAGATAACGAATACTCTTACTCTCTCAACCTATGGACGATCGCAAGAAACGGATTATGGAGCACCTGGCTCGCAGCACGGGCGACTTTATGAAACGCCCAACGGTAAACAACTCGGATCAACGGAAACGGCAGATCATTGATCACGTTCGTCGAACCTTTGGTTAATCATCTGATGTAAATGGCCGCTAGCTGTGAGGGAGAGTTCATCCCAGAGGAAGCTTTTTCTCATGGCTAGTGGCTATATTCAGATTCCTGGGTGTGATCGTCGCAACAGACCAAAACCTGCCCCAGATCTTCGGTAAAATACGAAGGTTGTATTCTGCGCGACGATCCCTTGATAGAGCGTTATACCTTGCCCGAGATGGGCGAACTTTGGACAGATGTCTATAAGCTAAAAACCTGGCTACAAGTCGAAATTGCTGTTTGTGAGGCCCAGGCAGATCTGGGTAAAATTCCGGCGGCAGCGGTGGAAGAAATTAAGGCCAAGGCAAAGTTTGACCCCCAGCGAGTGCTGGAGATCGAGAAAGAGGTCAAACATGATGTGATCGCCTTTTTGACCAACGTGAACGAGTATGTTGGGGATGCCGGACGCTACATCCACCTCGGCATGACTAGCTCTGATATGCTCGATACTGCTCTGGCGCTGCAAATGGTAGCCAGCCTGGATGTGATTATGACGCAGGTAGAAGCGCTGATCCAGGCCATCCGCTATCAAGCACAACAGCATCGCACCACGGTAATGATTGGTCGCTCACACGGGATTCATGCTGAACCAATTACCTTTGGCTTCAAACTAGCCGGATGGTTGGCAGAAATGATGCGCCACCGCGATCGCTTGTGTCAACTCCATCAAGATATTGCGGTTGGTAAAATCTCTGGGGCTGTCGGTACTTACGCCAACGTTGATCCACAGATCGAAGCGTTGGCCTGTGAAAAGTTGGGACTCACACCTGATTGTGCCTCTACTCAGGTGATCTCCCGCGATCGTCATGCCCACTTCATGAATCAGTTAGCCTTGTTGACGGCTTCGATCGAACGCTTTGCGGTAGAAATTCGGAACCTCCAGCGCACTGATGTCTTAGAAGTGGAAGAGTTTTTCTCTAAGGGCCAAAAGGGGTCTTCCGCCATGCCCCACAAACGGAACCCAATTCGATCGGAGCGGTTAACTGGGATGGCTCGGATGGTACGTGGTTATGCCGTCGCCGCCCTGGAAAACGTAGCGTTGTGGCATGAGCGCGACATTTCCCATAGTTCAGTCGAGCGGATTGCGCTGCCAGATGCCTGCATTTTGACCCACTTCATGCTAGTAGAGACCACTGATCTGGTGAAGCATCTGCTGGTCTACCCCGAAAACATGACCCGCAACATGAATGTCTATGGCGGTGTGGTCTTTAGTCAACAAGTACTGCTGGCACTAGTGGATGCGGGCTTGAAGCGGGAAGAAGCCTATGCGATCGTGCAATCGAATGCCCACCAAGCCTGGAATACTCCCAATGGTGATTTCCGGGCTTTAGTTAGCAACGATCCACGAGTGACAGAAAAACTATCTCCAGACGCGATCGCGGCCTGTTTCGATCCGCAACATCACCTACGGAATCTCGATCAGGTTTATCAACGCTTGGGAATTTAGACCGCTTTCAATTCTTCCACCACGATTTGGACTAGTTTAGCCGCTGCACCGGGTTCTCCTCGGGCTTGGCGCAGACGGCTAGACATTTGCTGGAGTTGCTCTGGATGAGCTAACAGCTTGAGGACTTGAGCCGCCACTTCTGCCGGTTGCAGTTGACCCACCAGTTCCGGCACGATTTCTGCTTGTGCCCAAATGTTCGGCCATGCCAACAAGCCAATTCGGCGTAAAGCTAACCGATTAATCAGTTTGGCAAACCAACGGCCAACTCCAGGTAGATTGACAAGCAAGCCCGGTAAACCATCCCAGGCCCGCATAATCTCCAGTTGTTGGGTCGGCAATAGTACAATCATGGGCACCGCTAAAGCTCCCAGTTCAGCGGTGTTAGCCCCGATCGTCGTTAAACACAAAGCACATTGAGTCAGCACCTCATAGGCAGGAAACGCCGTCCATAACTCTACTTGCAGCCCACTGGGAGTTTTAAGATGAGGCAAATTTTCAGATGGGTGAGGCATGACTAATTCCGCCTGGCCCCAATGTAATTGGGCGATCGTGGGGTTCTGGGCTGGATTCGCAAAGTTGGCTAATCCTGGTAAGTCTAAGGTAGGGGCTACAGGAATGACAAAGCGGATCTCTGGATGGGTTTGATGAATTTGCTCTGCGATCGCGAGACACAACGGGACTCCAAGCGAGAGTTTCATGGGTTTGGAGCCGGGGAGGAGTCCGATCAAGGGGTGAGGAGACGAGAGAGATGGGGCAGGTAAGGGAAATGGGGAAGATGAGGCCGCTTCTGCCATCAGGTCGCCGACGATCGTGAATTTGGTAGCAAATTGGGGAGGAATGCGATCGTAGACTTGAGCATTCATCACACCAAAGCGATCGATCCAGCGATGCCAACGGGCTTCCCATTCCGCATAGATAACGGTGCGGTAGCCAAGTCGTTTACCAATGAGGACGGGGAAAAACTGATCGCCACCCAGGAACAAAACCACTCCCTGCGATCGCCAATCCCAATTTTCAGCGGTTTTACCCCAAAGTAAAAATGGGAAAAAGTGTGAGGCGGCTTGAACGCGATCGACTTCTGGATAGCAACGGGCAATGGTGGCCTCCTGACCACTAGCATTCACACAGGGTGATAGAACCACTGAAATCCGGACTTGAGCGCGATCGTCCCCCAACTGCTGCCGTAACTCGCGCACAACTGGCTTTACCCAGGTCGCCAACTCACCCGGCCCATTCGACAAAATCAGGATATCCACTGCACTGCTCACTGGTTAGCCCTCTCACACCTTCCGCTACAATACAGGCAATTTCTAGATTAACGACTTAACTGCTTGTTGCAAGCATCATGATCGATCACGATCGCTGATTTCAAGAACTGCTAACTACCTTTTTCTCAGACTTTCTAGAGCTATTTCTACTAGATATCATGGCTTAATTTAGAGCCAGATTCGATTACTTTCCTTGATAAAAAACTATTCACGGATATCACTGCTAGAGAAAAGTATGAAGCCGATTTGTTAGTTAAAGCCAAAGTGCAAAGCCAGGACTTCTTTTTCTTAATTCATTTAGACCACCAAGCCCAACATCAATCGACCTTCGACAAGCGAATGTGTCGTTATTTCGCCCGATTGTACGAAAAATATGATTTACCCATTTACCCGATCGCCCTGTTTTCCTATAGCTCTCTCAAAACACCACAGACTAATTGCCATCCAGCCAAGTTTCCCAATCAAACTATCCTCAATTTTCACTCTGATGTAATTTAGTTCAATCAACTCAATTGGCAGCAATTTTCTGCGACATCAGAATCCAGTCGCGACCGCTTTAATGGCAAAAATGAATATTGCTGACCCCGATCGGCTCAAGGTTAAATGTGAATGTTTGCGATTACTAGTTCTAATGATTTGGAGAATTGGCTACAGCAAATTCAACTAATATAGGAGCTAATCTGATTCATTAACGCAGTAGGAATCAAATTCTTAGTATGTCTAATTCTACGATCGTGCGTTCAGCTATTCCAGATGATATTCCAGCCTTATTTAACCTCATTCAAGGGCTGGCAGAGTATGAAAACCTATCTGATGCCGTCACTGGTAACCCCAAATTACTACACCAGCATTTATTTGGTGATCGTGCTTTTGCTCACGCGATCGTGGCTGAAATAGAGCATCAAATCGTTGGCTATATTTTATTTTTCTACACTTACTCAACCTTTCTGACCAAACCAGGGATTTATCTCGAAGATCTGTTTGTGTTGCCAGCGTATCGTCGCCGAGGCATTGGCACAATGTTACTCACTGATTTAGCACAACGAGCTGTTTCCGAGCAGTGTGGTCGCTTGGAGTGGAGCGTTTTAGATTGGAATCAACCCGCGATCGCGTTTTATCAACAAATTGGGGCGGATATATTACCCGACTGGCGAATTTGCCGAGTTACAGGGACAGCCCTCAATCAATTAGCAGCTACTCAACTGGCAGACTCCTAAACCGATCATTGTCCGCTGATCAACCCCAGTCCAGCAGGAGGATGATAATAGAATGCGACTCCTAAAATTAAGTAAGTCGCTAACAACAATGCTCCATCTAACCAATTAGAACGACCTTCTGAACTGACAATATTGGTGACAGTAACTGCGATCGCCATTGCCGCCACTTCAAAGGGATTGAAGTTCAGATCAATGGGCTGCCCTAGAATAAATTGCCCCACAAATACCAGCACTGGAGCTACAAATAATGCGACGAGTAAACTATCTCCAGTGGCTGTGGCGACTGATAAATCCATTTGATTTTTCATCGCTAGTCGCACAACAGTTACATAGCCCGCTACATCGCTAATAAAGGGAATCAGAATTACCCCCGTAAATAACGGAGTTAGCCCTAACTGTTGAGTTTCTAATTCCACGACATCGACAAATAAATCGGACTCAAAGGCGATCGCGATCGTGGATGCCAGTAACACGCCAATCCAAAACCCTAGCTTTGGCCCATTGGGGTGCATGATTGTTTCATCAGTACTTTCAGGTGAGTCTTCATCTGCTAGCCCCACTTGATACAAGTAGCTGTGGGTTTTCAGCGAAAATAGCAGCGTCAAACCATAGACCACAATCAACACACTAGCCGTGGCAAGAGACAAATTCCGCACGATCGCAACATCCACAATATCGGAAGTCCAGATCACAAGGGTCGGTAGCCCGATCGCAATCACAGCCAAGGTCATAGAGGAGCCATTTACCTTAGTTAGAATCGGCTGAAACTCTTGCTCCCGATAACGCAATCCCCCTGTCAGCATCGCCAAGCCCAACAGGAGGAGTAAATCACTCAAAATTGTCCCTGTGATACTGGCTTCCACAATGTCCACCAGTCCAGCTCGTAGAGCAACTAAAGCAATAATCAATTCCGTCGCGTTGCCAAAAATAGCATTCACTAAGCCACCCACACTGGGGCCGGTCACGACGGCGACTTTCTCCGTCGCTGTACTTAACCAGATGGCTAATGGCACGATCGCTAAGGACGAGGTAATAAAAACTGCCGTAGTTCCCCAGTGGAACCAGTCAGCCGCGATCGAGATCGGCACAAAGATCAACAGCACCAATGGAATTAAGTTCTTCAGGCTCATGATTGCCATGTCAGCAGGGGGGCATTAACAATGCCCTAAAAGCAACCTTTCCACCATACAACCCTTCTCCCGAATCAACGATTATCTTTCGACTGACCTTATAGATTTGAAAAAGTCCATAACTGTGGCATTCTGGAAGACCAAGAGTTTGCTTGCAAGGATTGAGGGTCATGCTAATTTGGGTAAACGAGCAATTTGATCCATCCGGGATTCTATACTCCTGTATTGCCTGCTGTGACGAAGCTCAGGCCCAGGATTGCCATGAGACATTCAAGAACAACCTTTCCGAAGAGCAAAAAGCCGCTGGTTGGGTAGCACGGCTCCGCACTGTCGAGTCCTGGGATGAAGTTCCAGCAAACGCGTTGAAGTTAGACTAGGATTCTGTGCTGGGGAAGATGTAGAAACTGGAGAGGATAGAGCAGGATTGATCACTGCGGTAGCGTGTGGCGATCGGCTATCCTTAAAAAAGCTTAAGTTTGTTACGGAACTTAATACGCTCCCCTTCCCTGGAAACCCTATGAAGTGCATTATCAATCGTCGGGCTCAGTTTTCAGCTAGTCATCGCTACTGGCTGCCAGAACTGAGTGATGCCGAAAACCTTGAGCGATTTGGTGCCTGTACTCGTTCCCCTGGACATGGACATAACTATGTCCTGTATGTCTCTATGGCAGGTGAGCTAGACGAATATGGCATGGTGTTAAACCTGTCGGATGTGAAGCATGTGATCAAGCAGGAAGTCACCAGCCAGCTTGATTTTGCTTATTTGAATCAGGTTTGGACAGAGTTTCAGCACACCTTACCCACCACCGAAAATATTGCCCGGGTGATTTGGCAACGCCTATCTCCCCATCTTCCTCTGGTCCGCATTCAACTGTTTGAACATCCCGAACTTTGGTCAGATTATTACGGAAACGATATGGAAGCCTACCTCACCATCAGTACTCATTTCAGTGCCGCCCATCGCCTTGCCCGTCCTGACCTCAGCTACGAAGAGAACTGTGAGATTTATGGCAAGTGTGCTCGCCCCAATGGGCACGGTCACAACTACCATTTAGAAGTGACGATCAAAGGTGAGATTGATCCTCGCACTGGCATGATTGCCGATCTAGTTGCCTTCCAAAAAGCAGTAGATACCTATGTAGTGGAACCTTTTGATCACACCTTTTTGAACAAAGATATTCCCTACTTTGGTCAGGTAGTACCCACGGCTGAAAACATCGCGGTTCACATTCGGGATTTATTGCAAGACCCAATTCGCCAAATTGGGGCGCAATTGCACAAAGTTAAGCTGATCGAAAGCCCGAATAACTCCTGTGAAGTGTATGCCACAGAACCACAAAGTGAGCCTAATGTAGCTAACCTTCGAGAACTGGCACTGCTACAAAATTAGGGCTACTCTAGTCAAACAATGTCATAGACATCCATATTTGACTAAACTGTACAGTCCGCATCACTACCAATCTCTCTGGGTATTAGCAATGACAGGTGGGGAGGGGCAAGTAGCGTTTGCAAGCGGCACAACGGATTGCAATTAATGTTGATCGCCTTAGAGCAGCAGCTTAATCAAGGTGAGTGACACCATCATGCAGCTATGCCCCTCTATACCTTGATTCCACTTGGTCAGTAGGATGAGAATCTTGCCACATTGGCTCCTACGCACAATTGACAATATCCGTTAGCAGTGTGGCTTTTCTCGAGGTGGTGCTTTTCGGGCTACTGGAAAACCTTCAGGAGGGAATGCAGGAGGTTGCAAAAGAAAACGGCTAGTCATTGTTTGGTTTAGCGGCTAACTTACCGGCATTTCATTCGCTGTCAGCATAGACTTTAGTTAAATCCATCATCACTTCAAACTTAAAGTCATACGTTAGTTTCTCTAATTCCTGAGCGAGAGCAGCATACTCTTGAGGAATTTGCTGAATTAATTGCCTCACCACCTCATCCTGACAGCGCACGGCAGCTTGATACAGTTTAGCCATCCATTGTCTTGGCATGACTGCCAGATCCTCAGCTATCAACGGGAGACTGACTAATGATTGGTTCATGTCAGATGATACCTGACGATCGTCGGCATAAATAAACTGCGTTCCCAGATGTTCCGCCATCTTTTGAAAGAGGATTTCCGCTCGGAACGGTTTACTAATGTAATCATCACAACCAGCCGCCAAGGCAAGGGTGCGATCGCCCGGTAACGCTTGCGCCGTCAAGGCGATGATCACGGAATGGAGCTTCCGATCCCGTTCTAAGGCCCGAATCTGGCGAGTCGTTTCATAGCCATTCAGCCCTGGCAAGCGCACATCCATCCAGATCAGTTGAGGTTGCCACTGCTGCCACAAAGCAATCGCCTCTTCTCCAGTAGCGGCTTGATGCACAGGTAATCCCAGTTGTTCAAATAATTTGACTAACAACAGACGATTTTCTAACTGATCATCTACCGCCAAAATATGATACTGCGGTTGATGAGGCACTAGACCAGCGATTAAGCGATCGCGACCAGAGGCTAGGCTTGGGGCGGTGATTGCCGCTACCATCGGGAGCGTGAATTGAAAGGTTGTCCCCTGTCCTAACACACTATCAACGGTCAGTTCGCCTCCCATAAATTGCACTAATCGCCGACTAATCGTGAGTCCTAAGCCAGTTCCCTCCTGGGCTGCTTGACCCGCTGCTGTCTGACGAAAAGCCTCAAAAATCTGCCCTAACTCCGGCGCGGCAATCCCAATTCCTGTGTCTTTCACCTGAAACAATAAGGAGATGACAGATTCGCGATCGACCTCTGCATCGGTAAGAGACGACAGCAGTTCAGTCGGTTCAACCACCTCTACACGCAGAGTAACACTACCAACATCCGTAAACTTAATCGCATTACTCAGCAGATTCAGCAACACCTGATATAACTTTTGGCTATCCGTCACAATGTATTGCGGCACACCAGGTAAAATTTCTAAATGAAATTGCAAGCGTTTGCGATCGCAGCTGTCGCTCAACGTATCCCGAATTGATCGCAGTTGTGAGAATAAATCAATTGTCTGGTGTTCCAGAGTAATTTCTCCCGCTTCAACTTTGGCTAAATCCAACACTTCATTAATTAACTTCAGCAAATGCTGCCCATTCGTTTGGATCAATTGGAGATAGATACGATCGTCTGAGGGCAGGGAGTGACGCTGCATCAGTTGGGCAAACCCCAAAATGGCATTTAGTGGGGTGCGGAGTTCATGACTCATATTTGCCAGAAACGTGCTTTTTGCCTGGTTCGCCGCTTCTGCCGCTTCTTTCGCTAATTGAAGCTCCTGTTCAACTCGTTTGCGATCGGTAATATCGACAGAAACGGCTGTCACAACCCAGCATTGTTGCGTCTCATCCCAGCAGGAATTATTGGTTTGCGAAATCCACCGCAAGCTACCATCCTGACAATGAAAGCGATATTCATAGGTGGCGGTTTGTTCGGCAAAAATATTGGCAAAGACTTGCGCCACGATCGGCTGCCAATCGGCTGGCTCAATCCGATTAATCCATAGATCCTTGTGTTGGGTTAACTCTTCGGAGCTATACCCCGAAAGCAGTTCACACCCTGCCGATACATGATCAACTTGCCAGTCCCCATCCTGAAATATTCGAAAGCTCGCAATTGCCGCGATCGTGCTATCCAGAATTGCTCTGATTTTGGCTTCAGAGCGTCGGAGTGCCTGTTCTAGCTGCTTGTGAGCGCTCACATCTAGCAAAATGCCATACCAAGTGAGTGTACCGTCCTGATGGCGCAGGGGGCGAGAACTCGCTTCCAGCCATTTTAGTTGCCCAGACGGCGTAATGTTGCGGAAGGCAAAGGTAAACGGCTCTAAGGTCTGTGTACTATGGATGACAGCAGCATGATGACTGGGGCGATCGTCGAGATGAATTTGATCTAGAGCAGCATTCACATCAGCAATGATCTGCTCTGGCTCCAGTTCCAAAATAGTCTGGCTAAATGAACTAACATACTCAAATCCGTGGGAACCATTGGGATACTGAGTATAGGTATAGATCATACCGGGGACAGCCGCCGCAAGTTGTTGGAAGCGGGCTTCGCTCTGGCGGGTCGCTTCTGCTTCAACCTGACGCTGGAACAACTGCCGTAGTTGCTCTGCCATCCGATTAAATGACGTTGCCAGTCCTTGGACTTCCACGATCGAGCTATCCGTTGGCAACTGCTGGGTTAAGTCTCCGGTTGCCAGTTGTTGACTGGCTCGCTCCATTTGAGCAATCCGCCCCGAAACACGGTGGGCAATGGTTAACCCCGACGCAATCGCAACCCCTAACGCCAGCAGACAGAGCCACCCTGTATTCTGTTTATTCTGCTGGATTTCTGCCATAAAATCCGATTCTGGGATCACCAAAACGACTTGCCAGTTCAAGCCATCTTGGTTCTGGTAGGGCGTAACCTGCACAAACTGTCGCTGACCCGCAACCATCAAACTCAGTTGTCTAGTTCGCTTCAGGCTATCCAGATGACCAAATTGCTGAATTAGCTGCTGAGCAATTTCCCGCGTTCGCTGATCCTGGCTGTTGAAAGCAGACAAGCGAACAGGTTTCCCATTGATCTGCCGCAAGCCCGCCGCTTCGGATGGAATCGATGTTGCCACTAAGTCGCCCGAGCGCTCCAGGATGAAAACCTGCCCGGTCGCAGAAAACCGAAGCTGATTGAGAAACCGGCTAATTTCAGATAGCACATAGTTCGCTGTGAAAAATCCTTGCAGGTTGCCGGCTGTGTCAGCTACAGGAGTAATGGCAAATATTTGTAATACAGGAATTACCCGGGATAGAGAGATGGAAGTCCACCCTGGTTTGCGCATCCTTTTCGCCTGCCGATACCAGGGGATCGTGCGAAAGTCATCATTCAGTTGATAAACCAGCTTGCTTGGCTTCCCTTGAGCGTCAGTCCGAAAATAGCGTCGCTGATTAGGTTTAATTTCATTGAATAACACGGCGTTGAGCGGGATTGTTTGACCCGACACTTTTTCAGACCGTGTCCTGATATCATCTGAACTAATTCGCAGGTAACTAATCGCGTTTCCCGCTTCACTCCAAAATCCATTAGCAGTCAGGGCTGGATTTAAGAGGATCTGCTGCCACAATTGCCGTCGTACTTGTTCAGGGTTAGTCAGATTTAATGTTCCCTGCTCCACAGCCAGCCGATTAGCAGCAACAATCTGCTGAGGCGTATGCAGGTAGCTATTGAGTCGATCGATAATCCGTTCTGAAGTCTGCTGTAGTAATTGATTCGCTAAATTTTCCGTTGCCTGTTGCCCACTCTGGTAAGAAAGGTAACCAACCAGTGCCACTGTGCCAACAGTTTGCGAAACAAAGGGAAGCACCAAAGCCAATCGGAGAGAAATGGGTTTGCGAAGGCGTTGGAACCAGCAACTTGTCATCACGATCGAGTATCAATATATACTTGTTTAATATATTTTATTTATCGCATAGAAATTTATTGATGATCTACTCAGTAGGCTCAACTTAATATTTTTATTCTAAAACTATATAAAATCATTAGCTTATTTATTGACCGCTCGTAAACCGAGAATATAAAGACTAGTGTCCCGATTTATTTCTCAGTAAATGTCCAAACTCCATTCCAGTTAGCGGGAATTCCTTGCTCCCGCAAGTAGTCGATTCGTTGCAAATAGAGGCTAGCCGTTTTATCCAACGGATTAATCGTGAGCACCTGCTCAAAGCACTGACGGGCTTCTAACCAATTACAGTCGCGGTAATGCTGCACTCCCTGGTCAAACTCCACCAGCGTTTGCAATTTTAATTGGCGATTCGCTTCAACGTCCGCATCGAGCACTTCGTAAATGGCGATCGCTTCACTCCGACCTTTGACAATTACTCGATCTAAAAATCGTAATTGGTAGCGATCGGGATCTACTAACCGATGTAATAGATCGGCAGAAATCAGCAGAGACACCCCATAAAACTTCGTTAAACCTTCCAATCGAGAGGTGAGATTGACATTATCGGAGAGCGTATCACCCTGTACCCGATTGTTTTCGCCTATCATCCCCACCATCACATGGCCAAAGTGCAGCCCCATCCCGATCGTGATCGGCAGGAGCCCCTGTGATTCTCGCTCCTGGTTATATTGTTGTAGTTGGCGAAATTGAGCAATCCCGGCTTGAACCGCATCATCAGCTCGATCGGGAAACACCGCCATCATGCCATCGCCCATAAACTTGACGACAAAGCCGTTGTAGTTACGAATTTCTGGGCTGACTCGTCCTAAGTAAGTATTGACGAAATTAAAACTTTCCTGCGGAGTCATTTTCTCCGCTACTGGCGTAAACGAACGAATGTCGGAAAACATCACGGCCATTTCCTTACTAGCATGATCGCCTAATTCCACGTGCGTGACATCCGCTTTCTTCAGAAATTTCAAATACTCTGATGGGAAAAATCGGGCAAAAGAATTGCGTTGCTGCTCTAGAGACTCAAAAGAGGTTTGCAACTGGCGAGTCATGCTATTAAACGAGTTAGCCAGGTTCTCTAACTCAATCACGCTAGCCAGCCTACCAGTCACTTTGACAGATTGAGCAAAATCGCCATTCGCCACAGCCTGCGCCGCTTGATCCAGCTTCAGAATTTTGACACTGATCCAACGAGCCACGTAATACCCCGCCACGATCGCGACAGCTAGGGCCAGCAAACACAACACCACCGTAGTCCGGGTATTAGTAATAATTTGCTGCATGAAATCCGATTCGGGCATAGCTACCACAATCAACCAATTCAACCCCTGCTTGTCCGTAAACGGCGACACTTGCAGGAATTGCCGTTGGCCATCCGCTGTCACAAAATCTAACTGATAGTCTTGCCGGATCGATTCCAGCTTATTGAACTGGTGACTGAGGAACGTAAAGCTCGAGCGCATCAAGGGATTCTGGCTGTCGATCGCTCGCACTCTTACCAGATCTGACTTAACTTTCTTCCACAACGGTTGGTCTTTCAGCGAGGTGGACACTAGATTGCCCGTTGGTTCCACGATATAAACTTGTCCAGTCCGCCCAATTTTCAGGGTACTAAGAAAGTCGCGGATCTGGTTCAAACTCATCTGGCAAGTCAGAATCCCCAACAAATTGCCGTCGCGATCGTAGTACGGCTGACTGGCATTCATTTGCAGCGTGGGATTCGTGATATTGATAAAAATCTCGCTCCAAGCAGGTTTGCGCTGCTGCACAGCCACCGTGTAAAACGGACGCTTGAGGACATCATAGTTCGGCACACTTTTCGCAAACCGCAGCCGCTTCCCGTTCTGATCCAGATCGTACAAATCTAAGTCGCCGATACCAAAGTTTAATTGCTCCGCCACCTGGGGCCGCTCAGTTGGGGAGAAGCGATTAATCCAACCCACCCGACTGTATTGCCCTTGTTCATTGGCAAAACCGACATAGCCGATCGCTTGATAGGCCAGAACTTGTCGCCAGAAATAGGGTTCTGCGGCCTGAATATTCTGAAAATCTAATATGCCTAGATCGATCGCATCAGCATTCACCTGATTTACAAGAGGTGGCACACTGACATAATCCGCAATGCGATCGCGAACCCGTGCTGTCACTTCACTCCGTAACTGATGGGCCAAATCCGTGACCGCCTGCTGCCCGCTGCGGAATGACAGCCACCCGACTAAACTGACTGCCGCCACAATTTGCACAACAAATGGGACAACTAGAGTCGTGCGTAACCGAAACTGGCGCAGGGCCGTCCGAGTCATTCGCTGAGCGGTTTCCATAGCAGTAATTAGAACAGTAAGGTGACGATCGATGGATAGGTAACACTCAATCCGGTAGACGCAGGCAACCAGCAACTTAATTTAGCACTCGGACTTATTATGCCCACCGACGTATCATTCAGGTGAAGCAGTTGGGATACCAAAACCCGTAATGATCGAGTAAGGTTTGCGGATCGACGCTTAAAGGCGAGAATGGATCAGGGCAATTCTGCCTCCTCGTTAAACGTTTACCCGTCACCTTTGGTTTATGACTGTTCGTGTTCGCATTGCTCCCAGTCCGACTGGAAATTTGCACATCGGGACCGCCCGAACGGCGGTGTTTAACTGGCTATTTGCCCGTCATAATGGCGGCAAATTTATCCTGCGGATCGAAGACACCGATCTGGAGCGATCGCGCCCCGAATACACCGATAACATTCTGGAAGGGCTGACCTGGCTAGGGCTAACTTGGGATGAAGGCCCGATCTATCAAACGCAACGATTTGATATTTACCGCCAAAACATTCAAACGCTGCTCGATCAAGGTTTGGCCTACCGCGCCTACGATACCCCAGAAGAACTGGACGCGATGCGGGAAGCCCAAAAAGCCAGTGGTCAGGCTCCCCGTTACGACAATCGCCACCGCAATCTGACTCCAGACCAACAAGCGGCCTTTGAAGCAGAAGGCAGAACGGCGGTGATTCGCTTCAAAATCGACGACGATCGCGAAATTACCTGGAATGATTTAGTCCGGGGTACGGTTACCTGGAAAGGCCGGGATTTAGGCGGCGATATGGTCATCGCTCGGGCTGCCTCTGCCAATGATATTGGTCAACCCCTGTATAACTTTGTGGTGGTGGTGGATGATATTGATATGCAGATCAGCCATGTGATTCGGGGTGAAGATCACATCGGCAATACACCCAAACAAATTCTGCTGTATGAAGCGTTAGGCGCCACCGTCCCGCAATTTGGTCACACACCATTAATCCTGAATCAAGCCGGAGCCAAACTCTCCAAGCGCGATGGCGTCACCTCCATTTCCGACTTTCGCCGCATGGGCTACACTCCCGAAGCGATCGGCAACTACATGACGCTGCTCGGTTGGTCGCCCCCCGAAGGCATGACGGAAATTTTTAGCCTCTCGGAAGCCGCCCAAGCCTTTAGCTTCGATCGGGTGAACAAAGCGGGCGCGAAATTCGATTGGGACAAGCTGAATTGGCTGAATAGCCAATATCTCCACAAGATGCCGATCGCTCAGCTCACCGATTTACTCATTCCCTACTGGCAGGAGGCCGGATTTACCACCGATTGGACTGCACAACGGCCCTGGCTAGAACAATTAACGGCACTCATTGCCCCAAGCTTGACGCGCTTAGACGATGCCGTTGCCATGAGCCGTTATCTGTTTATATCTGAGGTGGAATTTACCGAAGAAGCCACCAAGAAACTGCAACAGGATGGATCAGCCGCGATCGTGCAAGGCATTCTGGAGGCCACCCAACAACAACCGTCCTTAGATGAAACCAGTGCCGCCAACCTGTTAAAACAGGTCGCTAAGGATCTGGGACGCAAAGAAGGTCAACTGAAACCAATTTTGCGAGTTGCCCTGACAGGTGATACCCGTGGGCCTGACTTAATCCAATCCTGGCTGCTGTTACAGCAAAAAGGTTGGGATCGCGATCGGTTACAAAACGCTCTAGCGATCGCAAAATAAGGACTAATCATCCTGAGACTGGAACTGTTCAGCCAGCTAAATTTCTGCGTACGTAGATTTCAGTTTAGGGTGATGCTCTGAACGCTAAATGACTGAACAGTCCAGATTGCTGGAACTCTGCAGCTTTACCAACGTCCTTACTAACAACAGTCAACAGTGCATGAGTCATGGTCACAATGAATCATCTTAGATTCAATCTCCGCCGATCACCGCAATGGTTAGCGATCGCGGCAATCGCACTTTTCACCAGTATTACCACCCAATCTCAGGTGGCCCACTCCCAACCGGCCAAGGTGACGATCGCTCCCCAATTTTCTCCCAACCCGTTACAAGTCGCAGGAGTGGGCGGCGGCGATATGGCAGCCAGCACGATCGCGGGTACTAGCGATACTCAAACAGGTCCGTGTTCTGGATTTGTTAGCACCAATCCTGATCATGTTCTCAAACTCACCAAATTTTTCAACTCTCTCAGCCTGCAAGTCGAGAGTGACGAAGACACAGCTCTGGTGATCAAAGGGCCTGGTGGAGTGTGGTGCAATGACGACTTTAACGGTAAAAATCCTGGGATCGCCGGACAATGGCAACCTGGAGATTACTCCGTTTGGGTCAGTTCCTATAAAAAGAACCACTCTCCCAACTACACCCTACGCTTCACAGAAGACCGCTAACCAGAACCAATTCTGAGAATAACTGCGCCACAATTTTTCAGGTAGGGTGAGTCATCTCGCCCTTTTTTGTTGCCGTACTGAACTTCCTCCCCCATCACAATTCCTGCACCTCCATCCTCTTCAGCTTTTCCAGCCCTTCCCAGTAGGTACTCCCGTCCTGAGTTGCTCTGATCCTGATAATTACGTTACATTTAATTAACATTACTCTTTCAGCCTGATCCTCTTGTTGTATGGGAGTTTTTACTCACCGCAGAGGAGTGATTCGCCGGGAAGATGGTGACAGAAGACAGCTAGAGCTTGTGCTTTAACTGCAAGATGTCGCTTCATAGCGATTCATATCTAAAGAGATTTATTCTTGTCGCAGCATCGAGGGGACGCTCGTTTATGAAACTTTCTTGGAGAACAGTTCTGCTATGGGCGCTGCCAGCCCTGGTTATCGGGTTCTTTCTCTGGCAGGGGTCATTTGCCGCCACTCCAATGAGTATGAGCAGAAATACTGCTAGCACTCGCATGACCTATGGCCGGTTTTTAGAATATTTGGAAACCGATCGCGTAGTGAGCGTTGACCTGTACGATGGTGGCCGAACTGCGATCGTAGAAGCCGTTGATCCAGAGTTAGATAATCGGCTGCAACGCCTCCGGGTCGATCTGCCTGGGAATTCTCCGGAAGTGGTTTCTAAACTCAGACAAGCGGGAATTAGCTTCGATGCCCATCCTGCCCGAAATGATGGCGCCATTTGGGGACTACTCGGAAATTTGATTTTCCCCGTTTTACTGATTGGTGGACTGTTCTTTTTGTTCCGGCGATCAGGTAACGTACCGGGTGGGCCTGGTCAAGCCATGAACTTCGGCAAGTCTCGTGCTCGGTTCCAGATGGAAGCCAAAACTGGCGTGATGTTTGATGATGTCGCTGGCATTGAGGAAGCTAAAGAAGAACTACAAGAGGTCGTCACCTTCCTGAAAAAGCCAGAGCGCTTTACAGCCGTTGGGGCACGGATTCCTAAAGGGGTGCTGTTAGTTGGCCCGCCTGGAACTGGGAAAACCCTGCTGGCTAAAGCGATCGCAGGAGAAGCAGGCGTACCATTCTTCAGCATTTCGGGTTCCGAATTTGTAGAAATGTTTGTCGGGGTGGGTGCCTCTCGCGTTCGGGATTTGTTCAAAAAAGCCAAAGAAAATGCACCCTGTATCATCTTCATCGATGAAATTGATGCGGTCGGTCGGCAACGGGGAGCGGGTATTGGCGGTGGTAATGATGAACGGGAACAAACCCTGAACCAATTACTGACCGAAATGGATGGCTTTGAAGGCAACACGGGCATTATCGTGATTGCGGCAACCAACCGTCCGGATGTACTGGATGCGGCACTCCTGCGTCCGGGGCGTTTTGATCGCCAGATTACGGTCGATGTCCCCGATATCAAAGGTCGCTTGGACGTGTTGAAAGTCCATGCTCGCAATAAGAAGCTGGCGCCGGAAATTTCTTTGGACGCGATCGCTCGACGGACTCCTGGCTTCTCCGGTGCTGATTTAGCCAATTTGCTGAACGAGGCGGCCATTCTGACTGCCCGGCGCCGTAAAGAAGCGATCACGATGCTGGAGATTGATGATGCGGTCGATCGCGTGATTGCCGGGATGGAAGGGACTCCGTTAGTCGATAGCAAGAGCAAGCGGTTAATTGCCTACCACGAAATTGGCCATGCGATCGTGGGCACATTACTGAAGGAACATGATCCAGTGCAAAAAGTCACCCTGGTACCCCGTGGGCAAGCCCGTGGTTTAACCTGGTTCACTCCTAACGAAGAACAAAGCTTGATTTCTAGAGCCCAAATCCTAGCCCGGATCACCGGTGCATTAGGGGGACGGGCTGCCGAAGAAGTCGTGTTTGGTGATGCTGAAGTGACGACTGGGGCAGGCAACGACTTGCAACAAGTCAGCAACATGGCGCGGCAAATGGTGACTCGTTTCGGTATGTCGGATTTAGGGCCGTTGTCCCTGGAAGGGCAGTCGTCTGAAGTGTTCTTGGGTCGCGATTTGATGGTGCGATCGGAATACTCGGAAGAAATTTCGGCGCGGATTGATGCTCAAGTGCGCTCGATCGTCGAACATTGCTACGACATGGCACGGGCTTATATGCGCGATAACCGAACCGTGATTGATCGCTTGGTAGATCTGTTAATTGAACGCGAAACGATCGATGGCGAAGAGTTTCGTCGAATCGTGGCTGAGTATACAGATATACCTGAGAAAGAGCAGTATGTTCCTCAGATATAGTCTCGAAACTCTCAGTAAGTAGACCAACGGGGATGATGGCACCTCATCCCCGTTTTTATGGCCAAAATTACAGTTGGTTAGAGACGGGTAGGCAACGGCGGCTAGTACCATCGTTACTGACTAAATTTTTGGGTACTAAAGGAGTCATCGGCTGACTCAATTCTTTTTGTCGCAAAATCTGATTATCTTTACCTAAAATCCGCAACTCACAAATATCCGTCGCCCCGGGAGAGAGCAGGGCAAAGGCACCACTGACAGTAGACTGTTGCAATACTACGCCATTATTAAAGGTCGCTTCGATCGCCTTGACTTTGGGTGTTAACACTTGGCCATAGAGAATCGTGTAGCGATCGCCTTCTCGACTCTGCGATCGACTAATGCCATATTCAACTAATTTTTCTGGGGAGGTCGGCATACTCCCCGTGCCATAACTATCACTACTACTGACATGCCAACTCATACCATCCCGCTGAACCACCTGATGCCCAAACACCCGTTGCAGTGATGATCTCCCATCTTTGGTAGGACAGAGCGCACTGTATAGCACCACCATCCCTTTTGACCAACGATGAGTACTGAGGACTTGAAAGCCCTTCGCTTTCGTGTGATCCAGGGTTGGACAGGAGACATTTTGATAAATCACACTGTCGGGATGATCGGTCAACCGGACTAAACCATAGCCAACCGTGACCAGCGAGACCAATCCGACTAAGCAGGGTAGCCAGCGTTTCATTGGGATTGCTTACAAGGTCTTACTTTAAGGACTGATTGCAGTCTGCCCCGATCCTAAAGAGAAGTCATCCTAGTCCTGAGAGAATTAATTAATTTTTAATCGGTTCTGGGTCGCAACGAATCTCTAGTAAGAATCCATCTGGGTCATAGAAGTAGATCCCGCGTCCAGTAGGACGACTCACAGGGCCATGATCGATCCGCACCTGATGCTGATGCAAAACCGCGATCGCCTGCTCAAACGTCGCTGGATCAATATCAAACGCTAAATGATTCGCTCGGGTAAATTGTTGGCCAGGATCAGGATCCGGTGGTAACAGATCCGGCTCCCAAAACAGATCCAGGATGGTGCCATCGGGAGTGACGAAGTTAGCGACTTTGCCAGTAGCGACCAACTCCGTTAAAGTGGCTGGCACTTCATCACCCGTTAATTCATGTAAACCCAGAATTGTGCCGTAGAAATGGCGGGATGCCTGCATATTCTGGACATTCAAGGCAATATGATGCACCCGGCGCAGAGTGCCGATCGCTAACCCGTTAGCCGAGTTGGAATTAGTCTTTATCGATTCTTCGGGAGTTAATCCAGCCTTCCTGACCATTGCTACCTCGAACCAGTGACCAGTTATTCCCATCATTATCTTTGTAGGTACGCCGAACTGTCACCCGCTCACCGCCAGAAACCGTCGCTACTTGAGTGCCAGCATTACGGCCTTTAGACGGACGGTTGAGCAACTCCAATGTGCCGCCCGATTCGACCTTGGCCCGATACGGACGGACTTCCTTGCCCCAGTTATACTCAACTTGCGATGCCGATCCCTGTTCTTCCTTTAACCGGCGGGAATTGATCCAACCTTCCTGCCCACTGGCTCCCGTCACTAAGGCCCAGGTGGTATCACTATCCGCCCGATACAGGCGTGTCACTCTTACCAGTTCACCACCCTGTACTTTAGCAATTTCATTTCCCTTATCTCTGCCCTTAGTCGGTCGGTTCATCAATTCCAGCGGCACATTGCCTTCAACCCGGGCCGGGAAAGGACGAACTTTATTCCCCCAATTTTCTTCAACATCGGCATAGGAGTTATTGCCGGAACTATTTGTTTGTTGGTAATTGATGACCCGCCCATTCCGGCTGACGGTACAGTAGCCAGACGCTCGGCGATCGCTAATCCGCCAGTTCACGGTAGCGATACCATTGCGATCGAGCCGCCCAAGGGACACCTGAATGTCATCTGGATCAACTCGGTTAAACTCGGCCACCGATCGCGTCAAATAGTTTTTGCAAGCTTGTTGCTGTTCGGCTAGCCGCGCCGTATCCTCGAAGCTTTGAGCCTGGGTATTTGTTGCTAGAGTAACTGTTGCTCCGAGTGTAATTAAGGTGCTAAACAGAATCCGTTTCATCGGTGAATGACCTCAACGCTAACAGTTCGATTAGGTGAAATAAATAAGCAATTTTTCCTACTAGGGCAGTACCAACCCCATCTTAGGATTGTTGTAGAGAGATAGTTAATTTTATTGACTTAGAGAGAAATAGACGAAATTTCGTGATATTTGTTCCCATTAATCCCGCTCAGGGTTATACCACACACAAAAGATGTGAATTCCTACGGAGAGCTGGTACATACTATGTAAAGGTTTCTACTACTGTTTATGCCGTTGCCTCGTCTCCTGCAAGCCTTTCAGGTTGACCTAGCCAAGCTCACCCTACGATGGCTTCAACATATGGCTGAGCAGTTGCAGCAGTTGCAGTTGACAGATAGCAGCGATCGCAAAGCGGCTGAAATGGCCTTCCAGTGTTATGAACGAATTGTCTCAGCCACAACGGATGGGATTGCGTTGATCGATCGCAATTACTGTTATCAAATTGTGAATCAAACCTATGTCAACTGGCATAACAAAGCGATTACAGAGATTATCGGCTATCCAATTAGCGATCTTTTAGGGCCAGATATATTTCAAACTGTAGTTCGGCCTCGCTTTGATCGCTGCCTAGCAGGGGAAACGATCGAGTACACGGGCTGGTTTGAGCTAGAAGGTCTGGGACGGCAGTTCCTCAGCGTCACCTATGTGCCTTATCTGGATAGCGATCGTTCGATTGCGGGGGTCGTAGTCAGTTTACGCAATATCACGCCACTGAAACAGGCAGAACTAGCGTTACGGCAGAGTGAGCAGAAATTCCGGGGTGCCTTTGACATGATTTCGGCTGGGATGGCGCTGGTTTCGCCTGCTGGGGGTTTTTTGGAAGTCAATGCCGCACTTTGCCGCATGTTGGGCTACTCGGAAGCCGAATTGCTCCAACGACGATTGGAAGATATTGAGCATCCAGACGATCGCGGCAATACAGACTGGATCGAGCCGTTGTTTTCTGGAAAAGTGTCGGCCCATCAGACCGAACAGCGCTTTGTCGGCAAACATGGACAGAGCATCTGGGGCTTGATGAACCTGGCGGTGATGCGAGATGCCCAGACCAATTCACCCTATCTAATTGTGCAAATTGCGAATATCAGCGATCGCCACAAACTTGATGAAATGAAGGATGAATTTATTTCGGTCGTGAGCCATGAACTTCGTACTCCCTTAACCTCGATTCGGGGAGCACTCGGCATTCTTGAAACCGGGATTTTGAATGATGATCCAGACGCCGCCCAACGGATGTTACAAGTAGCGCTGAAAAGCACCGATCGCTTGGTGCGTCTAGTCAACGACATTCTCACCTTAGAACGCTTAGAGTCGGATAAGGTGCCGCTGGAACTGGAAATATGTGCGGTCAGCGATTTAATGGAACAAGCGGTAGAGTCAGTCGCAGTGCTGAGCGAGAACGCTGATATCACGCTCAATTGGAGTTCGGTATCTACTTTGGTGGAGGTGATGCCGGATGCGATCGTGCAAACCCTGACCAATCTGCTTAGCAATGCAATCAAATTTTCTCCGCCTCAGAGTGTTGTTGGCTTGAACGCCACGGTGATCGAGGCGGAAGCAGTGAGTGAGCCAGAGGTCAACAGTCCAGCGATTCCCGCATCGCCCTATCTACCCACTCCAACTCCATACGTTCTGTTTGCGATCGCGGATCAGGGTCGGGGCATTCCGCCCGACAAGCTAGCATCCATCTTCGGTCGCTTCCAGCAGGTCGATTCTTCCGACTCCCGCCAGCGTGGTGGCACTGGCTTAGGTCTAGCGATTAGCAAAAGTATTGTGGAACAACATCACGGACAAATTTGGGCTGAGAGTCAGTTAGGACAGGGCAGTACGTTTTATTTCACCCTACCACTCGTGCAACGCTCCTAGCCTCTCCAGTTGGAAAAACGATGATTTCAGGCCATTCTTGCGATCGCGATCGTTAGGGTTTGGTCAACTGCAAAATTTGTTCGGCGATCTCCGGTGGCACAGGCATCACGGATAACCGATTGCCTTGACGCACCACTTGCAACTCATCGGGACTAAATTGCTGCCGCAACCGATCGAGGGCAATGATTTCGGCAAACTGTTCAACAAACTCTACCTCAACAGTCTGCCACCGGGGAGAGGCCGGAGTTGATTTGGGGTCGTAATATTTGCTACTAGAGTCAAATTGGGTGGGATCAAGCACATTTGCTTGGACAACCCGCATCAGGCCAACGATTCCGGGAGGCGTGGTATTGGAATGATAAAAGAAAGCCAGATCACCAGGGTGCATCGATCGCAAAAAGTTGCGAGCTTGATAGTTGCGCACTCCGTCCCACAAGGTAGTGCGATCACGTTGTAAGTCGGTAATGCTGTAGGCCTCTGGTTCAGACTTCATCAGCCAATAATTCATGGGGTTGTTGGCAGTAAAGAGTACAGGGACTAGGGTACAGGGTCTTGTGCCACTCGCAAACCCAGCCCAAGGCATCGCTCAGTTAGATGGAATAGTGGCAAAATGGTTCGAAGCGTTTCTAAAGTAAATCGCCGCATGACAACTCAAGACGTTGATCCGGTCGGTATCTATCCCGCGATCGCGGTGCGGAGAGTCAGCCGAATGGCTTCGGTCAGTCTGCCACCCCGTTCAGTTCGCCGGATTCGGGTCAACCGACAACGTCATGCCCTCCATCCGATTCTGCAAGATTGGATTCAAGCCCTCACAACCTCCAACGGGCATCTACATCTGAGAATTGTCATGGCGATCTTGTTGCTAATGATGGCAACGGATTCAGCCGTCGATGCGATCGGGCAGCGATTCAACGCTGAATCTCATTCCACCAATGAACTCACAACAGCCCAGTTGGCTAACTTTGAACAATCTCCTGAAGCCACTGAAGTCCTGATCCGACAATTGCGCCAAGCCATTATTGATCAGGAAAGCTCAGGTGATCAGCACTTACTTAATCCTTCGGGCAGTGGGGCGATGGGTTTAGGACAGGTGATGCCAGAAGAATTAGCCAAGTGGAGCCAGGAGGCTGTCGGGCGGGAAGTGTCGCCACAGGAATTCTTGAATAGTCCGGGGCTACAGATTATGGTAATTGACCACAAGTTGACCGAGTACTGGCAACAGGCGATCGTGGATGCCAAGGGCAATCAAGCTGAGGCGATTCAACGAGTCGCTGCCTGGTGGTATGCCGGTAACCCCGACAAGTTTACGGATGAGACTCCGCAGGTGTTCAATGGCGATGAGTACCCCAGTGTGGCAACCTACGCTCAGCAGATCCTAGAACGGTTTAACCAGCAGCAAGCGGTTCATTAATAGCGAATGCGGGGGTCGATGTAAGCATTCAGAATATCGACCAGGATGCTG
>DATNPU010000008.1:0-27205 GCA_036703105.1 Microcoleaceae cyanobacterium
CAATTAGCCAGCTCTCTTTAAGGCTATCAAGCCTGGAATCGAGCCAAGGGCTTTTGATTCAGACAGCCGGAAAAAGGCTAGACTTTGCTTACTTGTAATTTTCCTGAATTAGTTATAGAGAGACATCATAGATTCATCAAAGATGAGAATACCGAGCATGAGTACGGCTAGAAATCAACTTTTTTTAATCTAAATGACCCAAAATTTGGTTTAATATTTTTCTAGAACTTACATCTCCAATCTGATGGCTTTGACGATCAAGCTTGTCTTGGTTTAGCTCACTCAAAAAAATTCTGCATATTCGAGTAGTGGTATTAGTCCTCTGACCTCAAAACTTGGGCCAGTTAAGTAGTCCAAGTGCTAACATTCCTGCCCTTCATGCCAGCTATGAAAACCGACGAGAATACCTTATCTTGGTATCATGTGCCAGCAGAAACTAAACGCTTATTACAAGCGGCGGCTGATGCTTGGGAAGACACTGCCAGTTCTGAAGCATTAATTCATCAAGCGATCGCTCAAACTCAAACTGATCTGAATGTCTTAGTCGCCGCCTATCGCTATTTCTTCTACAAAAACAACAATCCAATGGCACTTCAGATCGCTGATCAAGTGCTGGAACAAGTACAAGCTGCCGAACAATTACCCACAGATTGGGAACAGCTTAAACCCATCTTAGTTAACCGCAAAGAAGATCCGAATATTCGGCTATACCTGAATGCCTACGCGGCTTCTGGGCTGGTGTTAGCTCGCTTAGGTGATGTGGAAACAGCTAAAGTCATTACCGCTAGAGTCAGTGAGATTGACGATCGTAAAGAATTTGGTGCATCTACTGTGCTGGATGTGCTAACCCGACCACCGGAAGACGATGAGTAATATCTAGTCAACCCACTAAAGGCAAGCACTGAGATGAATGTGAAAGACTGGCTAGTTAACGATGATGGCATCTGTGAAGCCCGTCCCTCGGCTCGTGAATGGGACTTGATCCGAGAGCATTACTACTTCCATCGCTTCTTAACGGAAATCGTTGATTTATTAGATCAAGCCACCCATGAAACAGAAGAGTGGGATTTTCTGCCTCAGATTCGGATGAAAGTGCGGCAACTCATGACCAACTCCTACTGGCTCCAAACTCAATATTTAGAGCCTGATCCGAAGTTAGGATTTGCCATCCTACCGTTATACGATGAGATTGGCTATCCCCTGACAGTACAAACCGTTACCTTTGCCCCAGGAGTCACATCACCGATTCATAATCATGGGACTTGGGGCGTCGTCGCTGTCTTAAAAGGCGAAGAACAACATACCTTCTGGCAACGCACTCCCGATCTAGATTTTCCGAATCAAATCCAACCCGTAGGCACTAAAGTTGTCACCACTGGAGAAATTATCAGTTTCACACCCCAGGCTATTCATCAAGTCACTGCTATTGGTGATGAACCTGCTATCACTTTTCATCTGTATGGTGATACTCAACCACGATCGCGGTTTGAGTTTGAACCAGTCACTCACACCGCTAAACACTTTTGACCCCATCCCTGTCTACGATCTATGGCCACTGTGATTTTTTACGAAAAACCGGGTTGTATTAACAACACCAAACAGAAAACACTGCTGCAAGCTGCCGGACATCAGTTAGAGATCCATAACTTGCTGACTGAAACTTGGACAGCCGAAACCCTCCGTCCCTTTTTTGGCAACCTGCCAGTCACCGAGTGGTTTAACACCACAGCTCCCATGATTAAATCAGGTGAAGTTGATCCCAGCATCTTAGATGAAGCGGCAGCCCTAGCTTTGATGATTCAGCACCCTTTGTTAATTCGTCGTCCACTGATGCAGGCCGCCGATCGTTACTCGGTTGGCTTTGACCAAACTAAAATTACTGCCTGGATTGGCTTACAGCCATTAGACACCACCCAAACAGACACTGTAGAATCACTAAAAAATCAAGACTTACAGATCTGCTCTCGTCAGTCCTAGCGTCTAGGTTCCCCCGCAAA
Source organism: Microcoleaceae cyanobacterium (assembly GCA_036703105.1). Taxonomy (GTDB): domain Bacteria; phylum Cyanobacteriota; class Cyanobacteriia; order Leptolyngbyales; family Leptolyngbyaceae; genus Pantanalinema. Next base: position 1,998 of record DATNPU010000008.1, read on the forward strand.
CTCGTTCTCAGCACTCAGCACTCAGTACTCAGCACTCCATGCTCAGCCCCCTTAAAACACCCTCGGCTGATCCATTCAATTGCAGGTAGATGAAATCTAAAAATCCAGTTATGGTGTGAGTTCTGCGGGTCTTCAACCTGTCAGAATTTCATTGGCCGAACCCTAGGAGACTATCGTGTGAATCAATCACCCATTTCAGCCCAATCTGTGCCAGCAACTATTGGTAAAACCATTTATCCAGCCCCCTATGCCGCCCAGGTTCAAGGACGATTAAAACGCAAATTGGGCGAGTATTTTGGGCTAACTCAGTTTGGAGTTAATCTGACCCATCTTTTACCAGGTGCTGTGTCTGCCCTAGCGCATAGCCACTCAAAGCAGGATGAATTCATCTTGATTCTGGAGGGAACCCCAACCTTGGTGTTAGGAGAACAAGAATTCTTACTTAACCCAGGGGATTGCTATGGCTTTAAAGCGGGTACGGGGATCGCTCATCAACTCGTGAATCGATCGCAAGAAACCGTAATTTACCTGGAGATGGGCGATCGCACAGTAGGAGATGAGGTTGAGTATCCCAATGATGATCTCAAAGCCATTCAATCCGCTGATGGCAAATGGATACTAACACACAAAGATGGTCGTCCCTATTAGGACAACTCAGATTTTGATGATCGCGAGTTGCAGGCTGCACTTTGTGATCGCTCAAGACAACGATCGCACCTACTAATGTTCTCGAGCGTATGAACAATCGTGTTTAAACTTGAACCACGATCGCAACAGTCCGCGATCGTAGGCTAAAAATTGCCAGATTAATTAACATTCCCTGACGGAATCTACCAGCACTTCCCGAGGAGTAACGCCTAAGATGGTAGGTGAGAGAACGGTATGCCAACGATCTGTTTGCCTTTAGTTCTCAATTCAGCCCTATCATCAAGATCCTGACTATGAATCAATTTTCGCTCCCTGCGGATGATAGTCCCCCGGCGACAGTCACCCAGCTCGATCAGCTATTACGGCGACAGTTGGAAGCGGCTGTGAGCAAATGCTTCTACGAATCCTGCGATGGTGTGATGCAGAGTTTACTGATTAGCTGTGAGTGGTATCTGACGACAACAGCAACCGCCTTAACGCTAGTGATTAACTGTCCCGATCAAGCCACTAACTGGCGGGTACTCAATCATATTGTGCAGATTGGCAGCTACTTAGAACCCTTTGCCAGTACGGCCAGAATTCGTGTGTGTCCACCCGCCGAAGTTGGGACTCCTGTAGAAATCCGGGTGGATGAACTCGATATTTATCAAGACTCACCTTAAGTGGCCATTCATTAGCTCATCAGCCGCAAACTAGACGATCGTGCTGCTAGCCATGCTGGTCTATAGCTGATCCCGCTGATTCATTGTTCCTCGCTCTACTAAACGTTCTACTTCCTTTAAGTCAGTCACCAGCTTTACTCCAGCCACTTTATTAGCTAGCCACTGTCCCGCCCTGGCAACAGGCCACCCGATCGTGCGCTGTAAAACTTGCAGCATCATCCACCCCAACACCCCGCACCAAAAAGCCTGCCATAGCCCCAAGCCTAAGGTTGAGCGCATGGCCGTCAGAAACGCCAGAAAGCTCCAAATCGATAGCGTGATCGAGATTGGCACCCCTAAATAGGGTAGGGCAATGAAGAAGCTGAGAATTTGCGGGGCATAGGACAATCCTAGAGATTGCGCCACAGTCATTAGAGCCGGATTGAAGCGAAACAAGACGTTACAAGCAATCCACGTACTCAAAACCCAAAAAATCCACCCAAAGCCAAATAAAACGGCGGAAATAACCAGGCTGAGGACAAACCGTAACGGCTTGACCCGATTCACAAATAGAATGATGCCTTGACCGATCGCCTGCGATAATCCAGCCACTAAAGTGACCGCTAAGGCCACTTCTAAACCGCGTGGCAGTTGATTGATCAATTTAAACACCTCTGGTTTCAGCCAGATTGCTCCCCATACCAAGTGCCAAACTTCATCGATCGCAGTTGTCATAACTCAACGCTTATCACCAGTAATTCATCTCATCATGATTCATTACTTACAGCTAAAAAATAATTTATGCATCATTTAGGGCTGCTCTGGGGCTATAGATAATAAAATCCCCCATGACTCGATCGAGGCACGGGGGGCAAACAAACACTTCAGGAGACTTCTAACCAGCCCCATGATTTAGCAGAATCATGAACTGAGATTTAATCCAAATCGAATAAATTGATCTCAACAGGGAATTAGTCACTGGCCAAACGTGATTCGGATAGGATGTCAAGCCTGGTATACAAACTCAAATCCGATCGTTCAATGATTGACTCATGGGTTAGCTTGGTAGGAAACTCTTGATGCCTCTACCATAGCGCTGCGGTTAAAGTTCGATCTTCCCCTAAAGGGAGCAGACAATTATGTTTCACGGATGAGCCTGGTTCACCCATCTGGAGGAAGCATCAAGCCAACAACTTTGAAAGTACTGAGAACTGAGTGCTGAGAAAGAGTTTGAGGAGTTAGTCTAAACCAGATGCTACCGAAGATTCTGTTGAACTGGAATTTCGATGACAAACTCAGCTCCTTGTCCAGATGATGAAATACATTGCAATTTGCCTTGATGGCGATCAGTAATAATTTGATAACTAATCGACATTCCTAAACCTGTTCCTTTACCAACAGGTTTAGTCGTAAAGAATGGGTCAAATAAACGCTGTTGGGTTTGGCGAGACATACCAGGCCCATTATCAGCAATCCGAATCACTACGCGATCTTGGCTTAAATATTCAGTTGTAATCAAAATCACGCTGGGGTGTTCTTCAATCTGTTCCCAGGTGCGGTGACGATCGCGTTCATCCAATGCATCGATCGCATTACTCAAAATGTTCATAAACACCTGATTTAGCTGCCCAGCATAACACTCTACAAGCGGTAATCTGCCATATTCTTTAATCACCTGAATCGCTGGATGTTCTGGTTTTGCCTTTAAGCGATTTTGCAGAATCATTAATGTGCTATCAATGCCTTCATGGATGTCAACAGCCTTCATTTCCGCCTCATCCATGCGAGAAAAATTGCGGAGTGACAATACAATTCTCTGGATTCGTTCTGCCCCAACTTTCATAGAATTAAGCAGTTTGGGCAAATCTTCCATCAAAAACTCTAAATCGATCGCCTCTACTTCATCAGCAATTTCTGATACTGGTTCTGGATAATGAGTTTGATACAGTTGCACTAATCCTAATAAATCCTGTGTATAACTATTGGCATGAGCTAAATTGCCATAGATAAAGTTCACAGGATTATTAATTTCATGGGCTACTCCGGCAACCAATTGACCTAACGAAGACATTTTCTCGCTTTGAATGAGTTGGGACTGAGTCCGTTGTAATTCTCGTAATGTCTGTTCTAGTTCTTTTGTCTGCTGCCGGAGCTGCGCTTCTGATTGTCGTAATGCCGCTTCTGCCTGTTTGCGCTCAGTAATATCTTCTGTGATGATCAATAAATATTCTGGTGTTCCAGCTTCATCTAAAATCGCTGTTTTCTTAGTATGTAAAATGCGAATTTCCCCTTTAATCTCTACTTCTTCTTCAGGGATATCCAGAATCTGATTACTGGTTAAAACACTACGATCGATCTGAGTAAAAATATCTGCCTGTTCCTTAGGAAACAAATCATAGTCATTTCGATCTAGTACTGCCTCTGGAGTTAAGCCAAATAGGTCTGTTGCAGCTGGGTTCAGCAAAGCAAATCGTAATTCTTGGGCTTCTTTTGCTAATACCGCCACCGGCAAATTATTCAGTACCGAGGAGAGAAACTGTTGGGTTTGTTGGAGTTTCGCTTCTGCCTGTTTGCGATCGGTAATATCTCGCTGTACCCCAAAAATTCCAGTTAAGCGATCGTCGCTATCATAAACCCCTAAGAAATCACCTTCAATCCAAATTGGTGTGCCGTCTAACTTCTGAGTTTGAGTTTCTAAATGCAAATGTTTGTTGTCTAATAACCGACGACAAGCGGTTCTAGCCTGGACTGTACTCGTGGTAAACAATTCCGCAAATGACTTACCAACAAATTCATCTTGGCTCGCTTCATATTGGGATAGCAATGCCTGATTTACCCGCGTAATTTGCAGGTGAGTTAACACATAATCTAATACTTCTTGTTGATCGACTAGATCATCCCAGTACACCGGTCGATCAATCTGCATGAAGAAGAATCCTTCTAAGGATTGGGAGAAAAATAGTTCTAACTGAGCCTGACTTTCTCCTAAGGCTTGTTCCGCTTGCTTGCGATCGGTAACATCGACCAACATCCCATCCCAGAGGATGCCCCCATCCGGCTGTGCCTCTGGCCGGGACACTGCCTGCAACCATTTAATTTGCCCTTGATTTGTAATAATTCGGCCTTCCCATTGCCAGGTGTGCAGGGTTTGGGCAGATAGAGAAATTGAGTCTAAGAAATATTGTCGTTCATCTGGATGTACAGCTCGGATTAGCAGATTTGGATCTCGCTGTAATTCCGCTGGTTCCATTTCATAAATATCTCGACAGCCAGAAGAGAGGTACGGAACCACGATCGAGCCATCAGGATTCATTTGAAACTGATAGATCATTCCCGGAATATTGGCCGCTAATTTTTGAAACCGCCGTTCGCTCTTACTTAACGTTACTTCGGCTTCTTGCCGTTCCTTCGCCTCAAGTTCTAACTGTTCGATCGCTTGCAACAATTCAGCCGTGCGTTCTTCAATCCGAGATTCTAAATCATCATTCAGTTGCCATAAGGCTTCCTCGGCCTGTTTGCGATCGGTAATATCCAGGATTACTCCATAAAAGATCACCTCACCAGTCTCCGTTACAGTGGGACTAGAAAACCCCTGCCACCAGCGGATTTCACCGTTAGGTTGAATCAATCGACCTTCATATTGCCAAACAGATGAATTCTCTAACGATTCCGAGGTTGATGTGACAAACCCAGCTAAATCATCAGGATGTAGGCGATCGATAAAATTATTTAGATCTGCCATCATCGCCTCGGCAGTAATCCCGGCAATGTCTCGAATCCGCTCACTAATGTAGTCAACTGACCACACTCCATCTCGATGCGTGAACTGATAGATCGCCCCAGGAATATTAGCAACAGTTTGCCGGAATCGTAGTTCACTTTCGGTTAATGCTACGGCTGTTTTCTGCTGATCGGGTTCTGCTTGTTCCAGTTCAGTCACGCGTTGTCGTAGGCTAACCAATTCCTGATTGATGGCTTCATAAACCTCCCGATCTACTGTGATTTGCTCCGTGGCCATCAGTTTGCTCTCTGTCAATGAATGGTTGTTAAATTAGAATTTTTCCTGCAAAGAAATAGGATTAAAACTATCCGTTAAATGCTTGATAGGAGTAAAGATACCTCGATCGTTGGGGCAGTTTAGCGGGTGTTCTGGTTAAGTTGAGCTAAACCTAGTCCTCAAACTGGACTGGCTGAGAAAAGTCCCAGGCTATGCTCTAGAGTGCCCCGATCTGCCTCGATCGTTGAGTCTATCAAAGACCGATCGCCGATTACCGGAGCAGCTTAATCCGTCTATTTACAATTCTCAATCTCGCAAATTGAAATTCTCCTGCTGCAATTCCTCAGTTAGCGTGTAACCTGTGTAGGCGATAGTGAGCGAAATCAAGCGAAATGGGTACAGGATAAGGGTTACGATTCGCAAATTAGCAGGTCACGAGCCTCCAGTCTCGGTGGTTGCCCTGGGTTGAGCCAAATCCTATGCCAGCCCGGAAGCCTGCCAGATTTGTTTACTTGCCTTAAGTTAAATCACACTTGTTTAAGCTGTCGGAATTGATTTGGTGTTGAGAGAGAAATGGCTTACTCAAATAGTCAATATCAACCGTCTATCCTTGAGTTAGCACGGCAAGGCAATTTTCGGGCGATCGCCTATTGGATCAATAGCCTGTTAGCGCCTCAGGGGATTTATATCCAGGCAGAAACGACTCGCTCCGGTTGTCTCAAGATCTGGGTCAATTTCCATCATCAACGTCGGCGCGATCGCTGTTTGACCCTGCGCCAAACCCTCGTGCGGTTTATTTGTTACCGCTTGTGGACGCTGAACTCCTCAGCCATTCGAGATGTGCGCGTGATCGCCCGGATGGCCGGAGAAACCGATATTTTATGGCAACAGTCTGTTCGCATCAGTACCCCGGCGAATGCCAAACGGCGATCGCGGCGAGCAACCTACCGGCCTGATCCGGCGCAAGTCCGGTTCAGGATTCTGCGTTCCTTCCTGTTAAATCGGTTCGCGTTTGCCGGTTTCATTCTGTGTTACTGGTTCCTTTACCTGGAAGCTACCGGATTTAGAGTTGAGCAGCCAATTACCGATCAAGTGGCGCAGTCTGCCCCGATCGCGGTTGTGCAAAGTCCGGCCGCGAATACGGCAAGTCGCAAAACTGAAATTGCCCGCGCCAAACCAATTCAACCGCAGTCCTTAACCTTCACGGCCCCAGACGAGTACAAAGGGCAGGTGGTTTCTGAGGTCAACTCAGTCGGCACGGATAAAGTCATTGCACTCACGTTTGATGATGGGCCTTGGCCAAGTTCAACGGAAAAAGTGCTGAATATCCTTAAACAAAACGATATTAAAGCCACATTTTTTTGGGTAGGGGTGCCACTCCAAAGCAATCCCGATGTCGCCAAGAAAGTGGTAGCTGCCGGACATGCGATCGGGAATCATACCTGGCAACACCTGATGAATGATATGGATGAAGCCACTGCCGCCCGGGAGCTAGGCAATGCCGCCAAGCTGATGTATGACATCACCGGTGTCAAAACGACCTTAATGCGGCCCCCAGGGGGAAACTTGACCGGCAGTTTGGCAGCCTATGCCAAGCAATTGGGGTACACCGTCACCATGTGGTCGGCGGATTCCGAAGATTACTACGTTTCTGCCCCAATTATTGTGGACAATGTACTCAAGAACGCGAAACCGGGTGGCATTGTGTTAATGCATGACGGGGGTGGCGATCGCAGTCCAACGGTAGAAGCTTTACCGCAAGTGATTGATACTTTAAAGCGACGGGGCTATCGCTTTGTCACAGTACCCGAACTATTAACCATGAAAGCCCAACGCCAATCGACCGCCTGGCAAAAAGGCAGTTTGGAAGGGCGATCACACTAGGTCAGTTAATTAGGATTTCGCCAGTAAGCCATAAAAGCATTAAAAATTTCTGGCGGAATCTGGCTTTGTAGCCATAAAAAGGCACTGGTTTGATGGGGATAATTCTTCGGATCATAGTATTTCCCCAACATCGCTAAGGTGATGGTGGCCTTGGGATCAGGGTTGGGGAAGGGCGATCGTTGTCCCATAGCTAATTCCACCAATCGATCCCAGGTTTCATCTCCCACTCGCCCATCCATCAGGATTAAGCCCTGCTGGTTCTGGAAACTTTTCACAGCCTGAAATGTGCCATAGCCAAAGTAGCCATCGATCGCTAATTCTGCTGCCCCATTGGCCGCCAATAAGGTTTGCAGTTCGTGAATCGGCCCCTGCTGATACTCTTCTGGTTCCCGCATTTCCGGCACTAAGTAGGGTCTGCCTTTAGGAGTGCGCGGTCCCCGCCATTGCGGAAAAAATAACCGTCTAGTTGGGGGCTGTCCGGGGCCTGAGGGCTGCTCAAATTCGGACTCCGGATTGGTGCCAGTTCGATCGCTCGCTACGACTGGTGCCACCGTTCGACGATGTTCAACCGGCTGTAACAGTTTTTCCCAGGTGGTTTCATTCACCTCCCCGGTAGGAATCAAATGATGTAAGCGCTGAAAGTGGAGCACAGTCCGATAGGTACGATCGTCAAAATGACCATTCACCTCCAAACGTGGGTTGACTTTCTGCTGTAATAACCGTTGCAAGGTGTGGATTGCGCCATCTGTTTGCTCTGAAGAGTCTTGATCGCCCGTCCGTAACAAGGGGCGCTTGGGGACAGGAGGAGACTCTGGAGTAGCAATTTCCTCCTCGGATGAGCGATCGCCAGCCGTTTCCGCTCCCATCGGTGGAAATAACTCATCGATCGTACTAACGGTTCCCAGTTGCTCCTGAGGCAAGGCAGAAGCGAGTTCAGTTGCAGCTTGAGTGATTTGCTTCCAGGTGTCGGCATCCATTTCTGCGATCGCTTGTAGAGATAAATTGTTGTTATCCAAACTATTGGCCGTGGAGCGAGCGACCACGGCGGCTGGCATTGCCTCTAATAACTTGGTCCAAGTCAGGTGATCCACAGTACCGTGAATCGTCAAATTCATTCGCCACTGAAACTGTTGCACCGCCTTGAGCGTTCTGCCACCAAACACCCCATCGACCAACAGGGATGGCCGGACACCAGCTGTATTTAATCGTGCTTGCAATTCATATACAGCAGCATGAGTAGATCCATAACCCAAAATCGGCCGAGTCGAAGGAGGATGAGGGGGGGAATCAGGCGCCGATCGCAAAGCCGCCCAGGTTTTAGAGCCAACCTTCCCATCAGGCGGCAAGTCATGTGTCCACTGAAAATGACGCACGGCGGCATCGGTTTGCTCATCAAACAACCCATCTGCCGTTAAGACCGGATATGCCCCTTTCTGATTTAATAACCGCTGTAACTCCCGGATGGCCGCCCGACTACTGTGCCCCCGTGCCAAAATTGGATCTGACATAAAGAACCGTTATTAACCCTGAAAGCAGTCTAATGCATCAATTTCGGCTTGAACGGTGATTTTTATCCGTGGGACAACCGATCTCGGTGGGAACAGCTATTTTGAGTTTGGCAACCGCAATTTGCAGGATCGGTGGAATAAAAGAGTTAAGTAAGGATTAAGTAGTCATCAAAATCCTTATAATTCTCTATAAATGAGGTGTTAGGTTATATCCACTTAGGAATCCAGGTATCGCAAGTTTGGTTAACCTTTTAGACTGTTCTACCTTTCCGGCTAGTCGGATCCAACTGGATAACGGGTTAACCGTTATTCACCAATACACGCCCGCTATGCCGGTCGCCGCTGTAGATGTTTGGGTTAAGGCAGGAGCGATCGCCGAACCTGACGGCTGGTGCGGCATGGCCCACTTCCTAGAGCACATGATTTTTAAAGGCACCGATCGCCTGCCACCAGGAGCGTTTGATTGGGAGATCGAGTACCGGGGTGGCATGACCAACGCGGCAACCAGTCATGACTATGCTCACTACTTTATTACTACGGCTGATCAACACCTGGAGGAAACCCTGCCCTACCTGGCAGAGATTCTGTTGAATGCCGCGATTCCCGATGAGGAATTCGATCGCGAACGGGATGTGGTGTTAGAGGAAATTCGCCAATCCTATGACAATCCTGATTGTGTCGCCTTTCAGGCGCTGGCAGAAGCGGTTTATCAGCATCATCCCTATGGTCGTCCTATTCTGGGGACAGAAGAGTTGCTGATGCGGCACACCCCTACAGAAATGCGCTGCTTCCACCAAGCCCATTACCAACCGGAAAATACGACGATCGTCATCGTCGGCAATATTGGCCAAGACCGCGCGATCGACCTGATTTCTCGCAACTTTTCCAGCTTTCCGCTGCAAACCGCCTGTCCCTGTCCTTTACCCGATGCCGAGCCGCCACTTCCCAGTATTTATCGGCAAGAACTTCGCCTCCCCCGTCTGGAACAGGCGCGGCTGATGATGGGTTGGCTGGGGCCGGGAGTCGATTCCCCCTTGCGTAGTCAGGAAGAACAGTTGCAAGCAGCCTATGGGTTAGATGTGCTCTCTGTGCTCCTGGCAGAGGGGCGGATGTCGCGCTTAGTCCGCGAATTGCGGGAAGAACGCAATCTGGTACAGGCGATCGCCAGCAGTTTTTCGCTGCAACGCGAATCTGGGCTGTTTACCATCTCTGCCTGGTTAGACCCCGAAAATCTGGAACGGGTAGAAGCAATCATTGGCGATCGTCTGTCTGAATTGGCAGCGGTGCCTATTTCAGCCGCAGAACTAGAACGCTGTAAGCGGCTACTCTGCAACGATCATGCCTTTTCCACAGAAACCCCTAGCCAACTAGCAGGTTTATACGGCTATTACAGCATCATTGCCCGGCCTGAATTAGTGGCCAGTTATCCCGAGCAGATTCGGGCGCTACGATCGGAGGATCTGCAACGTCTAGCTGGGCAGTATTTATCTCCCTATCACTACGCCGCTGTAGTAGTTCGACCAACATAATGGGAGGGGAATGGCCTCGATCGAGGCAATGAAGAAGATGAGGAAGTCACTGTAGAGTAGAGTTTTGCTGTTCAGCCCCTATCTCTCCAATCACCTCTCTGCTCAGTCTACTTCTGGACTCCCTCCACTCTCTGGCACCACTTTTGCTGATTAATTGAAGGATAATTTCGTGACTCTTGGCTCAACGTACTCTCAGCAGCTTCAGGCAATTCACCGGACAGTTCTAGATAACGGCATCGTCCTGCTGGTGGCTGAAAATCCCACCGCAGACATTATTGCCGCCCGTATCTTCGTTCGAGCAGGTAGCCGATGGGAATTGCCGCATCAGGCAGGGCTATCCCATCTGATTGCCGCCGTATTGACTAAGGGCACAGAACGCTTATCTTCCCTAGAAATTGCTGAACAGGTTGAGTCGGTTGGCGCTAGTCTCAGCACTGATTCAACCACAGATTACTTTTTACTGAGTCTGAAGACAGTATCTTCGGATTTTGAAGCCATCTTGAAATTAGCCAGTGAGTTGTTACAATCGCCGACCTTTCCCGAGTCAGAACTAGAGCTAGAACGCCGCTTGACCTTACAGGCGATTCGCTCGCAGCAGGAACAACCATTTACGATCGCGTTCGATCAGTTGCGCTGGATGATGTATGGGGAGCATCCCTATGCCTTGCCAGGATTGGGAACGATCAACTCTGTGGCCCAACTGCAATCAGAGGATTTGCACCATTACCATCAAACCCACTTTCGTCCCGATAATATTGTGATCAGCTTGTCAGGACGAATTCAAGCGGATGCGGCCGTGACATTAATTCAACACATCTTCGGCGACTGGCAACCGCCAGATCAGCCCCTCCCGATCTTGGAACCCCCTCCCGTTGTGACCCAGCCTCTAAGTAAGGCGATCGCTCAAGAAACCCAGCAATCAATTATCATGCTGGGTTATTTAGCTCCAGGAATTGGGACAACTCCGGATCCAACTCAGATCCCCCTCAGCACCCAGGAGTATTCTGCCCTGAAGTTACTCAATACTTACCTGGGCAATGGTTTATCTAGCCGTCTGTTTGTGGAACTGCGAGAAAAGCGGGGCCTCGCCTATGAAGTTTCAGCGTTTTACACCACCCGGTTGTATCCCGCCCAATTCGTGGCCTATATGGGCACCGCTCCCGAAAATACTCAGATTGCTTTAGAGGGTTTACAGTACGAAGTCGATCGCCTACAAACAGAGTCGCTAACGAAGGAAGAATTAGAAGCCGCCAAGAATAAACTCCTGGGCCAGTATGCTTTGGGCAAACAAACAAACGCCCAAATCGCTCAAATTTTTGGGTGGTATGAAACTCTCAAGTTAGGAATTCACTTTGACGCCATCTTCCAGGAGCAGGTGACAGCAACCACCGCTGAGTTTGCCCAAGCCGTTGCCCAGAAATACTTTACGGCTCCCCATATCTCTCTAGTTGGGCCAGCAACTGTCGTGGGCGAATAAATTCATCAGTAGTGCTCATTGCTACATCGAAATTTTACAAATTAGATCCCGTATTTTCGCTAGTCTAGCCATTAAGCATCATGGATCAGGGCTGCATAGAATTTCAATTATTCAATTTCCCATTCTAGCGAAACTCTGGGTCAGTCATTTGTCCATTCGCGTTCAGCCATCTTGCCTAAAACCCCTTGAACTATTCCGATAATCCGTAGCTCATTCCTCTGTATTCTTAGGGAGAATACGGATAACCGTTTAAGACTCCCGTGGTAAAGCTGGAAAGATTACTGAGTTCCCCAAGTCACTAGAAAGGATAGTCTGTACTAGAACGGGTTAACGTCTCCTTCTGGAACAACCCAGTTGAGCCATGTGAAGTGAGAGGCACACATATATGGATAACTGCTTTCAGTCTCCCATGCCTGAACCGTCTGATGGTCTGCCCAAAGCAGGTTCCGAATTTTCGGTTGTTTCTCGCGAAACCGTCTTTCCTGACGATCCCACTTCGGCGGGGGCGATCGCCCATCCGCTGCAAACTCCGTTGGTCATTGCCGAACGCTTACTCAACCAAGGCTATGAGCAATACCAAGCCAACCAGTTTGAAACGGCTCTAGAATCGTTCCAGCAAGCGTATGCGCTCTATCAGCAGCTTCGCGATGAGGCAGGTCAGGCCAGGGTGTTGAGTAGCCTAGGCCAGACTTACTACACCATGAAGCATTATGCCAAAGCGATTAAGTATTCCCAGTCTGCATTGACGATCGCCCAGAAAGTTCAGGATCGCCGCAATATTATTAAAATTCTGGCCACGTTAGGTAATGCTTATCGCCATCTGAAGGAGATGGAAAAATCGATCGAATATCAGCAGCAAAGCCTGGCCGTAGCTCAAGAAATTCAGGATCGCCGGGGCGAAATGGCTGCCCTGAATAATCTAGGCCTGGCGTACAAAGCCTTAGGGGATGCCGCGATCGCAATTCACTACGAAGAACGGAGTCTCAGCATCGCCCGAGAAGTGGGAGACGATCGCGTCGAAGAACAGATCCTCAAGAATCTGGGTAATGCCTGCTATGCCCTGGGCGATTACACGAAAGCCGTCGATTACTATCAACAACGGTTGGCTCTGGCCCGGGAAGTGCATGATTACCGCACCGAAGGTCAAATTCTCCGCAACCTGGGTAATACTTACTATGCCCTGGGAGACTATCACCGGGCGATCGACTATAACAAGCAACGATTGCTGGTGGCACAAGAAATCAATGACTCGCGTAGCGAAGAACAAGCGTTGGGCAGCATTGGGGTAGCTTACGATGCTTTAGGCAACTATGCTAAAGCGATCGACTACTATGAACAGCGTTTAGCGATCGCGCGGAGGATGCAGGATCATCGCGTTGAGGAACAGGTACTGGGTAGTCTGAAAGTGGCCTACTTTGCCTTAGGAGATGTGGCTAAAGCCGCCGATTATTCCCGCCAGCGTCAGGAAATGCTTCAAGCAAATTAAATTAGGTAACGATTAAGACACTGGACTACATTAATACTGGCAGTTCCGACTACTATGCGTAGAGGATTAGTGCAGCGAGTGCTGCTACCGATTTAATCCAAAATTTTGTTTTGTATGATCCAAGAGGTAATGCATGGCAACCATTCGTGATGTTAAGGGCGATCCCAGTGCAGCTTGGGATGAGTTAAGTTGGGCAGATATGAATAGTGCGGAACAAGCCCAATGGGCAGCGCTAGGTTGGAATGAAGATAGCTGGGAAGAAGAAACCGATGCCCCGGATTCCGACGATCGCTATTGGGAAGATTTAACATCTGATGAACGGGATGCCGCCACTAAACTAGGCTACACTCAATCCCTGTGGGACGAAGAATAGCCCATTTAATCTGGGACTCCATGATGGCGAAGATCACTCCATTTCCACAAACTGCTGGAGATCAAATTCGTCGCCACATGCGCCACGATCGGTACAAGCAGGTTATTGGTCATCATCGCACTCAAGCCTAATACCGCCCCGATCGTTGTTGCCCACACCACATAAGGCCATTGGCGAGGACTGCTGAGGTGCAATACCCCAAAGCACAGACTGGAAAAAATGAGTCCTTCTACATTCAGTCCGATCGCGGGTAACATCACTCCCCGAAACAGCAGTTCCTCACTTAAGCCGGGTAGCAGCCCTAACCAGATCAAATCGGGTAGCACTAATGGTTTCAGCACAAGTTGCAGGTAGTAGTCAGCGCTGCGACGATAGCCTGGCCAAACAGTATAAATCAGGGAACTGGCCAGCGTAATTCCTACCCCCAGACCTAATCCTTCCAACACGGCTAGCCCTGACCAACCCAATGGCAGCACGTAAGCATCACCAAACTGAATCCACAGCTTCGTAATCAACAGGAGGACGATGGCAGTCACCCCCATCGCAATCAATACCTGGGTGCGGGTCAGGGGTTCCAGTTCAGGAGAATCGGGATTTGTTTCTGCCACTATTTTAATTAAGTAATAGTATCGATACTTTAACCACTACCAATCTACCAAACCCTGGAGAGCAGTAATGCTTGGATTCAGGGCCGAAGGACTAATCCCGGCACGATCGCACACTAAAACCCCGATGGCTTCCAGGTAAGACCGGACTCGCTGCACCGGAATATTTAACTGCTCCGCCGTCACTTCCAGGGTAGTCGTATTCTCCGCCACCGTAATGATCCGAGTCGAAGATTGGCTCAAACTCAATACAGCACTTCCACCACACGCTGTTTCGGGTAGAATCATTGCATCAATTTGGTCTGCCCACACATCACCCATCTGAGACCCTGAGCGGGTCGCGATCAACTGTGGAGCGCGGCTTAAGCCCACTAGTACACAGGGCAAAAAGGTATAGCCCAATTCTTCAGCCGCCGATCGCGGTGAGACACTACTGTCTAGCGGCAACGGGGATAATGCCGGAGCATGGGCACAGGGAATTTGAAACGTGCGCACCACTAAATGGCTGATCACCGCCTCAGCTCCCGCTAACGGATCAACTCCCCGTCCTTGCCGATACTGCTGGAGCGCTTCACTACCTAAATCATCCGGAAATCGAGCGACTACCGCGATCGCCTGAGCACCAGCCTGGTGGATCAATTTATCTACGGCTCGTAACAAACTATCTGGACGTTCGATCGTCCCCCAGGTTGCCCCCGATGCGGCGGTTTTCAGGCTGACATTTAACGGGGCATCCGTTACCACGTAATCAGTTAAATCCAACCCCAGAGTAGCTCTAGTGGCATCTGCCGCCTGAACTTGTCGTAATCTCAAATCCGGTTCAATGCCTTGATCCAGCACCAAACCGATCCGATTTTGATGCACGGGACGTAAACCCCAATGGCCGGCAGCAACTTGATCAAGCCCATAGCCCTCGACATAGAGGGCATTCGGGAGATTCCAATAGAGTTGAGCACCATTCAGGACATTGGGATGGGTAATCAAGCAGTCTGCTACTTGGGAAATGGCCCTGGCGACAGGTAACGCATCGCCCGCGTAGCCGCCGATCGCCGCCCCAATGCCGGTTGGGACAACGAGTAAAACCGTATACGGCCGTTTCACTCAGCGTTAGCTTGGGTGACGATCGCCTCAACTAGCGCAGTCTGACGCTCTGCATCTACCTCGGTAACGGCCCAGCGCAACAGTTCACCGCGTTTTTGGAGTTCCGCTTCGATCGCTCGTTGCATTTCTGCGGGTGATTCTTGCAGATCAATTTCTGCGGTAATGAAGTGAGTAGTCATAAGTCACCTAATAATATGTGCCGTTATTTCTGCTGCTGAAACTGACCAAACTGAAGGTGATACACCGTATCTTCCTTGTCTGTTTCCAATTTCAGATCCGATCGGGGATAGGCAACACACAGCAAAGTGTAGCCTTGGGCTTGTAACTCAGGACTAATCCCCATGCCATCGCCCTGCTCTACTGTCCCTTCGAGCAACAGAGCCGCACAAGTAGTGCAAACCCCAGCCGTACAAGAACTAGGGAGATCCAGACCCGCCGTATTCGCGACGTTAAGGACGGTTTTGTCTTCAGGAACTTGAATCGTGTGAACGTTCCCTTGATGATGAATTTCTACAGTGTATGTTTGGGTCATGACTGAATGCAAAACAGCCGATTCAAAAGATTATAGCGATCGATCTGTACTTGACCCTACCACTTTTTGTTCCCCATGAAGACGAATGCCGTTCGCATCCTGGATACGCTCAACATCAGCTACGAACTGCGAGAGTACGACGTTGACCCCAATGATTTAGCGGCAGAAACGGTCGCTGAGAAGATCAACCTGCCCCCAGAACAGGTATTCAAAACCCTGGTAGTCCGGGGCGATCGCACGGGCATTTTACTCGCCGTGATTCCTGGCAATACCCAACTTGACTTGAAAGCCCTAGCAACCTTATCCGGTAATCGCAAAGTTGAACCAGTTCCCCTCAAGGAAGTCCAGCCATTAACGGGATATATTCGCGGAGGCGTCACGGCCTTAGCCTGCAAGAAGCCTTATCCGGTCTATGTCGATGAATTAGCAGTAGTCTTTGAGGTAATTTCCGTTTCTGCCGGAGTGCGTGGGAGCCAAATTCTGCTGGCTCCCACAGATTATATTCGTGCTATCAACGGCACAGTTGGTATGATTGCCCAGGACAAATCGTAGCTTCACCCCTTAAGATTCAATTTCTAGTTCGCCGCGCTTAAATTTCTCGATAATGAAAGTTCTGTACAGTTCTGCTTCTTCAATTGACATCTTGCCATCAGCAAACACAGCCGCTCGGATACTATCCATTTCTTGCCGGGAAATTTTGCCATCCGCGATCGCGTGTTCCAAAATCGCTTTTAGTGCTGCCAAATCCTGAGTTTCGATGGTTGAAAGCACCCCAACGTCCGACTGTACATTATCCATCTATGATTTCTCCTAATTGCAGCCAGATCGCCCTCAAGTGCTGCCTTATTTCATGCAGTGTACCCCCCTTGTTTGAGCGATCCACCAGCTTTACCAGAAAAAGACAATTCTGAACGAATAATTGACCTGCACTGATTGACCTGCACGATTTGATGAAACGCCATCCTCCTGCAATATGCCATCCGCTTGAACCGGGACAAATTATTTCTAGCCCTGGGTGCCACTTCAGCTACCGCATTGTTGGGGCATGTTGTCGGCTGTTCGATCGCGAACAACTGCCCTGGCCCTGTTGCCGCCTACAGTGGCGGGGCAAGGAGCCTAGTTGGCGACGCATTGGCAGACGGTTCATTGTGGATTTGGCGACCCGGAATTTTCCATCCTACAGCGTCGAGATTGTTGGGCAAAAGCCGCTGGCTGCGGAACCGTTAGTCATCACTCTGTACTGGTTGAAGCTACCCCCTCTGATTAAAGACTGGTGGTATGCCGATAAATCGCAGCGATCGCGCCCTCTGTCCCCTCAACCACCCTTAATTACATCGTTAGCCACCCACGCGACTAGCTCTGGTGGAGCAGAAGACAGCAGGACTGAAGGATAAACAGCTGACCCCCAGGTGGGATGCAGAATGACTGAACACCCCCGATGGCCCTGGGTAGGGTAGCCCAGACAATCTCGCACGACGGCCACATCATCTAAATGCAGACGACCAGGGGTAGACAACATTGGCAACCCAGTTTTAGGGTCAAATAAATCTGATTGATAGCCTAACTGCTCTAAGCGATTGGCAACAGTAGACCCAAAGGCCACAAATTGCTGCCGCAGCTTTTGCTTTTCGGCCTCTGTTAGCGCTGTGCGATCCCGGAGGTCACAGGCGGACAGTTGCAGCACAATCAGCACAGACGAAACCGGACACTTCCAAGTCGGTAATAAACCATCTGTGTGGGTATAGATGTATTGGCTCGGTGTATGAGTAGAGCAATGCATGGAAGATTGCTGGGGCAATCGTCCAAGACCTAGTAAGAAGGATCGCCTCCTACTTCTTAGCGTACTACCTACACGCATAACTATGGCTAGGATGACCCAACAATGGATAATAGTAAACGGGCGAGGAGGGATTCGAACCCCCGACACCGTGGTCCGTAGCCACGTGCTCTAGTCCACTGAGCTACACGCCCTTGCAACGTCTCTAATCCTAACAACATAGACTGAAGATGTCAAACATTTCGCCAAATTTTTCTGAACCGCCTGCTGCTAACCCACCTCTCACCCATCTCAACGCTACAGGGGAGGCACAAATGGTGGATGTTTCTAGCAAAGTTCAAACCGTTAGACAGGCGGTTGCTGTTGGTCGGGTACGGATGCAGCCAGAGACATTGGCGGCGATCGCAGTGGGCAATGCGCCCAAAGGGGATGTGTTAGGTACGGCGCGGTTGGCAGGCATTATGGCCGCTAAGCAAACCGCTCAATTAATTCCCCTGTGTCACCCTCTGCCCTTGCAAAAGGTAGAAGTTCATCTAGAAGCGGATCCTGATTTACCTGGGTATCAGATTCGGGCCGAGGTCAAAACAAACGCTGAAACTGGAGTCGAGATGGAAGCCTTAACGGCTGTATCGATCGCGGCACTGACGCTATATGACATGGCAAAAGCCCTGGAAAAGTCGATGCAGATTGAAGGAATTCACCTGGTGAGCAAAACAGGTGGCAAATCTGGAGACTATCACGCTCCCAACCTGTCCTGACACCCATCACTGATGGCAGCAATCAGTAAGCAGGCAGTCAGTAAGATGGTAGCTACAGGCTGATCCCGATCGATGGAACAAATAGGTTACAGCATGGTAAGTAATTACACGGTTAGTCTGGTGGCGTTCTCGTTTGTCATCGCCATCCTTGCGTCATTCACAGCTTTGGATCTAGCAGGACGAGTTTATGTGGCCCTCCAACGTCGTTGGCTCTGGCTTCTGGGAGGGGCAGTAGCAATGGGCACAGGGATTTGGTCAATGCACTTTGTGGCCATGCTGGCACTGCATTTACCTATGCCAATCAGCTATAACGTCTTTCTGACCTTGCTGTCATGGTTGGAAGCAGTTTTTGCCTCAGGAATTGCCCTCTGGCTGTTGAGTCGATCGGTGACGCATCCAACGTTGTTACTCGGCGGTAGCCTCTGTATGGGGACGGCTATTGCTGGGATGCACTACACAGGTATGGTAGCGATGCAAATGCCCGCTGTAATTCAGTACGAGTTGAGTTTAGTGGGCTTGTCGGTTGTGATTGCGATTACCGCCTCAATGGCCGCCCTATGGTTAGCGTTCCGGTTGCAACATGTTTCCCCGCAAACATTATTCTGGCAAAAGCTCATGAGTGCGATCGTCATGGGGATGGCAATTAGTGGGATGCATTACACTGGCATGGCAGCAACGCACTTTCTTCCTGTGCAGTCCACGCCAAGCATACCGACGTACACCATTGACCCATCATTCTTAGCGATCGCGATCGGCATTGCTACCCTATTTATCTTGACGCTGGCCTTACTTACTTCACTATTTGATCAACGATTAACGTTTCAGTTGGATCGTCAGCAATCCTTACAGGTAAGCGAAAATCGGTTTCGGTCATTAATTCGAGAAATGCCTGTCGGTGTTTTGTTACTGAATAGTGATGCTGAAATTTTGATTCGGAATCAAGTTGCGGCTGACTTACTGAACTTAAAAGAAGATGGGCAGTATTCCGTGTTTAGCGAAGCAGCAACTTGGCTCAAAGCTGACGGGACTCCGTTCTTAGCCACGGAACTGCCAGTACAACAAGCGATCGCTAGCCGCCAGCCTATTAACAACATGGTGATAGGAATGCGGCAGCCCATTACCCAAGAACTGCGGTGGGTGCTAGTTCATGCGGCTCCCCAATGTGCCGATGATGGTACGGTTGAACAGATCGTTTGTACCCTCAGCGACATTACTAACCAGAAACAAGCTGAAGTGGCTTTACGGCAGATGGCTGACCGAGAACGCACTCTAACTAGGGTGATTCAACGGATGCGGCAAACATTAGATCTAGAACAGATTTTCAACACCACTACGCAAGAACTGCGGCAAGCCCTGAATTGCGATCGAGTTGTGGTGTACCGC
This sequence comes from Microcoleaceae cyanobacterium, assembly GCA_036703105.1. Lineage (GTDB taxonomy): Bacteria > Cyanobacteriota > Cyanobacteriia > Leptolyngbyales > Leptolyngbyaceae > Pantanalinema. Next base: position 21,697 of record DATNPU010000008.1, read on the forward strand.
TTCCAAGCCGACTGGAGTGGTGAGTTTGTCTCAGAATCCTTGGCCGAGGGGTGGCAACCCTTGCTACAGGCCCAGTATTACGAATCTGCCTTAACTCAAGTCACTGTGGACGAAGCCAAGTGTGTTGTCAAATCACTAGATAGCCAAGACTTACTGGTGCAAGACACCTACTTACAGGACACGCAGGGAGGGATGTATCGCCGAGGGGTGAGCTACCGTTGTGTTCCCGATATTTACAAGGCGGGATTTACTTCCTGCTATATCGAGTTACTGGAACGGTTTCAAACCCGAGCGTATATCATTGTGCCAATTTTTTGTGGCAAGCAACTTTGGGGATTATTGGCAACCTACCAAAACAATAAGCCCCGCGAATGGGATGATGCCGAAATTAAAATGGTGACTCAAATCGGCAGCCAATTAGGAGTAGCTATTCAACAAGCTGAATTACTCGCTCAAACGCAACAGCAGTCAGCAGAATTACAAAAAGCCAAGGAAGCCGCTGATGTAGCAAATCGGGCGAAAAGTGAGTTTTTAGCGAATATGAGTCATGAGCTAAGAACTCCTCTAAATGCCATTTTAGGGTTTTCCCAGCTTATGAGTCGGGATCCAGAATTGGCCAGTAAACATCAGGAATTCACTAGCATTATCAGTCGCAGTGGCGAACATCTACTAGGCTTAATTAATGACATTTTAGATATGTCCAAGATTGAAGCTGGAAAAGCCATTTTGGCTGAAACAGACTTTGATCTTTACTATTTGCTAGATAGCCTCAAAGATATGCTGCAACTAAAAGCTATGTCTAAAGGGTTACAGTTAGTCTTTGAGTGTGAACCACAAGTACCTCAATTTATTCATACTGATGAGAATAAGCTACGGCAAATTTTGATCAATCTACTTAGCAATGCGATTAAGTTCACATCCCAAGGTCATGTGACTTTACGAATCTGTCTAGCTTCGGACCGTTCAGAAACACTTGAAATGGCTACTTCTACCTTGCCGCTCAATTTTCAGATTATCGACACGGGTTCCGGCATTGACCCCAGTGAAATGGATAAACTATTCACTGCTTTTGGCCAAACCAAAACTGGGATGAAATCCGAGCAGGGAACTGGGTTAGGTCTGCCGATCAGCCAAAAGTTTGTGCAATTGATGGGTGGCAAAATTACGGTAGAGAGTACTGTCGGACAAGGCTCTACATTTCAATTTACGATTCGTGTTCGTCCCGCCACTAAGACTCAAGCAAAATTGTCTCCAGCTAAGGGACGGCGGGTCATTAGCTTAGCGCCTAATCAGCCCAGCTATCGCATCTTAGTGGTAGAAGATAATGCGACTAATCGGCTACTGTTAACAAAACTGCTACGGCCGTTAGGATTTGAGATCCTTGAAGCGGTTAATGGGGCAGAGGCGATCGCGCTCTGGGAAAGTTGGCAGCCCGATTTAATTTGGATGGATATGCGAATGCCCGTGATGGATGGGTACGAAGCAACGCGGCAGATCAAACAACGAGATGTAGCCCAACAGACCGTGATCATTGCGTTGACGGCAAGCGCCTTTGAAGAACAACGGCAGACCATTCTAGCGGCTGGATGTGACGATTTTGTCCGCAAACCATTTCAGGAAGCTGAACTCCTAGATATGATTAGCCAATATCTCGGAGCACAATATCTTTACGAAGAGTTGGAGCCTATTAGTTCAACTAATATAGGATTCCAGCCAGATGCAGGATCGGTAGAGCTAACCAGCCGCGATCGCTTAACTAGTACCAGTCTACAAATCATGCCTCAGGATTGGTTACAGCAGCTCCATCGCGCTGCGCTTCAAGGCAGTGATTTATTGATCATAGAACTGGTGCAAGCCATTCCGCCGGAGCATCAAGCTGTGAAAACAGCTCTGATCAATTTAGCCGAAAACTTCCAATTTGAGCAGATCATGACCCTCAGCCAAGAAGCCGTCAATCTGGTTTAAATAACTAAAGAGGCACAATCAACGACCGTGCCTCTTTGTGTTCCAAGTTAGCTGACTAACGAAATCTGACAGAATACTGAATCGATCAGATTAGCCAAACGCCACAGCGTTCCAAGAACGAGTGAAAGCTGTTTGCTGGCGATTCCGCAGCGCCCGGTGATGACTCATTGTCAGGACGCGAGCTTTATCTTGTACAGAAATTGCTGGTGCTACAGGGGTATCAGCCACCGTTTCAGCCACGGGTTGATGGGTGTAAGACATGCCCCGGTAGGTCAGGATCGCATTTTGGGACTCAGCTTTTGCCGCTGCACCCAAACGATAACTGGTTCCACGATATTTCAGATCTACTGCTTTCGGTGCAACAGAGGCAACAACCGCATTTTGCTCGGTGGGTTGATGCGAGTAAGACATGCCACGATACATCAAAATGGCATTTTGAGACTCAGCCTTTGCCGCTTCACCTCGACGATAGCTGGCTCCACGATATTTCAGATCAGATGCTGGAACAGTTGGTTTAGCCTTAGCTGTTACAGGATGTGCTTCGTAGCTAATACCTCGGTAAGAAAGTTTCATTATCGCCTCCAAAAAGATCTGTTGAGATTTGAGGCGCGTTCCTTCGGGAGTGTCCCTACTTCCGTCTTGCCTTACTCTGGGAACCTGTAGATTGATTCAGTAAATCTAGAGGGTTTAGTCAATGCAAGGAAGATGAACGATTTATCTTTCTGTATATTACACTACCGTTTTTAGGAAAAACGACTTGCCTTAATAAAACTTAATATTGTCTCGGCTATAGTGGGTGGCTCATGACAATTCCCGCTAACGATCGACCTGACTGGGATGGCCAAGCGCTAACGGTGGATAGCTGCAATCGCATGGAATGGCTAGAAGGCTAGCTCCACCCAAATTACAGGCTGATAGCAAACCTAGTGCGACAACGTTGATGAACTGACTCGGTTTTGTTCAAAGCTGTCGTCGATCGCGGCACGATACAGCGTAATGGCATGATTCGGAGCCACATCTCCCGTATAAAAAACAAACGACCAGGGTTGGCCAACATGACGATATTCCTGATTGCGCACTTCCGAGGGTGGCACCATCACCACAGTGTCGGTCAAGTTAATCACGCGATAGGTATTCGGAACCAGCTTCTCATAGAAGGTGACAAACGCCGGGTTTCCGACTCTGGGAGAGGCATAGGTATACAGCTGCAATTGATCCTTTAGCTTGGCATTGTTAGCAGCCAGATCAGCGACGGCCAATGTGGCTAAGGCTCCCCCCAGACTATAACCAGTCATGTAACAAGGCACCGAGGGATCCAATGCGTTCACCGCCTGAAGAGTCTGGGTCGCTAAGGTACTGTAAAGACTGAAAAACCCCCGATGGACTTGTCCCTGTTTAACTCCGGCTTGGATGTAGTCAACCTGATTTAACTGAAGATTGGCCAGCCAGTCTCTAGTGGTCTGGGTGCCCCGAAACACCACAATATTGTGAGCCGCACTCCTTAAAACAAAGCCAAAGTAGACAGGCACATTTTGACCAGGCCCACCCAATAATGACCGAGCTACCCGTAGTTCGACTGGTAGATTGCTACCATCTTTCATCACGAAAATAGCGGCAGTCTGAGTATAGCGATCGAGAACGTTGCTATAACCCGGTAGTGAGCGAATGTTGCCGTTGTACCTGGGATCCCGCTCCCCAGCTTGAAACTGTTCTAGTGCCAGTTGGTTACATAACATTAATAATTTGGAAATGTCGCGATTGTAGGGAATCGTCGGTTGAATGAGATTACCAATCGGAGGATTGAGCCGATTTTCACCCCCAGTTTCGACATCACCGTCATAGTCAAACAAGGATTCAATGTTGGTCGCATCAGCCGTAACTTGCACTTGTATGGGTTTAGCGGCCACTGGATCCGTACCAACGGTAGCGTGATGCGCGATCGCGGCGGCACTAGAAGCTCCTGCTCCTAGTCCTGTTACTAAGAGCCGACGACGATTCAATTTAGCCATACTAGTGCAACTTCCCCACTTAAACTTATTTATTTTCGCTTGAAACTTAATTCAGGATGTAGATGTTCCCTATAGGTTGTCTGCCATAACCGACCATTAGTCTGACAATTCGCCAGTCAGCGATCAGCAGTGACCCATCACCGCTAGTGATCACGGCATCAGAATAGAGCTAAACAATAACGTTTCTTCAAGTCAACTCAGACATTTTCCGGATTAGGAAGAAATCCTTAAAATTGATGCCCACAACTGGAGCAAAAGCGATCGCTGGGTTCCACCCGTGCCCCACATTGGCTACAAAAGCGACGTTCTTGCACATTAGGCGTAAATGTTGTAGGTGCTCCCATTTGCATTCCCATGTTGCCCATCTGCATCGTCATAGGATTCATCGTCATCTGCATATCACCCATTTTCAGCGGTGGCATGGATGGCATGGGAGACATGGGCTGCATGGGTGGCATTGACATTGCTGGGGCGGTAGCGACTTGCTGCATTTGAACTGAGTGAGCATTCCCGATCGCAGATACATCACTACTCATGCCCATATAGTTACCCTGAATTTGGATCAGCGGCTCCATTTGGGCAGTGGTAATTTTAATCACGGCACCACCAGGAGTTTGAAAGAGTTGGGGCGGTGCCGTCCAAGCCCCGGTTTGAAAGCCACAGCTCGATTGTTGTTGCTGTCCGGGTTGGCTACTACTAAGGGTGACGATCGTTTGGTTGCCTTGACAATCTACATAAATCCGCTGTCCTGTACTCAGCTCGCATTCATACGGCATAATGAATTCCTCCAGTCGGATCTGCAAGTGATTAATTTCATTATCCTGGCTTTTTCAGGGTTGCCCTGATAGTCGTTAGTCAGTAAATCATCAATAAATGGCTAGCCCTGACTGGAGGAAACACGTTTTTTTAGTACGGGGTTACTATACTAAAGGGCAGTTTGAGTTGGATAGTGGTGGTATGAATGTAATCACGCGGCGGCCATCGGTTCCGGAGTTGAGCCAGCGGATTATTGCAATGGCCAAAACAGGGGTCTATCGGGAATCGGTGTTTGAAGCGCTGCAACCGCTCGCCACGAAAAAGCAAATTCGGGAAGCGATCGCCCATGCCAAACGGTTTGGTTTGCATTCAGTAGCGAATTTACGGGATAGCGAATTAGGCACGTATTACCAAGTCGATTGGGTTAAGTATGAGTCTTTTAAAGACACATTGCATTCCCCCATACATTTGGGCAAGGATGCCGAATTAGTTCAGCGCGTCACCGATGCCACGACCGCCGTGCAACGGATGTTAGCGATCGCCCGCGGCCTGACGATCGCATTAGGAATGAGTAGTGTGTTAGGGTTTCTGGGCGGACAAGACCACCTGAGCTTTGGTTTATTGAGTGCCACGATCGGTGCTACTGTCGTTTGGCAATGGCAACAGTGGCTATTGCGATCGTTTACCCGTGAATAGTCAACCAATTACGATTCATTTTCTAACAGAGCCTTCACCTTCAACAGCTCCTGCCGGTGAGCCTCGCTGACGGTCGGATAAGC
>DATNPU010000073.1:0-22276 GCA_036703105.1 Microcoleaceae cyanobacterium
TATTCACTCGGAGCGGGTGGCAGTCCAGCGATCGTGGCCGCCTCACCCAGGGTCAGCTTACTCACGGGTTTACTGAAATAAACCCAGGCGGCATCGGCAACTCCATAGGCTTCTGAGCCGAGGTAAACCAGATTCAGGTACCGCTCTAGGATTTGTTCTTTACTCAGCTCGCGATCGATCTTCTGGGCCATCATCGCTTCTCGCAGTTTGCGATCGAGATTGCGATCTTGGTTCAGATAAACAATCCGAGCCAGTTGTTGTGTAATCGTGCTACCGCCTTCGACGACATCCCTAGCCACAATATTGGTCGCGACTGCCCGCAGAATCGATTGATAGTCAATGCCGTGATGCTGATAAAACCGCCGATCTTCGGCAGCAATAAAGGCATGGATCACCAGGGGCGGAATTTGGTCATAGGTCAATGTTTCACGCGTGGCCGGCCCAGTTTGATGGATGACCGAGCCATCCATCGCCTTAATCGTTAACGTTTGACTGCGGACAAAATTCTTGATACCGGCTGTACTCGGCAAACTTTGATCGATCGTCCAATAGCCCCATGCTAGGGCACCACCGGCTCCTACCCCCACAACGGCCAACCAAAACCGCTTATAGCGATAAATGGAACGCCCTTTGTAAGACAGTTTAGGGATTTGCGCGATCGCTCCCGCCGCTTGCGGCAGCTTCAGGGTTTCGGCAACTTGCTTCAGTTTTGGTGGAAGCGTGATTTTCGGGCTTTGGCGCGATCGTGAAGCACGTCGTTGCTTGGCTGTTCCTTTCGTCGCTTCGCCCTTTGCGGTTGTACCTTCAACCGAGGATTGATCGGCCTTTGTTCTAAATGAGCTAGACTCATTTGCCTTGACCGATAAACTTTTAAGCTTTGAGATGAAATTGTCCACGCTAGACCTCACCGCCACTGAACCGTCGCTCGCTCATAATTTTATGACAGGAGATAAACTCTCCTTGAAGACAACCGAACCCCTGAATGATGTTGGATTGCAGGTAATGTCTAACTACTAGTTAGAGCTAGTACTTTCTTATAGCGGTGTACCAATAGTCTATGGATCCTAGGAGAGAGAAATGTTGTGTCAAACCACGGCATGACCTAACGCTAAAGCGGCTACTAGCATTCCTAAAACCAGAAATGGCTGAGCGCTCGCTTGATATTTCACGTCGTTCTCCAGCGGATTGCGGAGAAAATACATATCTTGGAAGGTAATTTGCGGAATGATTAACAACATTAAAATGGCAGCATACAGGTTTTGGTGAATATGGATCAAGTAGGCCGCCATGCCAGCCTGGAAGATGTCAATCATCAAAACGCAGATCCAGGCGGCTTTTTGCACCCCAAACATCACGGGCAATGATTTTAATCCCAGTTGCCGATCGCCTTCGACACTCTTAAAGTCATTCACGACCGCGATCCCTAATCCTGCCAAGCTGTAGACCAGGGTGAGACCCATAACAGTGGGGGTTAGATCGCCAAATAAAGCCTGACCAGCCCACCAGGGCAGGGCAATGTAGCTAGCACCCAGAGCATAGTTCCCTAACCAACCATTCTGTTTCAGTTTCAGAGGTGGGGCAGAGTAGATATAAGAAATGAAGGAACCGACGATCGCCATGACGGTAATCGTAGGGAAGGTGTGTCCGGCCCAGCGATCGAGCCCATAGGCAACCAGAATCCCACCCAGTAACAATACCCAGACCTGGGTAATCACCTGCGGAATCGAAATCGCTCCGGAGGGAATCGGACGGTAGGGTTCGTTGATCGCATCAATGTCGCGATCGTAGAAATCATTAATTGTCTGCGTATAGCCAGTTAGGAGTGGCCCTGACATTAACATACAGGCCGCCGCAATCAACACATGGTCGATCGACCAAACAAACTTACCGGATGACGCAGCGCCACAGACGACCCCCCAGATTAAAGGAATCCAGGTAATCGGTTTCATCAGTTGCAGCCGAATTTTCCAAATTGAGGTTTCTCCGGTTTGCGCCCCCTTCATCCCCAACATTTGCCGGGTCTTGGCGCTGCGATCGATCATGGCCTCTTCTACCTCACTGGTTTGACTCAGCGAATTCGGAGGACTACCGATCGACTCAACGGCAGCTGGGGGAGTGGCATCCACAGAGGCTGGGGAAGGATTCTGGTCAGACATAGAGGAAAAGGGTAGGGTGAACTGAATCGCGACCTTAGAAGGAAATAATTAAAAAGCCATCTTGAAACTTAGCGCCAGCTACAGGCTTACCACTTAACTCAGGTGGGAGTGCCAAATTCCGGCGTTGATCGCCTGCTTCCACGGTAATCTCAGGGCCGTACTGAGTGAGTTTAATCTGCTTACGATCGAATCCTGGCAAAAATAAACTCACTTTCCGTTCCGCCACATTAATCGCGATCGGTCGGGGTGCCTGAGCCGCTTGATCAAAATTAGGCAGTGCATCAATTAAGGGTTGCCAATCATTCACGACTTGTGTTGGCACGGTAGTAACCGATAGCGGCTCAAAGGCATCGTTGCTACTGGTTGAGCTATCCGCTTGGTTGAGGATGACTCCGCCAACTGTAACACCGACCTGTTGCGCGGCCCCCCAAAGATATTGGGCTGTGACGATCGCGGCTTCATCCGGAGTAGTGACCAGATAAGCGGCCACCCGATTTGGATCAGCCACAGCCGTTTTACCGTCTTCCAGCATATTAGTGGCTTGTTTAGCAGCGGGTTGATCAAACATATCTCCCGACCAACTGACATTTAGCACTGTGCTGGCGATCGGCTGTAAGAGTGGCATCACCGTTTTACCCAAATCCGAGTCGGCAAACACGCGTCGGAAACGTCGCAGGTACCAGCTAAAAATTTCTGGCATTCCTAACATGCGTAGAGTCGTTTGGTCGCCTGCCCCGTCATACACAATCACATCGTATTGACCGCTGGCATCGTATTCCCGCAAGGCGTTTAGAGCCAGTGCACTATCCATTCCTGGCAATACGCCTAATTCCTGCCCAAACACTTCCTTGAAGAACGGAGTGCGGAGGTATTGGGTTTCCAGTTTTTTCAGTTCGTCCCAACTGCGTTCTAATAAGGTGGCGGTGTGTAATTGCACCACATGAAAATTGGCAGCAAGTTCTTGAGCGTCTACCCCTAAACTTGCTGCTCCAAGCATGACGCCGAGGGCCGGTCCCGGCGACTGACTGGCCAGAAGAACCCGTTTACCCTGACTAGCCAGCCGTTTGGCTGCCGCGATCGCGATGGTAGTCCGACCGACGCCGCCTTTGCCTAAAAATGTCAAGATCAGTGCCATGAGTAATTTCTACCTAGACTTCTTGCAATAGCGATGCTTGCGGCGCAAGGATCGCCATTTTCAACCAGTATGTCGCACATCCGCAAGCGGTCTAGTCCTCTATCAGGCGTATTTCCACAAGAGGTTTACGAGGCAGGTTCGATCTCATCTTCAAAAAACCAGGTCGAAAACTTGTCGTCAAACTGAATCAGGACACCAACTCCACTGCCATCCGTCATTTTATAGCTTTGGATTGTGCCGACCTGACCTAGACGCTTGACAACGGCATCCGATACACGATCGCGTAACCGACAAATCCGAACCTTTTGACCGACTTCCATTTCTACTCCAAGACAATCAACCAAAAATCAGTGTATCAGCGTCGTGTACAAGGTTAAAATTCAGGCGTGAATGTTTACGATTTTTGAACTGCAAATGCTGGCAAAACGGATTTTACCTTGTCTGGATGTAAAAGCGGGTCGGGTTGTGAAAGGCGTGAATTTTGTAGACCTGAAGGATGCCGGTGACCCCGTAGAATTAGCCCAGGTGTATAACCAGGCAGGGGCCGATGAGTTAGTGTTTCTAGATATTACGGCTACTCATGAAGATCGGGACATTATTATCGATGTGGTCTACCGAACTGCCGACCAGGTCTTCATTCCGTTGACCGTGGGGGGCGGAATCCAAAACTTAGAAACGATTAAACAATTGTTACGGGCAGGAGCAGATAAAGTCAGTCTAAATTCCGCTGCTGTGCGTGACCCCGATTTTATTAACCGCGCCAGCGATCGATTTGGTAACCAATGTATTGTGGTGGCGATCGATGCCCGACGGCGGCCAGATCCGACAAATCCCGGTTGGGATGTTTATGTCCGAGGTGGGCGAGAAAATACTGGGTTAGATGCGATCGCCTGGGCTGAAGAAGTGACCAAACGGGGAGCCGGAGAATTACTGATCACCAGCATGGATGCGGATGGTACTCAGGCCGGTTACGACCTGGAGTTAACCCGAACGATCGCGGAACGCGTCGAAATTCCGGTGATTGCCTCGGGTGGGGCGGGAAATTGTCACCATATTTATGAAGCGCTGACAGATGGCAAAGCCGAAGCGGCCCTGCTAGCGTCATTACTGCATTACGGACAGTTAACAGTTTCTCAGATAAAGTCTTATCTGGCAGACCATCAAGTGCCTGTGCGATCGACCTCAATGTGAGTCGGCGATCGGCATCAAGCTAAATAGATTCGGTAGATTCAGCCCAAATTTTTAAAGCTCTCTTACTCTAGAGTTAAATTTCTCTTGGCTCAGCATCTGGCCGCTTTGCCTGAGTGACTGTTACAATATGTAAAATATGCTGATTACAATTCTTGCTATAACGGTTGCTTTAGTTGCCTGGTCGCTGCATTTGATGCAGGAGGCAATGGATCGGCGTGAATTTTCGCTGATGCTGGCAGGAACGTTAGTGGCGTTTTCGGCAGCAGCATTAGTAGCGGTCTACTTTTTAATGGGAAATTACATTGGCTACATGGCGCAAATGGCGCATCGTGCCCATCATGCTGAGGAAGCTGTCCAAATTTGGATCTCTCAACTAGAACCGATAGAAGCGGATGAAACCCAGTCATTGCCTATCTCTGAAGTGGCATTTCCACTTGGGCAGCCGACTGTTGGGGGCTCTTTTTAAGCGGAGATTGATCAGAAGCCGGATCGGAACGCTAGCCACGACCGTTAGAGTAGTGCGAGTGCCGGTTTTTACGCGGTGAAAGGAGAAATGTTAGGGGTGCTTGAACTGAATGCCGCAATCCAGGTTAGAAATTAGTAAGAAGTGGCAAGACTAAGTTCAGCTACGATTCTTGAGACAGGAACCGATCGGCTCACATAATTGCTAAATGTTGCATCCAGCCTGTTGAGTGTGGATGCCACAGTTATGCAGTCTTTCAGGTTCGCTAACGGAGCTTATCTTACTGGAGCTTATCTTAACTATGGACTACGCAATTCCTGAGCTTGACACGATTAGCCGACAGTTGATGAGCTTGGAGCGACCCAAAAAGGCCAAGATGTTGGTCGTGGATGATGAACCAGACAACTTAGATTTGCTCTACCGAACATTCCGCCGGGATTTTCAAGTATTAAAGGCAGAAAGTGGGGTGCGGGCGTTAGAAATGCTGGCAACGGAAGGCGAAGTTGCAGTGATTATTTCTGACCAACGGATGCCGGAAATGAAGGGAACAGAGTTCCTCAGCCGCACAGTGCCTCAATTCCCGGATACGATGCGGATTATTCTGACTGGGTTTACGGATGTCGAAGACTTGGTGGAAGCGATCAACTCGGGGCAGGTTTATAAATACATCACCAAACCTTGGGATCCGAATGAACTGAAAGCCGTAGTGCAACGAGCGGCTGAAACCTATGAGTTGTTGAAACAACGGACGGAAGAATTACAACGATCGCAGGCTCAAACGGCCCTCCTGTCGATTATTGTCCGGGTAGCGCAGGAGTCCTCTAGCCTGGAAGCTTGTCTGGAACCGATCGTCACGGCTTTTGGCAAAAACTTCCATGCCGATGGGGCAATTCTGCAATTGGTTGAAGGGAATACTCTAGTGCCGAATCAGGGCACCTTCAGTCTAGAAGGCAGTGTTGACAATTGGCTGGATCAAGATCCTTTAGTGAAGGAAGCGATCGCCTCTCACAAAATGCAAGTGGTCGTGAATATCCCAGCTGATAGCAATCTGGCATCCATTGCCCACTACAATACCTCTGGGGTACAAGCACATTTAATTGTGCCAGTCACTTACCGGGATGAGGTATTAGCGGTGTTGTCCTTGCAATGGCAGCAACCTTTTACGCTTCGGGAAGATGAATTGGTGTTGCTACATTTGTCGGCGCAACAAGTCGCCTTGGTGCTCACCTGTACCCGGCATTATCGTCCTGTTGCCTGAACCTAAACCTGCATGACTCCGACCTCTGAGCAAATTCGTACCATTTTCGATCGCATTGCCCCGGTTTATGATCCGTTAAATCATTGGCTGAGCCTTGGGCAACATCGGATCTGGAAGCAAATGACGGTCAAGTGGAGTGCGGCTAAGCCTGGAGATACCTGCCTGGATGTCTGCTGTGGTAGTGGCGATCTGACGCAACTATTGGCCGAACGAGTGGGGTCAACTGGGCAAGTTGTCGGACTAGATTTTTCCACGGCTCAGTTAGAGGTGGCTCGGCAACGGGTGCGCGATCGATTTCTGGATTTGCCAATTACCTGGCAGGAAGGGGATGCCTTGAATTTGCCGTTTCCAGATCACAGCTTTGATGCGCTGACGATGGGATATGGCTTACGGAATGTCATCGATATTTCCCAAAGCTTGCGAGAACTTTGGCGAGTGTTAAAACCAGGAGCAAAAGCGGCGATTCTGGACTTTAATCATCCCCAAAGCCCCCAAATGCGCCTGTTTCAGCAGTGGTATTTGGAGCACTTGGTTGTCCCAGTTGCCAATTATTTTGGTTTAACTGATGAGTATGCCTACATAGCGCCGAGCTTGGAGCGATTTCCCACCGGCGACCAGCAGGTAAACCTCGCCTTAGAGGTAGGGTTTTCCACCGCCACACACTACCCGATCGCCGGGGGTACGATGGGAGTATTAGTGGCGAGTAAATCATGATCGGTTGGCAATGAGCTAGTCACTCTTTGCTGAATTGTAGAATGGCAAACTCACTGCTAATCACCTACTCCTTATCTTTTGCCTGCCTTGGATCCCTCAACGATTTGGCTGTTTGTTGGTCCTCCAGTAGTTGGTGGCATTATTGGCTATTTCACCAATGACATTGCCATCAAAATGCTGTTTCGCCCCTACCGACCGTTATATCTGGGCAAGCAGCAGCTACCCTTTACTCCAGGCTTGATTCCTCGTAACCAGGAACGTTTAGCCAAGCGGATTTCGGACACAATCATGGGGTCATTGTTGACTCCAGAGGAACTGCAAAAACTAGCTCAGCGCTTATTACAAACTGAGCGTGTACAGTCCGCTTTACTGTGGTTGTTGAAGCTGGCACTAGAGCAGTTGCAGGGCAATACCCAGCAGAAAACCGCCAAAGTGCTGGCAGGAATCTTGCATGATTTGTTGGGGCAAACCTTACCTCGGCTGCTGAAGGTATTAGCACGGCAAGAAGACTTTTTGGAAACCCAGTTGAACCAGATTTTTGATCAGGTTTTACTGGAGTTTCGGCTGAGTGAGGAGCAGGCCACTAAACTAGCAGACTGGCTGTTACAGGTTGTGCTGCCGTCCGATGTAATTCGGCAACTGTTGATTGACTTTTTGACCGATCGCAATATTCAAGTGATTGACGAAGGCTTTCGAGAAAAAACCAGTGGTACGTATTGGGTGATCGCCAATCTGTTTGGGGTTCGTAATGCGTTGCTCCGGTTGCGTACCTTTTGTTTGGATGAACGGGATGCCAGTAATATTCGGATCGCTGAACTGATCCAATCTCTGAATATCCAACCGCGCCTGAAAGAATGGCTGCAAAATCTATCGCTGCAAAATTTGCCTATTTCGACGGTGCGCCAACTGCGGAAAACCTTACGAGATACTGTGCGCAGCTATGCACAGGACAAAGGGGCGGAAGTCTTAGAGGAATTAGGGAAGTCGATAGACTGGGATAATTTGGCGATGGTGATTCTTAACCGTCTCCGCACATCCCCGGTCGTGAATGAATCGTTAGAAGTGATTAGTCTAGAATTGGCACTGATTCTAGAACGCTACCTGGAACGCGATTTAGAATCTCTCGTCCAGCAGGCAATTCCCATCCTGAATATTGATCAGGTGATTATTAATCGGGTCAAGGCCACATCACCACAGGATTTAGAAGCGGCCATTAATGGCATTGTTAAAAGCGAACTGCAAGCGATCGTCAATTTAGGCGGCATTTTAGGCTTCATTATTGGCTTGCTACAATCTGCCTCTCTGCTGCTGCGGTAGAAACTCTTAATAATAATTTAATTATTCCCCCTTCCTCAGTGTAGTTACTGAGGAAGGGGTACATTTTCTGTTGCTACTTTGGTAGAAATTGCTCAGAAATTTTGTCTGCTGCATCTATACCGTTTGTAACCCGTATCTCTATCTCATAGGATTTACCATGATTTTTATCATTCCGATCATTCTTGGAGCTGTAGCTTTAGCATCTGGTGTAGTCGGAGTTGGAGCTGGTGTTGATGGTATTTCTAAAATGAAGGAAGCAAAGAAGCGTGGAGAAGCAGCCCAACAGCGATATAAATTAGCTTGCCAATCAGCAGAGAAGAATTGGAAAAAAACTCAGAAGCTTGCTGAGGAGTATGGTCAAACTCAAATTCAAATTAAGTTGAAAACGATTGATCGATTTGTATTATTTATTGAACGTATAGGTCAGCAGGTTTCTCAAAAAGATATGCGATTTTTGGAGGGATTAGAAGGCGTTTCTCCTCAACAGATTCAAGAGTATAAAGCTGAAACTTTGGAAGCAAAGGAATTTGCTAAAGGTGGCTTTCAAGCTATAGGAGCAGCATGTGCTGCGGGACAGGGTACGGTAGCGATTGTTGGATTATTTGGTACAGCTAGTACTGGGGCAGCTATAGGTGGGCTAAGTGGTGCTGCTGCATGGAATGCTACTCTTGCTTGGCTCGGAGGTGGCTCTTTAGCCGCTGGAGGTGGAGGTATGGCGCTAGGAACGATAGTATTAGGTGGTATTACGGTTCTTCCAGCAGTGATGGTTGGTTGTTTTGCTCTAAATAGCCAAGGTGAAAAAGCTTTAACTGAAGTTCGTAAGTATGAAGCACTAGTGAATACTGAAATTGCAAAAATAGATGTATTTAATGAGTTCCTAGGGCAAGTACAACGACGAATTAATGAGTTGTCGAATCTTTTAAAAGCTTTGGATGACAGGGCTATTGAAGGATTGGAAGAACTTGAATCTAAACCGTTTTCCCGTGAGAGAGATGCAAGTAAATTTCAACAAGTTGCCCTTATCATTAAATCGCTTTCCGAAATTATGAAAACTCCTGTGCTAGATGCAGAGGGTAAGCTCAATCCAGCTACAGAGATTCTTCGAGAAAAATATCGAACTATATGAGGTAATAAAGATATGGCATCTAAACAACCTTCTTTCGATTTTGTACGAGGAATAGAAGCATTTACCAACCCTGCTCAATGTTTAAACGATGTTGTGCAAGCATGGACTGAGTATTTGAAAGTTGTAGAGGAGGAGACGACAAAACGGCGTGAGATCGAGGCTTGGGAAAAAGTTACACTTGCTGAGATTAAAACAAAACGTGACTTTTTAATTGGCTACTTGGAAAAGTCTTTCGATGAACGTTCAAAAAACTTTCAGTCACTTTTCCAATATATTGATCAGGCAATAGCTTCTGGAGACAATCAGCAGTTAGGTTTGACACTACATGCCGTTGTAGAGTTAGCTAAATCAAGTCCTTTTAAAGATCTGTCTGATTTGTCTACTGTTCAAGCTGCCCTTGATGATCCAGATCATGTCTGGGAGTTTTGATAGACAAGAGTTGCTCAGAACTTATAGAGCAACTCTTACTAACTAATAGCCGTTATTTGAACGGTTTAGTTGTTGAATGGCTTGCTGTAAATGTTGATGCGCGGCGGTATAGCTTTGATCTAGCGCGATCGCTTGGCGATAGGCGTTGATCGCAGCTGGAATTCTACCTTGCCGTTGTAGAGCAAGGCCTAGATGATGGTAAGCCAAAGCAAACTTAGGGTCAGCTTGGATTGCCTTTTGGTAAGCTGAGATCGCGTCATTCCATCGCTGTTGTTGTTTGAATGCATCCCCTAAAACGGTATAGGTCGGGGCAAACGTTGGATCGAAGTTGATAGCCTCTTGGTAAGCGCCAATTGCCGCATCTAACTTGCCCTGACGTTCCCATATCTGACCCAGACTTTGATAGGCAAACCCATATCGATCGTCGGCTTGGATGGCTTGCTCGTAAGCGACGATCGCGGCATCTAATTGACCTTTCTGCTCTAATAAACTGGCCAAATTATAAGCACTGTAAGCATCCCAGGGATTGAGTCGTAGAGCGATTTGGTAAGCCACGATCGCCTGGTCGGGTTGATTGGCTTGCTCAGCGGAACGTCCCTGTTCGACATAAAAGTGGTGACATACCTGATAGGCTGCCAGCAGTAAGGCGATCGCTAATGCTCCACCCAGTAAGCCTGGCTGATAAGGGCGCTTAGCGATAGGGTTGCCTAACCTTAACGATCGCCGCATAAAGTTCATTCAATGCCATCACAATCATGCTTGCTCTTATCCTAACGGGTTTGTCTTTTCTGGAGAGTAAGCAGAGGCTGGAGGCAATGGAGTCAACTACTGTACAGCAAAGCGATAGCCTGCATATTGTTCGCCTTCATATAAAATCACCAGCCAAGTTTTGGAATCAAATCTCAAAGGATAAGCCTCGCGTTGGGCGGTTGCCCCCACCCGGATTTGTAACTCTGCAAGTTCACAGTAGGGCGCTTTAGTAATCTCTCGAACTTGCTGCTTTTTCCCACCTTCGGGAACGGTTAATAAGCGGGCAAGTTGTTGTTTTGATAGGCTCGCTTCAGCCTGGATGACTTTCTGACAAGATGCGTCGATCGACTGAGGATGGTTGGCAACCTGTGAACGATTTTGTAAGTCGGTCAGGAGTCCGAAGGCCAGTAGCACGGAGCCAATCGCCATCATCCGTTTCGATCGGACATTCCGAGATCCACGAAAATGCA
Organism: Microcoleaceae cyanobacterium; assembly: GCA_036703105.1. Taxonomy (GTDB): domain Bacteria; phylum Cyanobacteriota; class Cyanobacteriia; order Leptolyngbyales; family Leptolyngbyaceae; genus Pantanalinema. The sequence goes on from DATNPU010000073.1 coordinate 11,010, forward strand.
TACGCCTCCATAGAGATTACAACCAACCGCCAAGCAGAAAGCCCAAGGTAATTAGAAATAACCGATAAATGGACACTGAATCGGCCCGAGGTACAAAGATGGCTAGATAAACTGCGATCGCGGCAGGAACCAACATTACCAGGGTGACAACTGGGGTGAGAGGAGGATAGGAGATCAGCAAACCCCGCAGACTAAACCGAATTCCGGCCGCGGCAGCCACCCACATGGCCGCATTTCGCAGATGATCCAACGGTTGTTTTGGTAATTGAAAGATCTGTGACCACGGCAACGATCGTTGGGGGGTTGGTCGATGACTGGAGCGGGCCGCGCGGGGGCCTTCTCGCTCAGGAAACTGTTCAGGCCGAGCGAGATCGGCGGTTGGCTCTGGTTGCATCGGCTCTCCCTCACTCAGGGATGTCACTGATTCGGGCGCTTGCTCAGTGTCGGAGATTGGCAATTGCCAGTCCTCCTCCACGGGTTCTTCCTCTGCTTCTGGTAACTGATACAGGGAACTAGCGGCTTCTTGCATCGCAGCTTCCAGTTCTGCCAAGCGTTGTTTGATTCGGTCGGCCTGTGCCCTCAGGGTTTCCGTCTCATCAATCTCGGGTGAAGTGGACGGTATAGAGGGAGATGGGCGGGGAGATCGGCGTTTGACAGGTGGTTCTTGGGATCGATTTACCTGTTCAACGGCTTGTTCAAACTGCATCCTCCGGTTTGCTCGCTCGATTAACAGTTGATTGATCCGTTCTGCCTGCGCCTCTAACCGGCGTAACTCTTCGGCAAAGGGCTGTTGCATGTCCTGGAATTGCCGAAAGGAGGGGGGAGTTTTCTGCACGGCTGTAGGCTGAGTTTTGCGTTTGGCCGCACTGGATGATTTGCGTTTGGTGCCGGAACGTCGAGTGGGTGGAGCTTCCGAAATTTGATCGAGTTGGGGCGATCGTCCGGGCAGCTCCACTACAGTCATATCGTCTGCCGCCGTAGAATCGCCTAAATCGTCAGCTAAATCATCCAGTGAATCAGGTTGTTCCGCTAAATTGCGCTGAATTGGATATTTCCGAGTTGCCTTGGGCGACTGAAATTCATCCATAATGGGGCAGACCAAAATACACAACCAAACACCCTTACCAGAAGAAATTCTACCGGGAAGAATAGTACTATTGTACTATAATCAGGGATTTGCAGTTTAAAAATAATCTTTAAAATTACTCAGATTCGGCGATCGAGGCTTAACTAAAGCGTGATGCTATCGGTGAAGGAGTTTGGTAATGGACATCACCCGTCGGCTTGCGGTTCTGCAATGGCACCTTCGATCCAGGCGCTACTGGGTTAGCGTAGTGGTTGGCTGCTTATTCCTAGGGTGGTTTGCCCTCCCTGCTGCCGCGACAAACCAATGGCAAATGGTAGCTCAGTCAGCCGATCATCAACAGGTGCAATATATTGACCTGAATTCGCTCGCTCAAACTGGTGCGATCGTGCGGCTACAAACGTACTGGATGGATCAACGCCAACCAGAGGCCAAAACCTACGCTGTAACGGAATATCACTGCGATCGCCAGCAATTTCGAGATTTGGAACTGAATGGTCAACCGCATCAGGGAGATTGGCAAACCATTCAAGCCGATCCGATCAATGAAGCGGTGATGGAGTATGTCTGTAGTCACTGAGAGTAACGGGACTGGCGCGATTCGAACGCGCGACCTATCGCTTAGGAGGCGATCGCTCTATCCTGCTGAGCTACAGCCCCAATTCTTTCGCCATCATAACAGTTACCTTTCTGATCCGGTATTTTAGGAGGAGCGCACCGGAGTAGGTTGTGGGCTGGCGGCTAGTTTGGGATAGGCAATTCGTTGGTGATTAAACTGTTGCCAGACCTGCACAAAAATCTCAGCAATTTGGGACATTTCTTCACGGGTTAAGCCGGAATCGACTAACTGGTGATCTTGCCAACGCGCCCGCAGAATTTTGTTGATCATGTTTAAAGCTTCTTCATAAGTAGCATCCTTCAGCGATCGCAGGGCGGCTTCACAGGAATCGGCTAACATAACAATGCCTGTTTCCCGGGATTGCGGAATGGGACCGTCATAGCGGAAGTCGGCTTCTTGTACCTCGGTGACAATGCCATCTACATCTACTGGCTGTTGCGCTCGTTGTTGGGCTTGATGGTAAAAATAGGCAATCAACATTGTGCCTTGGTGTTCGGGAATAAATGCTCGGACGGCTTTTGGCAACCGGAATTTGCGAGCCATGACTAAGCCTTCAGTCACATGCTTTTTGATGATCTCCGCGCTTTTATACGGATCATCAATCAAATCATGCTTATTGGTTCCCCCCATTTGGTTCTCGATAAACCCTTGGGGGTCATGCATTTTGCCAATGTCGTGATACAGCGTTCCAGTACGCACGAGTTCCACATTGCACCCTAAAGTCCGGGCCGCCGCTTCCGCTAGGGTGGATACAAACAAAGTGTGTTGGAATGTTCCCGGCGTTTCAGCCGCTAATCGCTTTAGTAACGGGCGGTTGGGGTTCGCGAGTTCGACTAGCCGAATGGTGGTAACCAGATCAAACAGTTGTTCTAAATAGGGACTACTGCCCAACGCCACAATGATCCAGGCCAGGCCAATTAAGCCTTGCAGGGCACTTGCTCCTAATAAGGTGTACCAAACCACGCCAGAAGCCGCATTCAGTACCAGGTAAAGCGTTCCTTGCAGTAAGCCAACGGCCCCGCCTAATAAGGCCAACTCTTCTCGTGATCGTAACCGTCCAGCGACCACCCCGCACAGTAGGCCACCTGCCGCACTTGCGAGTAATTGGCTCCACCCAATATCCATCCCGATCGGGAGTAAGACAGTTAACAATCCGGTGACGGCTAAACCAAGGGGGGCTCCATAGAAACCACCGACTAAGAAACCAACGGCAGGCAAATTAGTGGACGGTAATCGCAACGCCACAATGATGGGGGTACTGAGGGTGAGAAGCCAGATTAAAATGCAATCCCGTCGCCGTAATCGAGGTTGATAGCGACGTTTCACTACCCAAACGAGCGTGACAGCTCCACTAACCAGTGCCCCGAAACTAATTAGCCCAATCCAGTCAATGCCGCGCCGACTTAAGCCGAAATAATCCAAAACAGCAAAGTTAGCCGAGGTAATGGTCTGTCCTGCCTGAACGATCACTTCACCGCGTTTAACATTGATCTGGACAGGCTGAATTTCCTGGGCGGCTTGCTCAGCTTGAATCCGTGTTTGATCCTCATCACGAATGAGATTGGGTTCCAGTGAGGCCAGCAGGATCGGGGTTGCGATCGAGGTAGCGGCGGCTGGTAGTTCGTCTTTGACTTGTAACTGCACTGCACTCGATAACACTACTTGGGGCAGACCTTGGGGAATGCCTTGGGCCAAAATGTGTTGAGCAATGCGTAAAGTTTTGGCCTGAACTGTTTCCCATTCTGTAGGGGTTAAGTCCAGCAATGCCGCATCAAACAAGGGTTTAGCCTCAGATGCATCGGCTTGAGGTAAAGAGCCTAGCGCAGTGGAGTAGTTGAGACGAGCTTCGGCAATCGCTTCAATCAGGGCCAAGTAGCTGCCTAAGTCTGCCGATCGCCGATATGCCAAAAGCTCACCGATCGCTTGTTGCCGATCGGCTTCACTGGAAGAACGATTGGCTGGAGCAGGCTTGGCCGCTGTAGAACTGGGTTTTGGCAAGCGCGATCGGGGAATGGAATTCGTAGTTTGAGTTCCCAAAACCGTTTGCCAGTCTTCCTCCGAGGCCCGACGGAGATACAACTGAGTTCGTGTAGACAGGATTGTTGTACTGGTGAAGGGAAACTGCCCAGCCATTCCTCGTAAATCACTGCCTTGTTGCAACCGTTCCTGAAGCCGTTTATAGCTGGCTTGGGTGGCTAGATGATCAATCTTAAGAATGGAAATGGAGCCATCCCGGGCGGCTTTACGTTTATCGGCGGTTGCATGCTCGTCTTCGACCGTGGCCGCGGCTGGTGCATAAATGGTTTGGGGGGCCGCCCGGCCAATATCCAGTTTGGGGGCATTGTAGAATCGGTAGCCGATCGCGCTTGTCAGCGAAGCAACGGTAACAATTAGCACTAAAGGTGGGCTAGAAACTACTGTTAACAATCGCTGTTTGGAGGTTAACGGTCTGGAGCTAGGGTTTTTAGCAGTGTCTGAGGCATATTTAGGCTGACTGCCTAACCAATCAGGAGATTTAACCTGCTTACTGAAAAAAGCTTTGCTAAAGTCCATCCAGGAGCGATCGCGGTATTGTAAGCGAATCTGTTCCAGCTGGTGTACCAGCGATTGCAGCGGCTTCATCACATCACCAATCCCAAAGATGGACGGTTTGCAATTCCTAGCGAATGTATAAAAGTTCGGGGGAGGAATGCATGGCCTCTACATTATAAGAAGCTGGCTCAAAAACCAGGACAATTCTCTATGCCAGTTTAGCGGAGCCAATTTTAGCCGCCTGATCTAGCGAGGACGAATCACTTGGGGGGCTGCTACAGCGGCGGTCAGCGGATGAACTGTGGCAACATGATAGCTACCTGACCAACTCGCTAGCAATTGGGTGGCTTGCTGCCGGATGGCTGTGGCTGTAATTGTAGGCTCGGCAGTGGCGGCCTGGTTTTGCTCGTAAGCTGTGAGCCACGAGATGGGAATTGCGATCTCACTGTTATAAGCTCCCGAAAGTGCTCCGGTAAAAGCGGCCACTAGGCTGGGAGAATAGCCTGGGCGTCCAGCCATCTGGACTGAAAGTGGCCAAGCCTCCGGTGTGCGCAGAAAGCAATAAAACGCTAAGGCGATCGCTCCTGCCAAATTGGGCTGCCGCTGCCACTGTTGCACGGTAGTCATGGCGGTATGTAAATCACTGGTTTCTGCTAACAGTGTTTGTGTGATAGCTAACCAGGATAGGGTATGAGTGGTTTGGTCGCGGTCTGGAGCGACGCATAGCTGAAGATAGGCGCTGATCTCAGATAGAAGTGTAGTGGGATTGAGCTGTTGCTTACAGGCTTGGGCGATCGCATATCCCAGGGCTAATAAACTGGCTTGAGTGCTGCTTTCAGCTGACCAGGGTTGCGTGGCCTGAATTAAAGCCTGTTGCTGCTTCAGAGCATCGTCATGGAAAAATAGCATCACCGGTAGGGTTGCGATCGCCCAACTCCCTGATGCTAACGCTGGATCGGGTTGGTTAGAGGGGCGGTTAGAGTGGCTAAGCGGGGGGAAGGACAGTGGTTTTCTGGGGACTTGGATTAAAGCCTCCACGCTTTGCCCAGTCAAGTGCTTCCAATGGTTCTGAATACCGCTGGTCTGAGCCGCCCAATCCGCTCCTAAGACACTTCCTAACAAACATCCCTGAAATCGGCTTAATAATGTATACGGCATTTCTTCTATTGTGGTGTCTGGCGGTTCAACGGGGCAATCCAGAATGGTGAGCTGCCTGAAATCTGCCTGGATTGCTGGGCTTGAGCAGGGAGATCGTTATTTCCCTAGCCTGCGAGTTTTACTTGAAGAAACATCATTTTGAAATATGTTCAAGGCTCACGTATGCTAACTTCTGCGAGAGGTTGAGCACTTGTCTAGAGAGTGACTCTACTTCCTCACTATAGACAATACCCGACGTAAGGATGCCGATCATGAAGGGGCAACAGAACCTGTCTGCTAGAGTGGCGTATCTTCAAAGCACATACCGTAGTGGCCGTGATCGGGAAAGGTCGGATCACCACCGTTTGCGACATCTCGGGTTGCGGCTATCTACGGCGCTGGCTGTTTTCCTATTGCCACAGATTGTTGTGATGGAAATGGCTTTTAGTCAGACACCGGCCCCCACTCCAGCGCCGACCTCTAGTAATGACTCGGGGGAGCAATCATTACTACTGCGACCAACTTTAAAGACAGGTAGCCAGGGAGCAGAAGTGACTGAATTACAAGCTGTGCTCCAGTTATTAGGCTTCTTTGCTGATACGGTGAATGGCATTTACGGCCAAAGCACGACCCAAGCCGTATCGCAATTTCAACAAGCTGCTGGCTTAACTCCGGATGGCATAGTAGGGCCAGCCACTTGGAATCGCCTCTTGCCCCCCACTCCGGTGCTGACAAATGTCCCTGGAACGGTTGGCACAGCACCAGATGGATTTCCGATGCCGACAGCCAGCCCAACTTCTACGCCAACTCCATCCGGTTCTGCTCAACCGACTCCTGCGACAAGTGGTAGCGATCGTCCAGCTACCAATCAAACCGCCGCAAACCCGACTCCAGCCGCCCTCCCCATTTTGCGGGTAGGTATGCAAGGGACAGCAGTGACCGGCCTACAGGAGCGGTTACGGGCATTAGGATTGCTTAAAGCCTCTGCTGATGGCGTATTTGGAGCAGAAACGTTAGCAGCCGTCAAAGCCGCTCAACGTCAATTTAGTTTGGAAGCCGATGGTGTCGTTGGGCCAGCCACCTGGGAAGCCTTACTGCGATAAGCTCTAGAGGAAATTAAGTAATCATCTGCAATATTTAATGATCTGCCCGATCGGGGAACGACTGAGTTATGGTGGTAGACAACTCTGACCGTGGACGGATGCCATGAAAAAGTTTCTGCTGCTGGTGTTGTTTCTGATTGGTCTGGGCTGGGCAATCTCTAACTTTAGCGGCTTGGCAGCTCAGGGCACCTACGACTCGATCGTGCTGGACTTTCGGGAAGATGTGGGAGCAGCACAAATTGAAAATCAAATTAATGCCTTAGCGAAGCAATATAATGTTTCGCCACGTTTAAACAGTGAATTTTCCCTATCCGATCATGTGTTTGTGCTGAAAGGGGATCAGGCGCTATTGGAGAAGCTGAAGCGGTCTGACCTGCGGAAGTATACAGAGTCGATCGAGCCAGATTATATCTATACCGCCTATTCTGTGCCGAACGATCCGGACTACGGTAAGCAATGGAACTTACGTAGCATCAATATCGAGTCAGCTTGGGATGAAACCAAAGGCAGCGGCGTGACAGTGGCGGTCATTGATACAGGAATTAGCCCAGTCCCAGATTTAGAAAAAACTAAAATTGCCTCCGGTTATGACTTTGTCAACGATCGGATTGAAGCTACAGATGATAACGGTCATGGTACTCATGTCGCGGGCACAGTAGCCCAATCGACGAATAATGGGTTTGGGGTCGCTGGGGTCGCTTATGAGGCCACCCTGATGCCAATTAAAGTTCTAAGTGCCAATGGTGGTGGAACTGTCGCGGATATTGCTGAAGCGATTCGGTTTGCTGCCGATAGCAATGCCCATGTGATTAATATGAGCTTGGGCGGTGGCGGTGAAAGTGAACTGATGCAAGAAGCGATCGATTATGCCCACAGCAAAGGGGTCGTCATTATTGCTGCTGCCGGAAATGCAGGTCGCAATGCCGCCGAATATCCTGCCCGCTATCGTCATGTGATCGGGGTTTCCGCATTGGATTCAGCGGGTAACAAAACTCCTTACTCCAACTATGGGGCTGGAATTGATATCTCGGCTCCTGGTGGCTTAACGACAGCAGATGATTTATCGGGGGGCATTCTGCAAAATACGATCGATCCTCGGACTGGAGAATCCGTATTTAAGGCGTTTCAGGGAACCAGCATGGCCTCACCACATGTTGCAGGGGTGGCAGCTTTAGTCCGGGCTTCTGGGGTAACGAATCCCGATGAAATTGAAGAGGTGTTGAAGCAATCGGCAGTTCCAGTGCAGGATGATAGCCTGAATCACTTTGGAGCGGGTCGGTTGAATGCGGCGGAAGCTGTGAAGTTGGCGTCGGATGGCAAAATTACCTTCCGTGACTTCTTCCGCTGGTTGCGGGATAACGGCTATCTCAATCCCAAATTCTGGATTGATGGTGGTGTGATTGCCCTCTGGCCTAAGCTCCTCATGGTGTTGGGATCCTATTTGTTGGCCTGGTTCCTGAAGCGCTTCTTCACCTTCAAGTGGACTTGGTCGCTGGCAACGGGCTTGGTTATGGGGAGTTCAGGGTTATTTTTCCTCCGGGGAGTGTATCTATTTGATGCGCCTCAGTGGCCGTTCCGCGTGATGGGCAGTTCTTTACCAGAATTGGGCACGGCGATTCAAGGTAGTTCAGTCTTGAATCCGGTCTTTGCTAGTGTGCTGATTCCAGCCGTTTTGATCACGCTACTCTTGGGTCACGCTCAGTGGAAATGGTTCGCGATCGGTTCGGCGATCGGGGTTGCTTCCTGTCTAATGGTCAATGCGGTAGTATCACCGACCTTGCTATGGTTGGGAGGGGGTACTCTTGCCCAGATGTTCCTAGTAGTCAATGCATTGCTCTGCGTGGCTCTAGCACGTCTAGCCGTTAAACCGGGAGTGAATAATCTATGAGCACTCAAGTCAAAGGCACGATCGAATATAAAGACTTTGGTACGGGAGCCTGGGCGCTCGTCAGCCAGGATGGGACAACCTATGAACTACACAAAGCCCCAAATAATCTGCAACAAGAAGGGCTTCAGGTCAGTGTAGAAGGCCAGATCCGGGACGATGTGATGACGATGGCGATGATTGGGCCAGTGCTGGAAGTCAAAAACTTCAAAGTGATTGAGAGCTAAATAGGATCGGGGAGGCTGGGCGATCGTTCGTAGGTTGAATTTGACTTACGAACTACCCCATCCTCCCTATTTGCCCTATCTCCTAATTCGTTTCGGCTAAAACGGCTTGCAGGCGGCTGCGGAAGTCTCCTTTAGGATGTCCGCCTTTCACCTCACCGAGAATTTTGAATTCGCCCTCGGGTGCATCACACACTAGGTAAGTGGGCCACCCCATATCAGATTTATCAGGATATTGGGCGAGCAGGATCTTGCGGTACTTGCGGTAAGCTTCTGTATCCTGCATTTTGACGTTAATAAACCGTAACCCCAATTCCTCAACAACTTTCTGGTCAAAGAACGACATTTTGTGGCAAATGCCGCAGTCTTCTGAAGAGAATTTAACTACTGCGCGATCCATAGTGTGACTCTGTAATCTGATTGCATCAAGTTCCTATTTTAAAAAAGAAACTCCGACTCAATGAATTGAGTCGGAGTGATAAATCAGGGTGCATCTACCACCACTAACTTCTAGCCAGGCGGCTAAGCATCCGGAAAGTTTACGCAAAAAATTCTCAGCTTTAAGAACAGGCGATGGAGTTGAAGTTTTAGTGAATGGCATGATCCCTCATCCTGTCTGTCTGTCCTCCGTGGCATGATCGATCAAAGTTTAAAGTTTTGGGATCAGTTCTGGTCAAATTTGCGGAAATGCTTGACCATCGCTCACACTAGAACTAAGGGCAACGGCATCAAAATCAAGCGATCGGCGTTTACAAAACTATTTACCGTTTCTGCCTGATTTATCAACCAACGGGTTGATGAATAAAGATGGGAGGCACAGTCGCATTAGCGGCAACTGCCAGAGGGCGGAATGCTAACAGTCTGCGGGGAGAAGGAGCTGTGACTCAGGAATTTTACATTTCTGTGACTCCATTAAAAGGGAATGAATACTTAGTGCGGACTGAGCGCGTCGCGCCGGGTGTCCCGTTGGCAGAGGAACAGGTGACTTGGGCCGTGGAAGAGTGGCTGGCTCAAGCTAGTCTGCTGATGGATGATCCTCTCCTGGGTGTACTACGCGGCGATCTCGTTGCGAATATGACGCTTGCTCAGGGCGATCGCGATCCAGTGTCGCAACTGCTAGCTACTCAGCCCGAACAGCCTGCTGCTGATTTAGTGGCCTTTGGGCAAAAGCTGTATAGTGCCTTATTTCAGGGCACGATTCGGGATAGCTGGTTAACCGCTCAAGGGATTGCCCAACACCGGCAAGAGGTATTACGGCTGCGGCTGGGGCTGAAGGGTAGCTTATTGCACCGAGTGCCCTGGGAAGTGCTACATGCGGGCGATCGACCGTTAGCTACCGGAACGGATGTCATCTTCTCCCGCTATCACTCGAATTTTGCGGGAGTGACGACCCCATATCCTCTCACCGGACTGAGCAGCGATCCTAATCAACCATTGAAGATCCTGATGGTACTGGCAGCACCAACGGATCAGGAAATGCTGGCCCTGAAGCAAGAAGCGCTGGATTTGCAAGACGAACTGAGTAAACCTTTGCGCGGACAGGGCACATGGTTTTCCGAGATTCAGTTAACTTTATTGGAGCAGCCTGGGCGAGAACAGTTAACCCAAGCGTTAGAACAAAACCACTATCAGGTCTTGCACTATGCCGGACATAGTAACCTGGGGGCCAGTGGTGGTAGTTTGTATCTCGTGAATCCCCAGACTGGGTTAACTGAAGTATTAAGCGGGGATGACCTGGCCGGTTTATTAGTGAACAATGGCATCTGTATGGCCGTGTTCAATTCCTGCCGGGGTGTATACACCGCTTCCTCAGAAAATTTCGGCAACTCTGGAGATGGCAATTTAGCCGAAGCACTGGTGAAGCGGGGCATTCCTGCCGTGTTAGCGATGGCAGAGCGGATTCCTGATCAGGTGGCGTTGACACTAAGCCGCTTGTTCTACCGGAATCTGAAACAGGGCTGTCCGGTGGATGTCAGCCTCAGTCGATCGCGGCAGGGCTTGGTATCGTCCTATTGCTCGAATCAGCTGTACTGGGCTTTACCCATTCTCTATCTGCATCAGGAGTTTGACGGTTACTTGCAGGTTCAAGCCTCTGGCCGACAGGAGGCGGGTAAAGCCCTAGCTTGGCCGAGTGGGGAAGCGGGACGCAATCCCAGTTTGCAGGCGTATTACGATCAGCTGTCTGACTTCGATCGCGACGATCTAGAGGAATTTGGGGATGGCATTTATGCCGAAGACGGCTCGATCGTCGATCAACTCTTGCCTGACGATCTAGAGTTATACGATCCGACTGCACCTAACGATCTGGATCATGTCGCCGGGATTGTCGATGAATTGTCTAAGCAACCTCCGGCAACCCCTCAGACGGACGAGTTAGTGCGATCGACGTTAGCGGCTGAAAGCCTATTACCTGCCGCTGCCCAGGCCGAAACGGAGCAGGAAGCTCGGCTAGAAAATTATCTATCGCGAATTGGGCAACCTCGTTATCCCACGGCTAATTCTGCGATCTCGTCTTTCTCGGGATCAGGAGTAGTTGGTAGCGAAGTGGCGATCGCAACGGCTATCACAACGGGAAATGCCGCACTGTACTCGGAGCTGGCCAGTGTTCTATCAGATATTGGCAAACTAACTCCGGCGATCGCGGCGAGTATTCGAGTTGTGCAGGAACAGCCGCAGGATGCTA
>DATNPU010000015.1:0-7481 GCA_036703105.1 Microcoleaceae cyanobacterium
CTTGATTTAGGGGTATTTCCGACTGTGATTGCATCAACCGCGATCGCTGGCTATCTCAAACCAGAAATTGCTGATCGAGTTGGATTACCTGCTGGATTGCCAGTGATTGCTGGCGGTGGGGATAATGCCGCCGCCGCGATCGGGTTAGGCATCTCATCCAGTCAGTTAAATCGCGGTAGTTTGAGTATCGGTACGTCTGGGGTGATTTTTGCGCCCTGCGATCGGCCAATTCCTGATCCAGAAGGTCGGGTGCATCTATTTTGTCATGTAGATGGCGGCTATCACTTGCTGGGAGTCACTCTGGCGGCAGGTGGCTCGTTACGCTGGTATCGAGAGACATTTGCCCCGAATATATCGTATGCCAACTTAATGACATTAGCTGAGGCTTCTCCACCAGGAGCACGAGGCATTTTGTTCCTACCTCATCTTTCAGGAGAACGGAGTCCCCATCTCGATCCCAACACTCGCGGCGCTTGGGTCAACTTGTCACTGGCGCATACTCAGTCCGATCTGATTCGAGCGGTGTTGGAAGGAGTTGCCTTCAGTTTACGAGCCGCGCTGGATGTGATCAGCGAGATTACAACAGTGGAGCAATTATTAGCGACTGGAGGTGGGACACGATCGCAGACTTGGTTACAAATTCTGGCAGATATTTTACAGACTGAACTGATTGCACCCCAGGCAGAGGAAGGTGCGGCTTATGGCGCGGCTATTTTGGCTATGGTAGGCGTTGGCGTATATCCCACGTTAGCAGAGGCATTAAAACGATTACCGCCAGCTAGTGAGGCCGTAAAACCACGAGCCATTGCCGTGTATGAGTCTGCTTTTCACCGCTATCAACGACTGTATGAAGTGCTCAAAACAGTTCGTTAATCGATCGTTCTGGGCACCTCTGCTGGTAGGCGTATGCCTTGGTGAGGCAATCCCTTGTCACGCTCACAATTTGCTGAGAATAGCTTGGGCAGCTGCTTCATCGGTAATTAGTCCTGTAATCAACTGACCCCGCATGGCGGCCATAATTGCTTCTGCCTTGGTTTCTCCTCCTGCCACTCCAATCACAGGCCGTTGAGCAGGCTGTTGGAGCGGTACACTAGCTACCCGAGTGTTGGTTCCTTGGTTTAGGACTACACCTTGGAGATTGTAGGCCCAACCTCCAATCTCTCCCACGGCTCCCAACTCAATTAATTCAGCGACCTCCTGATCATTAATGAAGCCATCTTGGTGGAGAGGGGCGTTCCAGGCAATGTGACTAATGCCAACAAAGGTGGCCTTGGCTTGCTCTGCCAGCTCTTTTACAGTCAGAAACGATCGCTGGGTTTGGAGCAATTGGCGTTCCTCAACACTGGTCGCAACCACAGGAGTGGGGACAGGATAAGCTTGGGAACCAACGCGATCTGATAAATGCATCACCACTTCATAGCGTCCTGCCCGGCCATAGTGGGACATATTACCAATAATCGAGACAATTTTATGCTGCGGTTGCTCCATGGTTGGGATTTGCTCCACCATAGTCCGGAGTGTGCGCCCCGAGGAGAAAGCCAGGATAGTTGGGGTTTTAGTGGTTAAATAAGATTCTAAATAATTAGCCGCACAAGTACCAATGCCATGACAACTATCAATTGGGCTGCCATCACTGGGCACAACTTCGCATAACGATAATTGAAATTGATCTCGCAGTGCTTCTGCCAACTCAATACAAGCCTTTAAGGGGTGATCGAGCCGAAATTTAATGAGTTTTTCGCTGACCGCTAATGAGATTAATCGTTGGGCGGCCTGCCGGGAGACATTGAGCTTGGTGGCAACTTCTTCCTGTGTATTGCCAGCAATATAATAGAGCCAAGCCGCATGGGCCGCCAGATCGAATTTGCGATCGCGACGTTCAGAAAATGGTTCTCTCATATCACACCACTCAGAAGCTTACATCTACCAAAAGCAAGAATCATTCTGAGCATATATCCAAAGCTAGAGCATTTGCTCAAATTTTTACGTAAAAAGCACTACACTCATCTTAATCGAATGGCGATCGGGAAGAGGGTGGAAACTACCGCTATTGTCCGCCTGTGATATCCAGGTTAAATCCAGTGATATAACTGGCCTCATCGCTCATTAGAAAAGCGACTCCATTGGCTACCTCGGCCAAACTTCCTAATCGCCGTAAGGGCACCGAATTAATCATTTGCTGTTCCACCACTTGTGGATCAGGATCAAAATACTGAGAACCGACAGCCGCTTGCAATTCCGTTTGCCGTGTCCACATTACCCCTGGGCCAATCAGCGAGGGAGACAGCGAATTCACCCGAATGCCGTACGGAGCTAAATCTTTCGCAGCGGTTTGCGTCATACCAATCACCGCAAATTTAGACGCCGCATACGCCAGCATATTTGGAGGCCCATCTACTCCAGCATGGCTGGCCATATTGACGATACAGCCTGTGCTACCTGGGGTGGCCGCACGATTCTGCAAATCACGCAGATGCTGAGCCGCCGTTTTCAAAACATGAAACACACCCAGGACATTAATGTTGATCACCTTCTGAAAATCATCTGCTGGATATTCATCTGTTTTGGCAAATACACCTTGATAACCGGCGTTATTAAAAACATAGTCAATCTGTCCCAACTGCTTTATCGCGTCAGAAAATGCCTTCGCTACACTATCAGCATCAGTCACATCACAGTGAAATCTACCAATAGGTACATGATATTTCTTTAACTCCTGCACTACTGCTAACATTTTCACTTCATCTAAATCTAATAACGCAACTCCTGCCCCATTGGCCGCAAATCGGTGGGCAGTTGCCTTCCCAATATCACCAGCACCGCCTGTAATCAAAATCGTCTTACCCTCAAAGTGATAAGTCGCGTGAGTAGTCATCGCTGCAACTCCTGTTAATCAAGAATTATTTCGGATGGTGAGGGAAAATTCAGTTCTGAAGTCTGCCTCAGTATGATTTCAATTATTGAGCTTTTGCTCAAAAGTAGGGCATAAAATCAAAATTATTCGCTCGATCTTTAATCAAGGAGCCTAGCGATGGGTATTCCCCGCTTCGCCAAGATCATGGTTGCGTTTATGCTGAGCATGGTCTTAACGCAACTATTACATGCTTGTTCCACAGCTTCCCAAGCCGCAGAAAAAACTAGATTGACGATCGCCACGGTCAATAACGGCGATATGGTGATTATGCAAGGGCTATCTCGCGAATTTGAAGCCGCTAATCCTGATCTTGAGCTGCGGTGGGTGGTGTTGGAAGAGAACGTATTACGCCAGCGCACCACCACCGATGTGGCTAGTCAAGGTGGACAATTTGACGTGTTAACGATCGGGTCCTATGAAGCGCCGATTTGGGCCAGACGCGATTGGTTAAGACCGTTAGATTTACCGGCTAGCTACGATGTGAATGATTTGATCAAACCAGTGCGTGAAGGGCTTTCGAGTGACGGCAAACTTTATGCTGTGCCGTTTTATGCCGAAAGTTCAATGCTGTATTATCGCAAGGATTTATTTGACCAAGCGGGGATTACAGTTCCCGAACAACCGACCTATGCTCAGGTAAGAGAGTGGGCGAGTAAAGTCCACAATCCCCAAAATGGGGTGTATGGCATGTGTTTGCGGGGGAAACCGGGTTGGGGGGAAAACATGGCCTTCCTATCTACCCTAGTCAACACTTACGGAGGCCAGTGGTTTGATATGCAATGGCAACCGACCATCAACACTCCGGCTTGGAAAAATGCGATCGGCTACTACGTGGATTTAATGCAGAAGTATGGGCCACCAGGAGCGAGTTCCAATGGATTCAATGAAAATTTAGCGCTGTTTTCAACGGGTAAGTGCGGGATGTGGGTCGATGCGACTGTGGCCGCTGGGCTATTATCCAATCCCAAAGAATCGCAGGTGTATGACAAAATTGGCTTTGCTCGCGCTCCGATCGAACAATATCCTAATGGTTCAAACTGGCTCTGGGCTTGGGCATTAGCGATTCCTAAGACTTCTAAATCACCGGAAGCAGCCCAACGATTTATTGCCTGGGCAACGTCCAAAGAATATGTCCAATTGGTTGCAAACCAGAATGGTTGGGTCGCTGTGCCACCGGGAACGCGAATCTCAACTTACCAAAATCCTAACTACCAAAAAGCGGCTCCTTTTGCTCCTATTGTCTTGCGATCGATTCAGTCGGCTGACATCACCCATCCATCAGCGCAACCCACTCCCTATAAAGGAGTGCAGTATGTAGATATTCCCGAATTTCAAGCGATCGGCTCATCCGTTGGTCAAACGATCGCAGCCGCATTAACGAGTAATACATCCGTTGATCAAGCCTTGCAACAATCCCAGCGATCAACGGAACGCTTTATGAAACACACTGGATATATCGAGTAGGAGGAGGTGAGCATGTCTTCTTCGTTAGCGGTCGATCGTCATCCCGAAACACGACCACCCAGGCAACGAACTCGCCGTCGGGTATCAACGTTACCCCTAGTGGCGCCTTCGGTGATTGCCTTATTACTGTGGATGATTGTGCCCCTAGTAATGACGTTATGGTTTTCGTTTCAACGATATAACTTGTTGAATCCAGATAACCAGAAGTTGATTGGCATCGAAAATTTCACATTCATCCTCAGTGATCCCGGCTTTTGGATTTCTATTGGCACGACAATCATTCTGGTTGTTTCTGTTTTAGTGATCACGATCGGGCTGGGAACACTCCTAGCGGTTCTCTTTGACCAGGATTTTCCAGGGCGAGGGATTGCGCGGGTGCTGGCGATTTCTCCCTTCTTTGTCATGCCCACCGTGAGTGCGCTGATCTGGAAGAACATGTTGATGCATCCTGTAAATGGGTTGTTTGCGCAAATTACGCGAGGATTAGGTTTAGGCGCGATCGACTGGTTTGCGGACTTTCCATTGCTGGCCATTATCATCATTGTCTCCTGGGAATGGTTACCGTTCGCTCTACTAATTTTGTTAACCGCGATTCAATCGTTGGATCACGAACAACTCGAAGCGGCTCGGATGGATGGCGCTAAACCGATCGCACTCTTTCGATTTGTCATGCTGCCGCACTTGAGCCGAGCGATCTCCGTGGTGGCCATGATTGAAACAATTTTCTTCCTAACGATCTTTGCGGAAATCTTCGTTACGACTGGTGGCGGGCCAGGACTCGCGACGACCAATCTGGCCTATTACATTTTCCTCAAAGCTCTATTGGAATTTGATGTGGGTGGTGCTTCGGCAGGAGGATTAATTGCGGTTGTGCTGGCCAACATTGTAGCCATCTTTTTGCTACGAAGTGTGGCACGTAATGTGGATACCTAGTGGGAGTAATGAAAATGGCACAGAAGAATTCACATCGGTGGTTACTCACATTACTGGGTTGGTTAGTAGCTGGCCTATTGTTTTTTCCAATTTTTTGGATGTTTATCACTAGTTTCAAAACGGAAGTTGCGGCTGTTGCCACCCCACCGCAACTATTGTTCCAGCCCACCTTAGAGAACTATGCCGCCATTCAAGAGCGGTCAGCCTATTTTAACTATGCATTTAATAGTGTTGCTGTTTCTCTAGGATCAACAATCCTGGCGCTGTTGCTAGCAGTTCCGGCGGCCTATGCAATGGCATTTTTCCCCACGACACGTACCAAGGGGACGCTGATGTGGATGTTATCAACCAAAATGTTACCGTCTGTGGGGGTACTCGTTCCCATCTATATCCTCTGTCGGGAAGCAGGCTTGCTGGATACTCGCCTGGGTTTAATTATTATCTACACCTTGATCAACCTACCGATCGTCGTGTGGATGATCTACAGCTTCTTCAAAGAAGTGCCGAAAGAAATTCTGGAAGCCGATCGCATGGACGGAGCTAGTACCCAACAAGAATTACGCCATGTCCTACTGCCATTAGCATTACCGGGCATTGCCTCCACTGCCCTACTATCCATCATTTTGTCCTGGAATGAAGCCTTCTGGAGCTTGAATTTAACCACTGCTGATGCTGCTCCCCTGACCGCCTTTATTGCTTCCTTCTCAAGTCCTCAAGGCTTATTTTGGGCTAAGTTATCAGCGGCTTCCACACTGGCGATCGCACCGATTTTAATTTTTGGTTGGTTCAGCCAACGACAATTAGTTCGAGGTTTAACGTTTGGGGCAGTGAAATAGGATTGGCGTGTGTTTAATTACCGATAGGACTTATCTATGTCTACAGTGACGTTAAGAAACATCTATAAGCGCTATACCGATCTTGAAGTAATTAAAGGCGTTGACCTTGACATCAACGATCGCGAATTTGTTGTGTTTGTAGGGCCATCAGGCTGTGGCAAATCCACTTTACTGCGGATGATTGCTGGCCTAGAAGACATCTCTTCGGGTGATCTGCTAATTGATGGCGATCGCATGAACGATGTGCCACCGGATCAACGGGGATTGGCAATGGTATTTCAAACCTATGCGCTCTATCCTCACATGACTGTGGCGGAAAATATGGCCTTTAGCCTGCGCCTGGCTGGTATGTCGAAACAACAGCGGTATGAACGAGCGCGAGATGTAGCCCGCATCCTCCAACTAGAGCCATTGTTAAACCGTAAACCCAAAGAGTTATCGGGTGGTCAACGGCAACGGGTGGCGATCGGGCGAGCATTAGTGCGTAATCCTAAAGTATTCTTGTTTGATGAACCATTATCCAATTTGGATGCGGCCTTGCGAGTGCAGATGCGGTTGGAACTTTCCAGTTTGCATGACAGTTTGCAGGCCACGATGATTTATGTCACCCATGATCAGGTAGAAGCCATGACACTGGCCGATAAGATTGTGGTGTTGCAAGGTGGCCTTGTAGAGCAGGTTGGCTCACCACTAGAACTCTATCATCATCCTCGCAATCTCTTTGTGGCGGGCTTTATCGGTTCCCCCAAAATGAACTTTTTGACAGTTACCGTCTCCGCTGTGAATGATTCGGGCACAACGGTAAAACTGCCAGGGGATGCCAGTATCACTATTCCAGTCAAACCGGGTCACTTATCAGTGGGCGACCGAACAACCTTAGGCATTCGCCCCGAACACTTGCGGCTTGATCCAACCAATCCTACGGTAACCGGCGAAGTGTTAGTGGTAGAGCGCTTAGGGGGTGCAACCTTCCTCTACGTCAGGATTACGGGAGGCGATACATTAATTGTGCAAACCGATGGTGATAATCCCAGCCGCACCCACGATCGCGCCTTGATCCATATTGAGGGTCATCTTTGCCACCTATTTGATCAAAATGGGATCGCCGTTCCCAAAGCTCGTCGTCACCATCTCACTGAGGAAGCCCATGAACAATCCTATTCCAACCGAGTCGGCTATCCAGCTGAATGAAGCTTCTCTGTCTCGTTTAACCAGTTCTGTTCGCGTTCCCACGTACGATCGTCATCACATCACCAATGGTATTATCCATATTGGGGTCGGTGGTTTTCATCGAGCGCATCAAGCTCTTTATCTTGACCAATACTTTCACCAAC
>DATNPU010000020.1:0-7541 GCA_036703105.1 Microcoleaceae cyanobacterium
TCCAGAACATCTTGGCAGTGACTTACCTTATCGGCAGCTTTACTTACAAGGGCTGCTCAGTGTGGATATTAGTCCGATGGAAGTGGTGAATCGCCCGATCGAAATTTCTTACATGCTGGATCAGTTGGAACAGATGGTGGCCAAAGATCCGAATCTGGCTAGTCGGATCAATATGCAGCAGATTGGCATGTTGGGGAATTCCTATGGCGCGACAACGGCATTAGCGGTAGCGGGTGCCACGGTAAATGTCGCTCGGTTAAACCAGGAATGTGTACCCGATAAACACATGCTCAATTTTTCGGTATTGTTGCAATGCCGCGCCAGCTATCTGCCACCGCAAGAGTATCGCTTTGCCGATCCCCGCATTAAGGCCGTATTGGCGGCGTATCCCTTAACCAGTGTGCTATATGGGCCAGAGGGACTCAGTACGATCAAAATTCCAACCCTGATTATGGCGGGCAGTCGGGATGTGTTTACGCCGGTAGCGGAAGAACAAGTGCATCCGTTTTTATGGCTGAATACGCCGAATAAATATCTGGCGTTAATGGTCAACGGCACTCACTTTTCCACGGCCACAGATGAAATTAATGCAGGTCTACCTGGCATTCTCCGCAGTCCGGCTCCGAATCTGGGACGGCAGTATATCTATGCGTTGTCGGTGGCATTTTTCAATGCTTACGTGGCCGATCGTCCAGAGTATTTGCGCTACCTGACGCCTGCTTATACCGAAGCCTATAGTCAGGAACCGTTGAAACTAAAGCTGGTGCGATCGCTGTCAGCCCAACAATTACAAGCGGCTTATGGCGACCCACCCCCAGAACCAATTATTCCACCGACGATCGGCAAACGAATTCCGCAACGACAAGAATCGATCGTTCAAGAAATTCAACGGACTGGCGTTCTTAAAGTGGCATTTCGCAGTGATGCGGCCCCGTTAGGTTATATTGATCCACAAAAAGATCAATGGACAGGCTATTGTTCGGCGTTAGTGGATACGTTTGCCAACTATTTACAACGGCAGCTGAATCCCTCAGTGCCGATCGAAATAGTCAAGCTCCAATCCACTTTAGAAAACCGCTTTCAACTCGTTGCTGATCAGACAGCTCATTTAGAATGTGGACCCAACACAATTCGTCGCGGTGTGCCAGGAATTGTGTTTTCTAATCCATTTTTTGCTAGCGGCACTCAGTTTTTAGTCAAGCAGGCAAACGCTAATTCAATTAATCTCGCTAATTCACTCACAGGCAATAAAGTAGGCGTATTGAAAGATAGCCTGACCGAGCAATTTGTGCGTAAACAATTTCCTCAAACTACGATCGTTGACTTTCAAGGAGTATCAGGACGATCTGAGGCTGTGCAAGCCTTAACCACTGGAACGATCGATGCTTTTGCCGGGGATAGTGTGCTATTAGCGGGTGAAATTATGCGACAGAATTTAGCGATCGATCACTATGCTTTGCTGCCCAAACAACCACTAACCTGTGATTTTTATGGTCTAATTTTGCCGAATAACGATACCCAGTGGCAGCAAACTGTGAATTCGTTTCTGTTAGATCAACAGGCTAAGCAAGTTCGCCAAACCTGGTTTAGTAACGGTTTACTTCAGGATGCGGTTGCGAATGTGGATGCTTGTATTAATCGGTAATCACTCACAGTAATTAACCTTCCTCCCGGATCGTTTTCGTCGTCACTTCTGATCGCACATCACTGATCACGGTCGGTAGGCCAATGTCGATTCCTTCCCAACGGCTTAAGATCACAGCATTGACTAAATTGCTAGAGACATTGACGATCGTTTTGAAACCATCAGTAATGCGATCGATGCCAGCGACGATCGCAACTCCTTCTACCGGAAGCCCGGCGGCGGCTAGAACAGTTGTCATAGAAATAATTCCAGAACCGGGAACTCCGGCAGTACTAAAAGAAACGAGCAAGGTGCTAAGCCCAATCGATAACAATAATTCTGGTGTTAAAGGAATTTGATAAATTTGGGCAATAAATAGAGCATTAAAACTTTGATAAATCGCTGAACCATCTCGCTTTAAAGCAGACCCTAATGGAATAGCAAAACTTGCGATCGCGGGATTCATCCCATAAACTTCTTCGGCATTTTGTAAGGATAACGGCAGAACGGCATTGGAACTCGCTGTACCAAAAGATAAGGAAAAGGTCGGAAAGAAGCTTTTGAAATAATCAAGTGGTTTTGCGTTCAGGAACAGCAAAATACAGACATGAAACCCCATCATGACGGTAAATGCTAAGAGCAATCCCAGAATATAAACTAATAACCGGGTAATTAATCCGAATCCCTGAGTAGCGATTACGGAGCTAATTAAGGCGAAAACTCCTAGTGGCGCGGTATATAAAATCAAAAATAAAATCTTTTCAAAAATAATATAGGTGCTTTCAACAAAATTCAGAAAAGGGGCTGCTTTTTCTCCAGTTAATTGAATGCCAAGCCCAACTAAAGCCGCTGAAAAAATAATCTGCAATAGATTACCATTACTCATTGACTCTAAGGGATTGACCGGAATTAGACTTACTAACCAATCGACTAACGATTGACTTTGGTGCGCATTCGTTACCGCTTTAATCGATAACCCAGTAACCCCCGTCCCTGGATGTAAGAGTGAGCCAACGGTTAATCCCCAACAAACCGCGATCGCGCTGGTTAACACATAGCTGGTTAATAGTTTGAGCACATACCGCCCGACCTGATTCGTATCTCGAACTCGGGTTAATCCCATAATTAGCGATGAGAACACGATCGGAACAACGACAAACTGAATTAGCCGCAGAAATGCCCGCCCGATCGGCGCTAATACATAGTGATCAACCGGGACGATCGCCTCTGGAAACCATCCGGTTAGTCCGGCTCCAAACAATATCCCCATGCCGAGAGCCGCGAGGATTAAGACTGACAAATTCATACAACTTATGTGTTTGTTCGCTCAATTGTCTGGGTTCAATGTACCATCGCAGCACTCCCAGGAGATGATTCACGATGCAAGCCTATGAACTGCAACAGTTAACGGGGGTTGAGGGATTAGTATTAGTCGATCGCCCAGAACCGCAACCTGGATGGGGCCAAATTCTGATCCGAATTCGGGCAACGTCGCTGAATTATCGTGATCTGGTGGTTGCTCAGGGTGGCTATGGCAGTAAGCAAAAGCTTCCCCTTGTCCCTTTGTCTGACGGGGCAGGAGAAGTTGTCGCTTTGGGAGCGGGGGTAACGCGGGTCAAGGTGGGCGATCGAGTCGCTGGCATTTTTATGCAGGGTTGGTTGGCAGGTGGTTTGACCAAAGACCACATGAATACTGCCTTGGGTGGCGCGATCGATGGTCTGCTGGCTGAATATGTCGTCTTGGATCAAACGGGTGTGGTAATTTTGCCGGAGCATTTGTCCTATGCCGAAGGCGCCACATTACCCTGTACCGGGGTGACAGCCTGGCACTCGCTGGTGACGCAGGGCAAAATCGCGGCTGGCGAAACGGTTTTGGTCTTGGGGACAGGTGGCGTATCCATGTTTGCGCTTCAGTTTGCGACGATGCATGGGGCTAGGGTGATTGTGACGTCTAGCAGTGATGCCAAGTTGGCGACAGCGAGGGAATTGGGAGCGTGGCAAACCATCAACTATAGGACTACCCCGGATTGGGAGGATGTGGTGTTCCGGCTCACCGATCGCCAAGGTGTGGATCATGTGGTGGAAGTGGGCGGCGCTGGCACCTTAGCGAAATCGTTACGGGCTGTCCGTGTTGGTGGACGGATTAGCTTAATCGGCGTATTGGCAGGTAATGCGGGGGAGGTCAACCCTGTACCAATTTTGATGAAAAGCATTACGGTGCAAGGAATTTATGTCGGCAGTCGGGAAATGTTTGAAGCGATGAATCGGGCGATCTCTTACCACCAACTTCATCCCGTCATCGATCGCATCTTTCCGTTTAGCGATGTGCCTGCGGCCTACCAGGCTTTGCAACAAGCGAGGCATATTGGCAAAATTGTGATTCAACTATAAATAACTCAATGTTTTTTAGGAAAAAATTAACCTCAGTTACAGCAAAATTGTTGCATTGATAACATTTTGCTGTGCGTACAAAATATGATCTGTAACAAATTAGTCATCCTTGATTGTTATATAGACCACAATGAATAATTCTAATTAAGTTCTAACAATGAAAAAATGCTTAAATTTGATATTTTTAGTGATTTTAATCGACAATTTTTGCAAGTTCTAATAACTTGGAAAGTGTCCTGTATCTGGCTAGTCTAGGCAAAAGCGAAAATTTAAATATTTGTATTGAGAAGTCCTCCTAATAAGGTGGAAAACTGAGAATTGACTTCAAAATAAATCGTGATAAATTAAGCGTATTCTTACGAAACGTTGCCAGACATATTAGGGAGAGAGAATATGGCTGATACTCAAAGTCTTGTCCGCTCGATCGATCAGGTGGGCGATAATCCAATCGGCTTGGATCATTCGGTTACTACCCCGATTTGTGAAGGATTGAATATCGCACTGGCTAGTTTTCAGGCCTTATATCTTCAGTATCAAAAGCATCACTTTGTGGTCGAAGGCTCAGAATTTTACTCACTGCATGAATTCTTTTCTGATAGCTATGAAGCCGTTGAAGGTTATGTCCACAAAGTTGGCGAACGTCTAAATGGGTTAGGTGGAATTCCAGCAGCTAGTTTTACTAAGCTGGCCGAGCTTTGCTGCTTTACGCCGGAACCCGATGGTGCATTCATGAGCCGCAAGATGGTGGAAAATGATTTGCAAGCTGAACAAGCAGTAATTAGTATGCTGCGGCGGCAAGCAGCTCAGGCAGAGAGCTTGGGTGATCGAGCGACTCGGTTAATGTATGAACAAATGTTGATGGAAACTGAAGATCGGGCGTTCCATCTGGCACATTTCCTGGCACACGATAGCCTCACTCTGGCATTTGTGCCAAATAACAATTAGTCGGATAATTGCTAATAGCATTTATCCGGTTCCTTGCAGGTTACATCATTAATCAGCCGATCGTCAGAAGCATGAATTTCTAACGATCGGCTGATGCTTTTAGGAATAAAACTTAAACTTAGCGCAGACCAAGATAATGTGTGCCACGATAGCTCAATCTGAATGTGGACTGCGGTAATGGAATGCTCGCTGAGCTTGTAACTCGGGTCGGCACTCCCCGATACATGCCAGTGAGGTGACTTTCCGTAACTTCGATCGCGGGGGCAACAGATTCGTAGGCAGTGCCACGATAGGAGAGTCGCATGATTACCGTTCCTTGAGTGTTTGGGGCTTATATATCTATCATCCTGGATTTTACTTAGCGATAAGTGACCCATATCTTGCAAGATGGGTGATATTGGACAGACTTATGCCTGATCTAAGTCTCTAAATCAGGTGATTTAAATCATGTTGGGCTACGCTATGCTTACCCCTTGCCGATTACAGCTTGAGATTGGCTAATCCGAGATACCGTATGCCTAAGGGACTAACTTCAAAGCGGCAAGGCAACACGATTAATCCCAAGGCGATCGCGTCCCGTAGCAATTGACCATACACGCGATCGGCGCTATCTCCAGGGGCAAAATCAACACAATCGCCCCGATTAATGAAATACAACATGACCGACGAGGCGCTTGGCAGTAATCCCATTAATTCCCGTAAATGCTTTTGGCCACGTGTTGTTACCGTATCGGGAAAGAGCGCTAACGTGCCCTGTGCCCAAGTGGTATTTTTCACCTCGAGATAAATAGGTCGCGGGCTGCCAGTTAACACAAAATCGATCCGGCTCTTTTCCTGACCATAGGGCACTTCAAACTGAATTTGGCTGTAGTCTCCCAACTCTGGGAAGCATTTTTGAGCCAATGCCAGCTTAATCACTCGATTCGGCAGACTAGTATTCACTCCTGCCCAAGTGGGTTTTGTATCGTGAACTTGGATTAACTCCCAGGTATAGGCTAGTTTACGAGTGGGACTGTTGCTGTGGGAAACATAGACCGCACTACCCGGTACACATACCCCTGTCATGGGGCCAGTATTCGGACAGTGGGCGGTAATGACTTCCCCAGTGGCCAACTCAATGTCAGCAAAAAACCGCTTATATCGCCGGAGTAGAATCCCAGGATAGAGCGTCGGGTATTGATAAACAAAATCGGTCATGGGTGGCAGTTGCACGATCGCCGCGACGATTCTGTCTGCGATCGCTTAGGTCTTCGAGATAAAGTGCGCCCATACTCTACCATCTGGCCCTGCTACTTGATCCATATAGCTGTAGGGATACAATAACTTGCGTCCTTCTGTATCGTTATATCCAGTGAGAGCGTCGCCCCAGGGATCGTTGACAATAAACCCCTGTGGGGTAAATCCAATCAGACAAATAATATGGCCACTGGCGGTAAAGTCCCCTCCCAGGATGACCGGACGACGACTGGCGAGTTCGCTTTTTACATCTGCCCATTTGCGAGTCGTGGAAAAGCTGGTTTTGAAGCCATAGGTTTTAATCAGTTCCGATAGGACGGTGTGATCGGTTTGGCTGCCTTCCCCGCGTTTGTTAAGACACCATTGCAGTAATTCGTCTTCTAATTGCCCACCACTTCTAGAGCGAATGCCATAGTAATAAAAAGCCATCGCGATCGAGGTGACATTGCAGGTGGCCCAGGAATATCGAGGATTATCGCGCTGAGAAAAATACGGCACATTCAGCTCTACCTGGGGCGGAAAGGGATTGAAGCCTTTAGTACCTCGCCGCATTTGCACGAAGGCAGGAAATACATACCCCGTGTTGCCGAATCCTGGTAGTTCCTCGGTTAGCGATAGCTTAATGTGACCTGCTTCCAGGGCATAGCTCGACACCCCATAAAATTCGCCTGCCGGAAACTCATATTTCTCCTGCGGTTTGAGATTGGCAGAATCAACGGGACGCTTCTTAAATAATGTCGCTTTAGGAGCCGTTACGGTCAAGGCTGTTGGGTCATAGGAAATGACCTCATTGCCTCGTTTAATTTGCACATGTTGCCAGTAAATGTAACCAGCATCGCCAAAATTCGGTAATGGTTGCGCTAACGTCACCCGGAAATGGCCTTTGATACAGGCATAGCCAGTGATGGCTAACACTTGTCCTTGTAATAGTTGCGCTTTCTGATTGTCTGGCAGCACCGAGGAATCAACGGCCTTGGCCTTAATCAGTGTGGTGGTGTTCACCAGAAGTTGAGCGCTTAGTTTAGTGTTCGGAACATCACTAATACTGAAGCGTAGAACCTGAGTGCCTTTGCTCAGTTGCACAAAGTCTTCGTAGAAGTAGCCAAAGTTGCCAACTGGAGCGATCGCGTCCTTCAGTTCAACTTTTAAGTGACCATCAACATAACCATAACGGCTGACACCAAATGTTTGCCCAGCTTTAACCAACACTTTCCCCTGAGCAGTCAGGGCACTGGAATCGGCGGGAGAGGCTTTAAATAACGTATCTTGCAAGACCTTGAGACTGAGCGCCTGTCCGGCGGTTAAGGGATTATTACTAACCGTCAAGTAAATGACTCGGCTAAGG
>DATNPU010000026.1:0-21437 GCA_036703105.1 Microcoleaceae cyanobacterium
CGGCAGCGAGTCGGACGATTGGTTCGTAAAACCTTGTCCTTCTCTAAGAAGTTGAGTAACCACATTGGTGCAATTTGGTACTTTGTACATCATTACAATGCCTCTTTGCGCTCTTAACCATTACTATCCATCACTACCCAATTTTGAAGTCGTTAATCTAAATTTATCAAAGGATAACAACATTAGGTAATAGCCCGATCGCCCCCTGTTAGTCAACAGAGACGATCGGACTTTACTAATCAATAAAATTGAGCAACGGTTGGAGGCAGGGTTGAATTACTATCTCACTATTTCAGGAAAGACCTGACAGGGTGTTGAAATCATCGATTGTTAGAGTCTGCCCGTATCAGTGATGCTTAATCCTACCAGGTCAAATTAACCATGAAGACTCATTCACTTGTCGGGATAGGGATGCTTTGGATGCCTATCCTCGCGCTACTCCCCCTAGCTAGCAATGCTCAACCCTCAGATTGTGTTAACTATTGGACAAACCCACGTACCGGAACGAGCGAATGTTTAGATAACGGGATCGCCTTTAATGATGGTTCGGTAGTTCGATCGGGAACGGCTTATCTCGATCGCTTGAAAAGTTGCCAGCCTACCGTTTTTAGTCCTCCCTTTCCCCTCAGTTCCGACGTCACCATGCGGATTAGTATTCCTGGGCGTACTGGCGATCGTTGCCAAGTCAATTATGCCTTTGTGCCACCGAAAAATGTGGGCAAAGAATGGCTCTTCATGCGCTGTCGTTTCAGTCAAGCGACCCTAGCTCTCCTCACGGATAAGCAGGCTTATGCGGAAGCTAAGGCAATGGAATCTGGCTCATTTTCCTTCAGTACAGCTGACCCCAGACAACGTGCCCTTTCCCAGAAGCTATCTCAGGAGTGCCAAAACTTTGGGCCACCCCAATAAGGCCAATGCTGCGGCTGAAAATTGAGGAAATTGCGTTTCCGATTAATTTTAATGGAGTCAATTCTCAACGCTGACTATGGCCGTACTGGCTAGAGGTTGAGACAGTTAAGCGTCTGAGAGCATGGCAATCGCTGGTTTTATCCTCAGCACTTTGCTAAATCCGCTCTAGACTCTCAGCCAGCCTCAGATAAAATTTTCGCTGCGATCGTGTGGTTAGGCGAAAAACCTGTGGTTAACTGATGGAGCGGATTTAGCTGGCTATGACTATGGATCAACGGTTGACTCGTTTAGGATTGACCTCTCGCCGCCAATTTCTTCAGTTTGCGGCGATCGGAGCTGCTACTGCCGCCTTACCAACTGTTTGGAGTCAAGCTTCCCGAGCGCAGGGTAACATTACACCGGCTCAGACCACTTTAGATCAGCCCTTTCCGATTATTAAACCACCTGTGTTAAAGCCGGGTGATACCGTGGGCATGGTAGCTCCAGCGAGTAACGCCTACGAACCGGAGGAAATTGCGATCGCGAAGGAAACGATGGAGCAATATGGGTTTAAGGTCGTTTTAGGACAACATATTGCCGCCCAAAATGGCTATTTGGCTGGCACCGATCAACAGCGGGCTGAGGATGTGAATCAAATGTTTCTGCGGCCTGACATTAAAGGCATTGTCACCTTTATGGGAGGCTATGGTTGTAGTCGCATCTTACCGTTATTGGATTACGCCCAAATTCGCGCCCACCCCAAAGTGATTGTTGGCCATAGCGATATCACGAGCTTGCTCCTGGCAATTCATCGCCAAACTGGGTTAATTACCTTTCATGGGTCTTCTGGGTTAACGGGAGTGGGAGAGTATGCCCGATCTCATTTTCGGCGAGCCATCATGTCTACGGCGACGATCGGCCAGATTGCGAAACCCCCTGAAACGTCCCCTGGAGAAGTCGAACGGAATCATCGATTAATCACGATCGTTCCGGGTCGGGCCACGGGGCAATTAGTGGGTGGCAATTTAACCCTGGTGACCAATTTGCTAGGCACACCGTTTGAGCCAGATACCCGAGGGAAAATTTTCTTTTTAGAAGAGATTGGTGAGGAACCTTATCGTGTCGATCGCATGTTGACCCAACTGTGGTTAGCTGGGAAGTTTCAACAAGCTGCCGGGATTGCCTTAGGTCATTTCGTGGATTGCTACCCGAAAGAATATCAACCATCCTTTCCCCAAACGTTGAGCCTGGAAGCAATTTTGCGCGATCGGTTTGAGCCATTACAAAAACCAACGCTCTATAACCTGATGTTTGGTCATATTCGAGAGAATGCGGTATTGCCGATCGGGGCCACGGCCACCTTAGATGCTACCGCCAAAACCCTCACGATTAATGAGAATGCCGTTGTGTAAATCTTGTTCAACATCCATTTCAAATAAAGTGGGATTTAAATGGACTGGAAAGATAAATAATTGATGTCCAACGGCAATTAACCGTTTATAGAGAATAATTGCATCTCCTAAATCAGAGAATTGAATTGGAATCCATCTGCCGCTGTAAAAATAGATAACTACCCGTTGAGTTATGTACTGTTCCATTGGGAGAGGATTACACCAGGGAGAAACCACGGCAATCCATCACTAAGGTCCTGATCTGGTATAGCTCGAAAGGTGGATACAAATATCACTCTTAAGACATAAAAGCTGTGCAGTTAATTGAAATATTTAACTTGTTAAATTCTCGGTAAATTTCATCTGAGTAGCATAATTTATGGCAATGCTCTCAGACCAATCCTATTTATCTCAATAGCCTGTAATTGGTAATTTTACTGTAAAGATACTGCCCATTCCGATATCACTCACTAGGTCGATCGTGCCCTGACAGGCTTCTACACAATGCTTGACGATCGCCAGCCCTAGCCCGGTTCCCTCAAAACTTTTAACATTACTGGCGCGAGAAAATGGTTTAAATAAGTTTGGGTGGTCAGTTAGCGGGATACCAATCCCTTGATCTTGAATCCGAAATATGATGTGATTCGCTTCAGCCAAGAACTCAAATGCGATCGTGGCTTCAGCCGGAGAATATTTAATTGCATTCGATAGCAAATTCACCAGGATTTGTCGCAGGACTTTCTCATCTACTTCCGTGCTATAAGCTGAAATTGAGCTGTTAAATGCGATCGCACATTTAGATTGTGTCGCTAGTTGCAACTCTGCCATAATGTCCTGGCAAAATTGCACCAGTTCTACCGTGGTTGGTTGTAGTGTCATCTGGCCCGATTCCAGAGCACTGATCGCCAAAATGTCATTCAGCAACTGGTTCATTTGCTTGACGGCCGAACAAATGCGATCGAGATATTGTTCTTGCTTCACAGGCGATAGCGTAAACTCTTTTTGTTGTAGCAACTGAGCCGCTAGAGAAATATTCGTCAGGGGTAACCGTAAATCATGCGAGGCCATAGCAGCAATGTAAGCTCTGAACTGATTTAGTTCTTGCTCTTTCACGAGTGTTTCGCGCAACTGCATTTCGATTGTTTCTCGCTCAGTGATTTCCGCCTGCAATTGCTGATTCGTTTGATTGAGTTCGCTGGTACGGCGCTCGACCGTTTGATGCAAAAATTCCAACAGTTCATACATTTCCAGCGGGTCAAATACCCGAAGCAGATTGCCCTGGGTAACAATTCCTTTCAGTTCTCTGTGGCTACCCGTCACCACCAATCGCCGAATCCGATGCTGTTGCATCAACTGCTGTGCTTTCAGTAATGGGTCGGAGGGATGCACACTGAACAAGGGTGTACTCATCACGGCCTCCGCCGTAAGCTCGGTTAAGTCCAGTTCTAGAGCCTGGTATTGCACGATATCCCGTTCGGTAATCATGCCAACTGGGTAAAGATAGGTGGGATCAGATGACTCTACATCAGTGCGAGTTAAAACAACAGAACTAATTCGATGTTGAATCATTCGTTGTGTCAATTCCAGCACTGTACTTGAGGCCGGAGCAGACACTACTTCATAGGACATGACATCCTTAATTTGTTTCCATTTCAGTAGATTTAATGGTTGTAATGCTTTACGAATACTACTGGAACTAATCAACCCTAAAATATCTCCCTGTTCATCCAACACAGGTAAATGCCGAATGTGATATTCCCGAAAGATGGACAGGGCTGTCAACAAGCTTTGAGCCGGAGTCCGAGTTAGCGTCATGACAGGTTGGCTCATCACCTCCTCAATCAACAGCCCTCGCCAGTTGGTTTGTGCGGCGGTCAATTTCACTAAGTCATGTTCCGTAAAGATGCCAATCAGCCGCGATCGCTCGACTACGAGGACGGCACTCGTTGGTTCTGGTAGTGTTGGGTCAAGCTCAGAACTGGCAGCTAACAGGCATTGCTGATGTGGCACCTGGCTCATGAGGGCAATCACCTGAAGCAAAGGTGTTCCTCTAGAGATCAGGATCGGATTGGGATCGATCGTGGTGTCGAGGGACGGAAGGTAGGCCGATAGGCTTTCTAGTTGCATGATTAAGAGGGTAACATCTGAAGTCTAATCAAGATGATGCCCAAGATGATAAATGCTGGTATCGTTGGAACTCTAATAGGATAAGAGACTATCTGTTTCAGCGATCGAGCTATATCGCAGCGGCAAAATAATCATCACCTGAGTTCCCATACCGACTGTACTGGTGAGATTCAGCACTCCACCATGCAAATCAACACAGTCTTTGACGATCGACAGCCCTAGCCCAGTTCCTGGAATTCCACCTACATTACTGGCCCGATGGAAGGGATTAAACAGGCGCGATTGTTCCTCTTGGGGAATCCCAATGCCTGCATCATGAATCTGAAACACAATCACCTGCTCGGGTAAAGTGGGATGTTTCTGGTGCAACTGCTGCTGCCAATCAGCCGATAAGCTGCTGGAGAACTGAGCCTGAACTAGAAATTGCACAGTTGTTCCAGCCGCAGAATACTTTAAGGCATTGGATAAGACATTACTGAGAATGTGCCGGAGTAGTTGCTCGTCTACCCACACTGGAGCGGAGATATTCTCGTAAGTAAAAGCGATCGTATGTTGATGCCTGACGCTCGCTTGCAACTCATCAATTAAATCCAGACAAAATGCTTGTAAGTCCGCGACGATCGGACGAAATTCTAACCGCCCAGACTCGGTTTTACCCACGATAAGTGTATCGTTCAAGAGCTGGTTCATTTGCTGTACAGCAGTGCGGATCCGTTGTAAGAATTTGTTTTTTACTTCTAGCGTTTGCTGCCCCATTTTTTCCAGCAGTTCCGCTGCCATCATGATACTCGTGAGGGGGTTTTTCAATTCATGGGACATTTGGGAAAAGAAATAGGCTCTCAGTTCCCGGCGTTCTCGCTCTGCTTCTAACTCTTGGCGGATCAGTTCAGCTTGCTTACGTTCAGTGATATCTCTAGAGTTGAGGACAACTTTGTCCGTACCAAAGGATTCTGGTAAATGCTTGCCGATCGCTTCTAAAATTCGCCATTCACCGGATTGATGCTGCACCTGAAACTCAATCAATAGATTACTCTGCGGTTGTTCTATAGATTGAGCGATCGCATTCTGGACACAGGACAAATCATGAGGATGCACATAGGCAAACAATGTATTGCCAATTAAGTCATCTGGGGCATAGCCCAACACTCGCTGGGTTGAGGGACTGCTATAGCTGATGACTCCTGTACTATCCAACACCGTAATGATGTCGAGGGCATTTTCGATTAATGCCCGAAATCGCTCTTCATTCTCTCGAATCAATTGCTCGGCTCGACGACGCTGTTGGCGCTCCTGGGCCTCTCGCAGTTCACGCTCTACCACCGGCACTAATCGGGTAAAGTTCCCTTTCATCACGTAATCATGGGCACCCGCTTTCATGATGTTGACGGCTGTTTCTTCGCCAATACTGCCCGAGACAATGATAAATGGCAGATCAAGTTGCGCGTTTTGCAATAGTGTCAGTGCCGCCAACGCATTAAAGTTAGGCAGGCTATAGTCAGCGATCACAATATCCCAAGCTTGCCCCGCGAGAGCGGTGGCCATTGTAGTTGCAGTTTCTACACGTTGATGCGTGACTGTATAACCTGCTCGTTGCAAGGTCCTCAACATCAAAAATGCATCATCTTCAGAATCTTCTACAATCAAAACCCGTAGAGGCGCACTCATTCCCTCACCTGCCCAATGAAGGGATTTCGTTCAAAAGTAACCAATACATGCCCAGTTGGCGAACTGCATCGGAAAACTGAATAAAATCTACAGGCTTGCGAACATAACTATTGCAACCGTTACTATAACTATCCAGCAAATCCCGCTGTTCGTTTGACGTTGTGAGTACGACAACCGGCAAGAAGCGAGTTCGCTCATCGGTGCGCAACCGCTGTAACACTTCAATGCCATTGATCCGGGGCAGCTTGAGATCCAGCAACACCACCGCAGGCTGAATATAGGTGTCTCGCCCGGCATGTTGCCCTGTGCCGAATAGATAATCTAATGCTTCCACCCCATCCCGTGCCACGACAATTTCATTCAATACACCACTGCGGCGTAACGCCCGAATCGCTAAATCCTCATCATCAGGGTTATCTTCTACCAAAAGAATACTACGTGGAGTCATATATAAATTCATTGTCTAGAGTCGGTTTGCTTACTTTGTTTCTAATGTAAAGAAAAATGTCGCTCCCTGACCGATCGCGCTTTCTCCCCAAATTTTTCCGCCATGCCGATGGACAATCCGCTGGGCTGTGGCGAGACCAATTCCAGTACCCAGAAAGTCTTGAGCACTATGGAGTCGTTGAAACGCCCCAAACAGCTTGTCTGCATAGGCCATGTCAAACCCTGTCCCATCATCTCGAACAAAGTATAATAGTTTACCATCGTTGTCTTCTGTAGTAGCAAATTCAATGTGAGCGTGAGACTGTTTCGATGTGAACTTCCAGGCATTGTCCAGCAGGTTGAGTAGCAAGACTTTCAGTAAGGTACGATCGCCCCAGGCAATCACCTGATCCTGAATTTGACAATCGACCTGGCGATCGGGGTTAGCAGCTCGCAAATCCACCAAACTTTCCTGGGCCAGTTCGCTTAAGTTCACCGGCTGAAACGTCATATCACTGCGGGTGATGCGGGAGAGGATCAGCACATCATCAATCAACTCTCCCATTCGTTCTGTGGCTGACCGAATCCGTTGAAGATAGCGCTGCCCAGTGTGATCTAACCGATCCCAACAGTCTTCTAGTAGAGCTTGACTATAGCCGTTGATACTGCGTAAAGGGGCACGTAGGTCATGGGATACCGAGTAGCTAAACGCTTCCAGTTCCCGGTTCACGGCGGTTAACTCAACGACCGATTTACTCAGTTCTTGATTTAAGGTTTGCACCGCGATTTCTGCGTACTTGCGTTCAGTAATGTCGAGCATGGCTCCAAACAAGCGAGTCACCCGACCAGCCACATTGCAAAAGGGTTGCCCTTTCATGGCTAAGTAACGAATTGACCCATCGGTGTGAATGATCCGCAGATCCAAATCGTAGAGGGTACACTCCGCGATCGCCTGCTGAATCGCCGCTAATAAGGTGGGGCGATCGTCGGGATGAATGCGATTGAGGAATTCGTCATAAGTGGGTTCCGCCTGGATAGGCTCTAAGCCAAACAAGCGATAGGTTTCGTCTGACCAGGTTAAGGTTTGAGTTGTGAGGTCATAGTCCCAGTTGCCAATATGGGCTAATCGTTGCGTTTCTTGTAAACGAGCTAATAACTCAGACTGTTGAATGGCTACACCAAATTGCTCACCGAGTTGCACTAACAAATCAACTTCGTTCGATTCCCACTGCCGCAACCCAGAGTTCTGATACGCCGCCAGTAGTCCCCACAGCTTTCGACCGGCAAAGATCGGGACAATGGCAAACGCTTTGGCCTGAAACTGCTCTAGCAAATCAATATGACAATCCGTTAACCCTGATTGGTAGATATTTGCTACTGCAAATGTTTCTTGCTGGCGATAGCGGCCACCTTGATGTTCTTGGAGATAGGTATCTTCCCAAACTTTTTGTATTTCTGGCCCCACTAAGGGCGACCATTCTGGCATCACATACTCCGCCACAAAATCACCACTCCAATCTGGATTGAAGCGATAAACCGCGACGCGATCGGCACTCAGCAGTTGACAAATTTCCTGAGTGGAGATCTGAAAGATGGTGGCCAAATCAAGATTTTCTCGAATCCGACTGATGACACGGGCTAGAGCTTGCTGCCGATCTAATTGTTGTTGAGTTTGGGTGAGTGCTTGGGTAATAGATGAAGCATCGAGCGGAGTGACTAAAGCTTGCTTCAGGCGTTCAAATGCGGCCTCATCCTTACATAGGTCTCGCAATTTTGCTAATTGGTTAAGATCCATGAACCGGATTTTACTAAGATCTGTGACTAATCACTAACTATCCTCAATGAAAATAGCGGCTTAGCAAAGCAGGTTTTGAAAAACTTCATTTTTCTCAAACCCTGAGTAAGCGATGAATATAGTCAAGTTCTAAAATCCTTCAGGGGGCTTCTAGGCGGCTCTGCTGTTACACCACTGATGCAAAATAGCCAGCAGTAGATTGAAGTCAACCGGCTTTGGCAAGACATCGTTAGCTCCTACCTTTAAGCTCTGTTCTCGATTAATCCGGGTATCGGCGGTAATCAGAACAATCGGCAGGCTCTGGAGTTTAGCTTCCTGACGAATGGCTTTAGTCACTTCATACCCATTCACTTCGGGCATCATGACATCTAGCAACACCAAATCAGGTGAAGTGGCTCGAATTTTGCTCAGAACTAACTTACCACTATTGACTGTTTCGACAAGATAACCCTCAGCCTCCAAAAAAAATTGCAGCAACATTAAGTTATCGTCGTTGTCATCTACAACTAAAATTCGCGGCGGTTGGGAAGGCATATTTCATTAACGACTATTACATTTTTTTAATCTTTTGCTAATTGTAGAATTTGAACTACTAGTATTACCTATGGCTTAAGACTGACTTTTCTCTATTAATTCCATATATCGGGAGAGAGAGAAATCTATCTTTGGGTAGTATTCTTCTAGAGGTACAGCTTAAAAACACTGGATGCTTTACCTTGTATAGAGTGTTAATTTTTTTTATAGGTTGCCTGGCTGGCTAAACAGGCTTTCTAGCACAAAGCGATCGCCAGAACGATCCAACTGTAGTAACAGAAGGTTAAAAGTTGCATGGCAGTCTTAGCGAATCTGTCTTTGCTGGTCGTAGATGATGACTTTGATAGTCGGCTGTTACTAACTTATATTTTGGAGGAAGAAGGGGCTAGCGTCACTACAGTAGCTTCGGCGGCTGAGGCGCTCAAGATATTAACAGATCAAAATCCAGATGTGCTGCTAAGCGACATTGCGATGCCGGAAACGGATGGCTATGGTTTAATCCGGCAAATTAGAAGCCAGGGTCTGGATCGAGGGGGCACGTTACCGGCGATCGCTGTTTCGGCTTTAGCGGGGGAGGAGAATTGTCAAGAGGCGATGTTGGCGGGCTATCAACTGTGCATCGCTAAACCTATTGATCAAGATGAATTGGTCAAAGCCATTATGAATCTCGTGATTCAACCCAATTCGGTCATCTAACCCTAATCGTGTCCTTAAAAGTGCTGAGTGCTGGGTGCTGAGTGCTGAGGAGATTTCCAGAATATAAATTACCGAACAATTAGCGATTTTGGGTAGGGGCGAATGGCCTACCTGGACAAAGGTAAAAATTTGCCTAGAACTCTCCTGAGAACAGGTTATTCTTCAACTCTCAGCATCCCTCAATCAGAGTTTGTGGGCTTTAAAGCAGCGCCTAATCGCGTTGAATGGCTGGCTTGAGGGTTTCCAGGTCGATGTATTGATCTGCTACATCAATTAAGTGATCGTTCGTCATTGAGCGTAAACTCACTAGTTCAATTCGAGTTCCTTGATAGGCGACCTTGTTCACAGCATAGGCCAGATCACCATCGCCACTCAGCAGGATCAGGGTATCACAATGTTGAGCTAGCATCATCATGTCGATCGCCATTTCTACTTCCAAATTGGCTTTTTTGGACCCATCCGGAAACTGAATTAACTCTTTGGCGACCACTCGATAGCCATGCCGACGCAACCAATATAAAAAACCTTGCTGCCGATCGTTCGTTGGGTCTACTCCTGTGTAGAAATAAGCTCGCATCAATCGGCGATCGTGCGTCAAGCAATGGAGGAGCTTAATGTAATCAATTTCCAGATTTAGATAAGAGGCGGCATAAAACAAGTTAGAGCCATCGACCAGGATCACAACCCGTTGCTGGATCTCTGGTGGTAGGTTGGAGGGCTGAAATGGCGAATCTGGCTGGCAACAAGGGGAGGACGCTGTAAACGAAGAGGCAACAACGGAGTCAGAATCGAACTCACTTCGCCAGGGTAGTGTTTCTGCCAACGGTGCACATACACGATTTTTCTTGGGCTTCGGTAATAGTTGCATCTTTGCCACTCCTCAATGTGACTACTCCAGCCGTGTATCTGTAGTTAATATTTCCTTTATATTTGCTTAGGGCCTGAATCTGGCCGCACTGCATACAAAAATCAACGAACTTTAGATTTTTGCAATCATTAAGACGACATGATTTAACGCCTGAGACGATCGCAAAAATTGGGTTAATCAAGCTGGAAACTCGACTGTTGGCGTTAAGGCCGAAGGTCAGGCCATCCTGTAGGCTCCGAGAGGACTAAGAACTTTGTTAAGAAGTGTGTGAATTATTGACTGTCAACTCATTATGTGGAGCCTTCTAGAGAGAGAATGGGGTAATTAACTCAGGTGTCTGAACTCAAAGTGAAGAAATATAAAAATGCTTAAAATTGGAGCGGTAATCTATTAAGCTTTTGAAAGTCTTAAGATTTACTTAATACTTCTTCCTTTAATCAAAAGGATATTAGCGAGTTGGGTCGTCAACAACTTCGCTAGCTGGGTGGCGACCTTTAGCTATCACTTCTTTGTATTGGTCTTCTACGAGGTTTCTATGTCTATTCTTCCAGGTACGCTAGTGCGACTACCAAATGGGCGGAGTGGAATTGTGATTCCTGCGCCGTTATTTTCTCCTGGTCGGGTTTTAGTTAAGGTCCAGCATGGTAGAAAGCGCTGGTTCAAAGTCGATGAGTGTACGCCTATCCCATCTGTTTGCTAGATATTAATGGTTGCTTAAAAATAGCCCCTGACGCGATCGTGTCGGGGGTTGATTGTGTGTTGCTTTCCAGCTACGTTAGCGGTTAAAAGTTTGAGGGTTGTGCTAACTTCCCATAGGTTTTGGTTCGGTTGGCATAGAATAGCCCAAATTGCCCTAAGCCGCTTTGTTGGTTAGCGGTAATCGTACGATAAAAATACTTCCTTCTCCAGCTTTGCTTTGGACTTGAATTGTTCCCTGATGGGTTTGCACGATCGCCTTTGCAATAGCTAGGCCTAAGCCTGCGCCACCGGTATGGCGGGAACGATCACGGTTGACCCGATAGAAGCGATCGAAAATGCGGCTTTGGTCTGCGATCGCGATGCCAACTCCCGTATCCTGCACTTGAATTAGCGCCTGTTGATCGTCCTGCGCTAAGGTTACAGTGACTTTGCCCCCGGCGGGTGTGTATTGCAACGCATTGGTGACTAAATTAGAGATTAAACGGACAAGTTGGCTTTCATCACCCACTACATACAAAAGGTCAGTGACTTGAATTTGAGTGGTCAGTTGAATAGGGGCGGCAATTTCAAGCACAGACAAGCTTTCGACTACATCTAGGAGCAAGTCATTTAAGCAACAGGTTGCTTGGGCCGCGATCGTCTGCTTCCCTAACGTTTCCGTCGAAATTTCCAGGCGAGAGAGCAACAGGAGATCCTGGGCGAGTTGCACTAGCCGTTGATTTTGCCGATCGACCCCTGCTAAGGCTTCCTGCGCTTCTGCCGCCGTTAAGGAATCAACATCGCGTGTCGATTCGACGATCGCTCGAATGGTGGCGAGGGGAGTGCGCAACTCGTGAGCGGCATCTGCCGTAAATTGCTGCATCTTTTGGTAGGAGCGGTAGATCGGTTGCATAGCCAATCCCGCCAGGCTCCAACTGGCAATGGCAACCAGCAGCATCGCTACAGGGAGTCCCGCTAGCATCGTTACCTTGAGAAATGCTAGATGATCGTCAAATTCTTTCAGCGATCGACCCACCTGCATATAGCCCCAAGGTAACCCTTGGTAGTTTTTCAACAGTAATGAGTACTGCTGATAGCGAATATCATCGTGATCCTTGAGTGTTTGCCAACTGTGATCCTGTAACTGAGCAGCTGACCCAGGGGGAATTTGCCCAGCTGTAGCTAATAGAACGCCTTGTTGGTTAAGAAATCGGATGTAGTAACCGCTTTGTTGAAAAGCATTGAGGGTATGCCGCTCCGGGTTTTCAGACAGGAGAGCACAATGATTGCCAGGCAAACAGAGATTCGGCAGAATCGTTTGCACAGCAGTTTCTAAACGCCCCGGTTGCTTAAGCTTAGGTTCTAGGCTGTCATGGAGAGTGCCTGAAATCGATAGCAGTTCTTGCTGCACAGCATCCCAATGGGAATGGGCGACCATCTCATAGGTGGTAAATCCTGCTAGCCCTAAGATGCTTCCCATCACAGCAGCATACCAACCAGCCAGTTGCCAGCGAGTTTGATTGAAAAGCTTACTGCGATGCATCCGGATTATGAAAGCGGTAGCCCATACCGTGAACAGTTTCAATGAGGTGGTCATACCCCACTTCTGCCAGTTTACGCCGCAATAGTCTGATCTGGGCGGCAACAGCATTGCTGGTGGGTTCTGTGCCAATTTCCCAGAGTTGATTGATGAGTTGTTCACTGGTAATCACCTGCTCTGGACGTTGCATAAAATATTCCAGCACTTGGAACTCTTTTGCGGTCAGGGCGATCGGCTGTGGAGTGTCCGCTTGTTGGCAATAAACCGTGTGTTTGCCATAGTCGAGAGTCAAATGGCCAACGTGCAATTGTTGAGGCTGAATCTGGGGCGATCGTCGATAGAGTGCCCGCAGTCGGGCGAGTAACTCGGTCATGCTAAAGGGCTTCACCAGGTAATCATCCGCTCCTGCATCCAATCCAGTCACCCGATCCTCGATGCGATCTTTGGCCGTCAACATTAACACGGGCAGAGCAGCATGGTGCTGGCGTAGCCGTTGACAGAGTTCAATGCCAGATAAGCCTGGTAACATCCAATCGAAAATCGCGATCGTGTAGTGAATCCACTGTTGATCAAGATAATCCCAAGCTTCGGAGCCATCCTGCACCCAATCAACAATATACTTCTCGCGCTTCAATACCCGCTGAATGGCAGCACCTAAATCCGGTTCATCCTCAACTAACAAAATCCGCATGATGTGTTAGCCCCAGTTTCCTACCCATTAGTGTGACAGGTGGAGATGAAACTAGAATGAAATTTTAGCAGTGCAACCGCTGTTGCCATTTCTGTCTGAGGCTAGCTTAGGATCAAGAACTCAATCACTCCGCAGATTGTCCGGGCGGGTTTAGCCAATGGATTGGCACTGTCCGAAAGAGAAGTTTTGCCCAAAACCCGCCTCTACCAATATTCGATCGAGTGTAATTTCTGTTCCTGAGCGGCTATCTATAAGGAAAATTGCTTGAAACTCATCCTTGCATCTCGACAATGCCCATCATGCCGAGGTCTTCGTGGTCGAGAACATGGCAATGATAGACTGTTTTTCCAGTAAAGTCCCGGAAGGGAATTCGGATTCGTACTGTTTCATTCGCTCGAATTCGCACGGTATCTTCCCACGCTTGGTAGGAATCTGGCTTACCGTTGCGACTGACGACTTGAAACGGATTCGTATGCAGATGAAAGGAGTGTTCCATCCCATCCGGATCAACATTCACAAGTTCCCAATCTTCAACACTACCCAATTTCACCGCCGCATCAACGCGATCCATTGCAAATGGTTGATTATTCAATAGAAATGCCATTTGCATTCCCATTCCCGGTTGCATTTTCATTAACATTGACATCTCAATCCGGCGAGTTTTACTGGGTTGAGATAATGTCTCAATGGGAATTAATTTGCTTGGTAAGGGAAGTTGCTCAGTCAGGGAACTACGGTAGGTGATGGTGGCAAGCACCTGCGGTTGGCTGGGTACAGAGGCTGAACTCCCCATCATCCCCATACTTCCCCCCCGATCGTAAGGTAGGCTCAGCAATCGGTAATTCCCCGGTGGGCGGTTCCCCTGTACCAAAACTTCTGCTCGTTCACCGGGGGATAACAGCAATTCTTTTAATTCCACAGGTTGTGCGATCGCGCCGCCATCAGTCGCAATCAAGTAAAATTGGTGCTCGTCCAACCTGAGTTGATAAAACCGGGAAGTTGAAGCATTCACAATCCGCAGTCGCAACAAACCCTTTGCGGGCATGAAAATCGTTGGATTGACCTGTCCATTCACAGTTAGAATAGGCCCTTCCCGTCCGCTCATCAAATCCATATGCCCGGGGTGGGGTACTTGTCCATTGGCATCCAGAGCAAAGTCTTTCAAAAACAAAAACTCTTCTTGGGCGGCTCGGACTTCAGGGATTTCATCCAACTCACCCCGCACGACAAAAATGCCACCTAAACCACTGAATACCTGCTCTGCTACCAATTCGTGCAAGTGAGGATGGTAATAAAATGTTCCAGCTGAATGGTTCTTAGGTAGAGTAAATTCGTAGGTTTGAGTTTCACCAGACGGAACCGTCAAAAAAATATTGTCGGCGTTACCTGTAGGCGGAATATGCAGACCGTGATAGTGCAGATTAGTGGCTTGGGCGAGCTGGTTCGTGAAGTGAATGCGGACGGTGTCACCCGGTTTTGCTTCCAGTCGGGGACCAGGAATTTGCCCGTTGTACGCCATTAAATGGCCTCGTTGTTGCCCCAGTTGAATTAGCCCCGATCGAGCTTCTAAGCTTGTCTCTAGTAATCCACCTGTACTGGTCGTCAATCCGGTGGCATTTGCTTGTTGGACGAGGGGGGGAGTAGGATTCCGACTACATTGGGTCAACAACATAGATCCAACAGTGCCAGCACTGAGGACAAGAAATTGACGGCGATTAATGGGATCCATAAACAGAGTGAGGGAGTAACATGAGCCGCATAAGAACCCGATCGCGACTCGGAACCTTCTCAGAAGCGA
Source organism: Microcoleaceae cyanobacterium (assembly GCA_036703105.1). Taxonomy (GTDB): domain Bacteria; phylum Cyanobacteriota; class Cyanobacteriia; order Leptolyngbyales; family Leptolyngbyaceae; genus Pantanalinema. The sequence goes on from DATNPU010000026.1 coordinate 15,098, forward strand.
TCATCGTTGGTGTCTAGCATGATTGATTTTACTCTTTTAGAATCAAATTAGGATGAAATTTCTGGATCACGGAAGCACTGAATTAGACGGCGCTACTGTTTGAAACCAAAGTGTCCGTTACCTTCCAATCCCATCCGGCGGGTCGTATCGGCATCTACTTGAATTGCGCCAGCGGCTTGAGTTGGTTGACTGCCCCCTTGAAACTCATTGCTATGCTCGGCATGAGCCATTACCTGACCAATCGGAGCCAGAACTGCCAGGCTGAGTAGCACTCCAGTTAGACAGCGGGCAGTTTGGCTAGGCTGAGCATGAGAGAGCCAACGGGGCATGCTGCGTTCATCCTCGATAAGGAATAAAAATGAGCGGGTTGCTCAGGGCAAACAAGGGTTTACTTGCCGTACCACGTTTTTTCCCATTGCTGCATCTGCTTGATTTCGGCTTCTTGCGATCGAATAATGTCTTGTGCCAGTTTCTTAATCTCTGGACGCTTCGACTTACCCAAAGCCTCTTGTGCCATCGTCACAGCACCCTGGTGGTGGGGAACCATGGCATCAATAAATCGCTTGTCAAAATTGGCATCTGCTGATCCCAAATCCATGTCCATCCGCATTGCCTTCATTTGATCGGCTGACATCGCCATTGAGTGTCCCATGGCGGCATGCCACGCTACTGGTTGGCTTGGGGCTTTGGGATACCAGGCCGTTCGCCATTGTTTCATTTGATTGATTTCTTTTTCTTGAGCCTTAATGATATCTGTAGCCAGTTTTTTGAGTTCTGGCCGCTGAGAGTTCTGCAACACGTCCTGTGCCATCGTTACAGCTCCCTCGTGATGCGGGATCATGCTATCAATAAACCGCAAATCAAATTCAGCATCGGCGGGGCCTAAGTCCATCATGCTGTGGTCCATCATGGTGCCATGATTCATCCCACCCATGTTGTTATGATCCATCGACTGACTGGAGTTGCCAGCTTCTGTTGCTGTTGAGCTTGGTGCTTGGGCCTGGTTTTGAGCATTGGAGGAACAAGCTGTCACAATGCCGGTCGTAGCTGCGATCGCTACAACAACTAGCCCGAGAAATTTAGCTTTGATATCAAATCGTTTCATAATCTCGATCCACTCAGAGTTCAGTAGAACAGCTTACTTACTTAATTTTGTCCTCTCCAGTTAGCTGGAAAGTCAAGTATAAGAAGAACTGGCAGAATTGGGGAACTAGGGCGGTAGTTTTAGCCGCGATATTGACATTGCCACCATTCTCTGGACTTCGGTGTAGTTTGGGCTGTATTGCTTCTCAGTGTTTCATGGAGAAATGAAATTTGGATGAAATCACGACTAATGCTAGAGCAAAGAGCAAAGCTAAAAATTCATGCCAGACAGATCGAGCGGTTTGGTGAGACGGATATAGTAGCGTATGACCTGGCGCTTCAGGTGGTGCAGGGCAAACTAACGAAGTCGGAACTGGTGATCGCTCTGGAATCTGCGATCGAAGAATAACGATCGAACCGGATCTTGCCTATCATGCAAGAAGGATATTCCAGGTTCGACTCATGCAATTTATTGATCAGGCAGAAGTTCAGGTACAGGCAGGCGATGGTGGCGACGGTTTAGTAGCCTTCCGACGAGAGAAGTATGTGCCAGCGGGTGGCCCTTCGGGTGGCAATGGCGGCAAAGGTGGCTCCGTCATTTTCAAGGCTGTTTCTAACCTGCAAACCTTGCTGGACTTTCGCTATAACCATTTGTTCAAGGCAGAAAATGGGCAACGGGGTGGCCCCAATAACCGGACGGGAGCATCAGGGCGGGACAATATCATTGAAGTGCCCTGCGGCACGATGGTCTATGATGCTGAAACAGATGAGCTTTTGGGTGATCTGACTGAACCGGAACAAATTCTCTGTGTCGCGCAGGGTGGCAAGGGTGGATTAGGCAATCAACATTTCCTCAGTAATCATAACCGTGCTCCGGAGAAAGCCTTACCGGGATTGCCTGGAGAATTCCGGTTGTTGCGCCTGGAATTGAAACTATTGGCAGAAGTGGGAATTATTGGGCTCCCCAATGCCGGAAAATCGACTTTGATTTCTGCCTTATCAGCGGCTCGACCCAAAATTGCCGATTATCCGTTTACGACCTTGGTGCCTAACTTGGGAGTGGTGCGGAAACCGAGTGGGGATGGCACAGTGTTTGCCGATATTCCGGGGTTAATTGAAGGGGCACACTTAGGCATAGGGCTAGGGCATGAGTTCCTCCGGCATGTGGAGCGAACTCGGTTGTTACTGCATTTGGTGGATGTGACGAGTGCCGATCCGATCGCCGACTACCATACGATTCAACAAGAATTGGACGCCTATGGACGTGGGTTAGGCGATCGTCCCCAAATTTTAGCGCTGAATAAATTGGATGCGGTTGATCCCGATGTCGATGTGGCTGCGATCGTCGCTGAATTGCAAACAATTAGCGAAGGACATCCCGTTTTCCAGATTTCTGCGGCGACCCGTTTGGGCCTGGATACGTTAATGAATTACGTTTGGCAACAATTAGAACAGTTGGATGAAGAACTAACCATCAACAATGAATCATTAATAGTCAATAACGAACTGTAGAGCTTGGGCAACTTCTAAAGCACTACTCTTGCACAACTGAGTGAGCAACGCTTTAACTCTACTCCTCATCTTCCTTGGAAAGTTGTTTGAACTGTCAACACCGTTACTTGAACTACCGCCCTAGCCGCCCAATCCTGGGGGAAACCAGATTCACAGTCCTCCAGAATTGGGAGATCTAGGGGGCAAAGTGGAATTGCCTTGATACTTTTGCAACATCTTCTTATCTCCTCCACCGCCCTCATCTTCCGGACTCATGCCCCAAAAACTCCCCCTCCGGCTAATTCTGATTCTGCCGTTTGCCGTGCTCATTGCTAGCACAGTGGGAGTTATTGAGTGGTTGTCTTGGCAGAGTAAGCGGCAGGTCATGGAGGAATCTTCCCATCAACTAATGCAAGAGGTGGGCGATCGGGTGCAGTTGTATCTCAATTCCTACTTATCTGTACCGCAGTTGATTAATCAATTGAATACCGATGCAGTCAAGTGGGCGCAATTGAATCCGAGAGAATCCTGGCAACTGCAACGCCATTTCTGGCAACAGATGCAACGATTTCGCACGGTGCGGGATATTGCCTTTGGGAGCGCTGAGGGAAATTTTGTCGGCATCTATCGATCGCAGGCTGACAATACGCTAAACCTGTTTGTAACTGAGGCGGCAGGCAAACGATCGCAGTATTCACTCGATCCACAAGGGGAGACAACTCAATTGCGGGCGATCGATGATTATGATCCTCGTACCCGGCCCTGGTATCGCGCAGCGATTACTGCTAAACAAGCGGTCTGGAGTCCAATTTATCCCTTTATGCCATCTGGGGAACTGGGAATTACGGCGGCGGCACCGATCTATACGGCTCAGCGAGAGTTGCAGGGGGTGATGGCGGTTAATTTCAGCCTGCGATCGATTAGTAACTATTTGCGCAACTTTAAAGTCAGCCGTTCTGGACAAGTGTTTATTCTAGAACGCACGGGCAATGTGGTCGCAGCCTCTACAGATTTGCCATCAGCGAGTGCCCAAAACCTGCTCAAGTCTACGAATCGCCTTCGGGTGGAGAACAGTTCAAATCGATGGATGCGGTTGACTGGACAATATTTGAGCACACAGTTTCAAACGCTGCAAACTATTCGAGGGGAGCAAGAACTCAGTTTTGAGGTGAATGGCGATCGCTTGTTTGCTCAAGTAAGTCCCTATCACGATCAATTTGGTCTGGATTGGTTAATTGTAGTCGTAGTGCCGGAGGCTGACTTTCGGCCAGCGTTAATGGCGAGTCGGCGCACCGCAATTTTGTTGTCGCTACTGGCGTTAGCAGGGACAACTGGGTTAGGAATTCTTACCACAGCCTGGATTACTCAACCGATTCTGCGCTTAAGTCGGATCAGCCGAGAATTTGCGGCGGGTCGATTAATTCAAGATGTGCCGACCTTCAAAATCCAGGAATTAGATGTTTTATCGCAAGCCTTTCATTGGATGGCCGAGCAACTGCATCAATCCTTTGTTGGGCTGGAAGCGATTAAGGCCGATTTGGAACGGCGAGTTGAGGAACGCACGATCGCGCTCAAACAGTCGGAAGATAAATTTTCTAAAATATTTCGCTCATCTCCGGTTCCGTTTGTATTGACAACATTAGATGAAGGACGAACGTTAGAAGTAAATCATAGCCATTTACGATTAATTGGTTTTTCTGAGGCAGAAGTGATTGGGAAGACTGGAGAAGAGTTGCATCTTTGGGTACATCTTAGTGATGCTGACCAAGTGATGGAGCGATTACATCGAGATGGCATGATCCAGAATTTAGAAGTTGATTTTCGGAAAAAATCGGGAGAAATTGGTACTGTTTTACTGTCAGCTGAAGTGATTGAGTTGAGTGGTCAATCTTGTGTTTTATTTGTCAATAACGACATTACTGCTCGGAAGCGAGCGGAAGATGCCTTACGGCTAATTGTTGAAGGGACAGCTGCCACCACAGGTAGTGAATTCTTTCGGTCTTGTGTACGTTATTTGGCGGAAGTTTTGCAGTTTCGTTATGCAGTGGTGACTCGCTTTGCGAATGAGTCCTGCACTCGGGTACGCACCTTAGCTTTTTGGAATGGTGTGGGTTGGAGTGAGGATATTGAATATGACTTAGCTGGAACTCCTTGCGAGCAGGTGTTGACCGGCAAACAATGTTATTACGTCGATCGCGTCCAGGAACTATTCCCCGAAGATCAAGATTTGGCGGCAATGGACATTGTCAGCTATTTAGGCATACCATTGATTGACTCTAGCGATCGGGTCTTAGGTCATCTGGCGGTGTTAGATACTAAACCGATGGGGAATGAGCCTGGTCGAGAGCTGATTCTCCGGATCTTTGCGGCCCGAGCCGGAGCGGAACTAGAACGGCAACTGGCAAGCGAGGCATTGCGGACGAGTGAAGCGCAATATCGAGATTTGGTGCAAACGGCTAATTGCATCATTATTCGCTGGTCAACGACCGGACAGGTTTTATTCTTAAACGATTATGGGCAACGCTTCTTTGACTATAGAGCAACCGAAATTTTGGGACAGAACATTATCGGCACGATCGTGCCACTGACTGAAACCTCAGGTCGTGATTTGCCGGAACTGATTCAAGATATCTGCCAAAACCCCGATCGCTATCTGGTGAATGAAAATGAAAACACACGGCGGAATGGCGATCGGGTCTGGTTGTCCTGGGCGAACAAACCGATTTGGAATGAACAGGGTGAATTAATTGAAATTCTTTCTGTAGCAACTGATGGGACGGCCCGCAAACAAGCAGAGGCGGCGTTGCAAGCGGCTAATGCCGAAATGCGGGCTTTATTTGCCGCAATGGAAGACCTAGTACTTGTGAGGGATGCTGAAGGGCGCTGTCGCAAAATTTTTACGCCGAAAGCAACTGGGTTGTTGTATCGCCCAATGGCAGAAACATTGAACAAAACCATGGCTGAAATCTTTCCCATGGAGATTGCCATCACGTTTATGAGCTATTTGCAACGAGCGTTGCAGACTCAACAAACCGTTAAAGCAGAATATTGTTTAACCATTCGCGATCGTCCGACCTGGTTTAGTGCTAGCATTTCTCCGATCGATACCGAATCTGTTGTTTGGGTGGTGCGCGATATCACCGATCGTAAAACCGCAGAAGTAGAACTACAGCAGGCTAAAGAAGCGGCTGAAGTGGCGAACCGGGCGAAGAGTGAATTTCTGGCCAATATGAGCCATGAACTGCGAACGCCGCTGAACGGAATTTTGGGGTATGCGCAAATCCTTAAACGGACCAAAGCGTTACCTGCCTCGTTGCATCAGGGACTCGATACTATTCATCAGTGCGGTGAACATCTATTAACCTTAATCAACGATGTGCTGGATCTCTCGAAAATCGAAGCGCATCGTCTGGAACTTCATCTGAGTGAATTTCATCTGCCGCATTTTCTCAAAGCGATCGTCGATATTTTTCACCTGCGGGCTGAACCCAAAGGCATCAGCTTTATTTACGAAGAACTGACGCCGCTGCCGACGGCCATTCGAGGCGATGAACAACGGCTCCGCCAAGTGCTAATTAACCTGCTCAGCAATGCGATCAAATTCACCGATCGCGGCGGGGTGGCCTTCAAAGTTGGCGTAGTCAACGAATTAACCCAAACTCTAGTAACCTCTCCAACTCCCTTATCTGTCTCATCTCCCTTATCGTTTCGCCTCCGCTGCCAAATCGAAGACACTGGCATTGGTATTGCTCCTGAGGATTTGGCA
>DATNPU010000076.1:0-8797 GCA_036703105.1 Microcoleaceae cyanobacterium
CCGGCACCACCGTTCACAGTATCGTTGCCTAAGCCGGGAAGTAGGGTGTCATCATTAGCCGTACCAATTAGAGTGTCGTTGCCATTAGAGCCAAAAATTGTTGCCATGTAGTTCTCAAGAAAATTAGGGGTTGTGTGTGGTAGATTTCCCCTGTCCAACGCGTTAGAGGGGGCTCAGCGATCGCTGGCTGTGTAGTTGTCAGGCAACCCTCAAATTTCTCTCTTGATAGTTACAAAGTTTTACAATTTTATCCGGATGCCCAATTTTTGTTCGGTTGTAGAACTGAGCGATCTGCAGTCTATCGCCCATTGCAGGAGTTTCAAGCGGATAGTGTATTGTTGGTAAACAGTGCTTTATTGGCACTTTTGGCATTACTCGATAGATGGAGGATTCATCGTGCTGCGCGAACAGTTGCAATCCGTAGTTGAGCAAAAGCACCTGCTGAAACATGCATTCTATGTCGCCTGGACTGAAGGTAAACTTACCCAGGAACAGCTTAAGCAGTATGCAATTCAGTATTTTCAGAATGTCCTGGCATTCCCCACTTACCTGAGTGCTGTTCACTTCAACACCCCTCATTTCAATAATTCGATCGCGGTTCGGCAAGAAATTCTAGAGAACCTGATTGAAGAAGAACGTGGCAACCAGAACCACCCGGCTCTCTGGCGGAAGTTTGCTCTGGCCTTGGGTGCCACCGATGAGGACTTAGCCAATACCGCACCTCTGCCTACCACCACTAATCTGGTGAATACCTTCCGGAGTGTTTGCCTGAACTCATCGTTCTATGCTGGACTAGCAGCGCTCTATGCCTATGAATCGCAGATTCCCGCGATCGCCACTACTAAGATTGACGGACTACAGCGTTTCTATGGCATGAATAATTCCGATGAGTATCGCTTCTTCAGCGTTCACCAGGCGGCTGATGTCGCCCACTCGGAAACGGAGTTGGCATTGATCGAACAATATGCGGATACTCCAGAGAAAGAAGCTGAAGTGCTCAGTGCTGCTAGCCAAGCGGCTGACGCCCTGTGGCAATTCCTGGATGGTGTTTATGATGCCTACTGTGCTGACCTGAAAGCCGAAATGGCGATCGCCTAACCTTCACCTGCATCGACTAATCGGATGCCGATCTTCTCCAGCAAATTGGAAAGATCGGCAACTTTTTTAGGTCATGATGCGATCGCTAGGAATTGAACCCGATTTAGATCTCTGAATTTGCCTAGGAACGATCGAAACGGCAGTCGGGATACGGCATAATGGGAAAGTTTTCACCATAAATTATCAAGAGAAGGCAATGAGAGTGTTCATTGCCTTTTGTAGTCGTTAGACTAAGCAAATTCCCATTTATTACCCACTTCAGCCAACGATTTCAGGAGCCATGCGAACCCATTATTGCGGTCAAGTACGAGCAGAACACATTGGAAAAACCGTGACCTTGTGTGGATGGGTCGATCGCCGCCGCGATCATGGGGGCGTGATCTTTATTGATTTGCGCGATCGCAGTGGCATTGTCCAGATCGTCAGCGACCCCGAGCGTACCCCCGCATCCTACAGCCAGGCCGACAGTTTACGCAGCGAATATGTCGTGAAAATTTCTGGTCGGGTGACTAAGCGGCCCGACGAGTCCCTCAATCCCCGGCTCGATACGGGTGAGATTGAAATTTACGCGGATCAAATTGAAGTACTCAACGCTGTCCGTAAGCAATTGCCGTTCCAGGTGTCTACGGCTGAAACTGAAGCTGTACGGGAAGATCTACGGTTGAAGTACCGTTATCTCGATTTGCGCCGGGAGCGGATGAGTAGCAATCTCAAGTTGCGGCATGAATTGGTCAAAACCATTCGCCGTTACCTGGAAGATGTGCAAGGCTTTATGGAGGTAGAAACTCCTATTTTGACCCGATCGACTCCCGAAGGTGCCAGAGATTACTTAGTTCCTTCTCGCGTCAATCCCAGTGAGTGGTTCGCTCTACCCCAGTCACCCCAGTTATTTAAGCAGTTGTTGATGGTAGCAGGCTGCGATCGCTACTATCAAATCGCCCGCTGTTTTCGGGATGAAGACTTACGAGCCGATCGACAACCGGAATTTACCCAACTGGACATGGAAATGAGTTTCATGACCCAGGAGGAAATTCTCGACCTGAACGAAGGTTTGGTGTGTCATATCTTCCAGACTTTAAAGGGTGTTGAAATTCCGCGTCCGTTCCCACGGTTGACCTATGCGGAAGCGATGGATCGCTACGGTTCCGACAAGCCCGATACTCGCTTTGATCTGGAACTGGTGGATGTATCCGATCTCATGCAGGGATCTGGTTTCAAAGTGTTTGCTGATGCTGTTGTCAAAGGTGGCATTGTCAAAATTCTGCCGATTCCTGGTGGTAATGATTTGATCTCAAATGTGCGGATCAAGCCCGGTGGCGATTTGTTCAAAGAAGCTACGGAAGCCGGAGCAAAAGGGTTAGCCTATATCCGAGTTCGGGAAAACGGTGAAATTGACACGATCGGCGCGATTAAAGACAATCTGACCGACGAACAGAAGCAAACGATTCTCAGTCGCACGAACGCCCAGGCTGGACACCTGTTACTGTTTGGGGCTGGAGATACGGCAACGGTGAACAAAACGCTCGATCGCTTGCGTCAGTGTCTTGGTCGGGAACTGAACTTGATTGATCCAGACAAGATCAATCTGCTGTGGGTTACTGACTTCCCGATGTTCGAGTGGAATGCGGACGAGAAACGCTTGGAAGCCTTACACCATCCATTTACCGCTCCCCATCCCGAAGATATAGCAGATTTGAAAACCGCTCGTACCCAAGCCTATGACCTGGTTTACAACGGGTTTGAAGCTGGCGGTGGGAGTGTCCGGATCTTCCAACCTGAGTTGCAAGCCCAGGTATTTGAACTGATTGGGTTGTCTCAAGAGGAAGCTCAGAACAAATTTGGCTTCTTGCTAGAGGCGTTTGAATATGGCACTCCGCCCCACGGTGGCATTGCTTACGGCTTAGATCGTTGGGTGATGCTGTTGGCTGGGGAAGAGTCCATTCGCGATGCGATCGCTTTCCCCAAAACCCAGCAAGCCCGTTGTCTGTTGACTGGGGCACCCTCTGGGGTAGACAACAAGCAGTTGAAGGAATTGCATGTCACCTCAACTTTTAAGCCCAAGGAGAAAGGCAAGGAATAAAGCCTGAAATCTATTGCTGCTATAGTGACTGGCCGCGTTTGCACTAACCGTAACTCGATGAAGATGGCAATGGAGCGAGAATGATGCCCTTGCCATCTTTTTGCTATTGACCTTGCCAGTTGTCTCACTCTCCGGTTTATAGGAGCGTCACCCTACTTAACAGAACCCTCAAGAAAGAGGACAATATCTCTTTATATATAAATGTTCGGAAGTGCCCCGTTTTCTCCGGTATTACCGTATAGATAGGATTAGAGGAAAGTCGTGTTGCGAAACCGTCAGTTTTGGGCAACTTAATAGCAAGGGTGTATCTTGGAGATCAGGGAGTATCCGTGAAATCATGGGTATTTATCTAGGCTTAAAGCTGAAACCGCCTAGCTTTAGCAACTCTTCAAGGGCTTTCCCGCAGTAACAACACACCCAAATCATGGGTTCTGCTCAGATAATAAAACTAGGGTAAATGTCCCGGTAGTTAACGTTAAAGCGAGTATTGCTGAATGAGCTACTGCCTGAATCCAGCCTGTCCTAATCCGCAAAACCTTACCCACACTGAATCGTGTCAGGCTTGTGGCTCCAAATTACTCCTGCGCGATCGCTATCGGATCATGCAAGCATTGGGGCAAGGTGGGTTTGGTGCAACATTCCTAGCGATCGATGAATCGCTACCAGGTCATCCCAATTGTGTAATTAAACAATTGCGTCCGAATGCTACTGCGCCTCATATGATGCAGATGGCACGGGAGTTATTTCAACGAGAAGCAGAAACTCTAGGGCGAATTGGCAACCATCCTCAAGTGCCTCGCCTACTGGATTACTTTGAGGCGAACCAGGAATTTTACTTGGTGCAGGAGTATGTTAGCGGGGCAACGCTTCAACAAGAAATTAAGCGATCGGGGCCGTTAAGTGAAGCCGGTGTTAAACAGTTTCTCAGCGAAATCTTACCTGTTCTGGAATATATCCATTCGCAAAAGGTGATTCACCGGGATATCAAACCAGCCAATATTATTCGGCGGGCCCAAGACTGTAAATTAGTCCTAATTGACTTTGGCGCGGTCAAATACCAGAACCAGGGAGCGTCTAGCACATCAGAACAAACGGCGTTAACCTCATATGCCATTGGCACTCCTGGCTTTGCGCCGCCAGAACAGATGGCCATGCGCCCTGTCCCTGCTAGTGACATCTATGCGTTGGGTGTAACGTGTATCTATCTCCTCAGTGGTAAGTCTCCCAAAGATTTAGATTACGATCCCACGACAGGGGAATTGTTATGGAAGCGGCATGTCCATATCAGTGATCATTTCTCTAAAGTGCTGACCAAGATGCTAGAAATCTCGGTCAAGTTGCGCTACCAAACGGCTGAGCACATCTTCCGCGAACTAGATCTAGAACCCTATCTGGAAAGCCTACAGAACAGTATGACCTCTGCTAAGGCTAACCAAGCCTTAGGCCGGAAACCACCCGATTATCGGTCTGGCCCCGACTCTGGAGGTGGTACCGCCTCTTCGCCGTTTAGCCGCGCTGCGATGGCGATTCGCTCCCGGCAGCGTCCTGATTCCACCAATAACCTGGCCGCTGGTATTGCTCGCAGCCGCACCTTACCGCCTTCTGGTACTGGGATGTCTGTCAATACCCGAGGAACGATCGGTCGAGGCAAAGAGTTTACGGGTGAAAAGGCCAAGCCACCGATGCGGTTAGATGCCGATGCGGTGCAGAGTTACTATGCGAAAGGACGGCGAGATTTCACCGATCACGATCTGCGATCGCTCTCCTTGCCCAAAGCCAATATGCCAAACATCGATTTCCATAATTCCAAGCTAAATAAGATTAACTTGCAGGGAGCGAACCTAACGCAAGCCCGATTTGGACGAGCCGATCTAACTCAAGCCAATTTTCGGGATGCCAATTTAGCAGAAGCCTACTTCAGTTTTGCGGATCTCCAGGGGGCTGACCTGCGGGGAGCTGATCTGCGAGGCGCCCATCTGCTGAATGCGAATTTGCGGGGAGCTAACCTGTGTGGAGCCAACTTATCAGGGGCTAAGTTAACTGAGGAGCAATTAGCCCAAGCACGTGTGAACTGGATGACGGTGCGACCGAGTGGCAAACGGGGTGTTTGGTAATTATTCGCTGACATTGCACCAGAAAAGCGGATTTGACTGCCGAATGGATCGCAACGATCGTAGTCTAGCGAGATAAAATAAGATTTGCCCCTAACCTGAGATCGAGGCCCATTCTCTTAACGCGACGGCAATGAAACATACGCTATCTGTTCTGGTTGAAGATGAAGCTGGAGTGCTGACCCGAATTGCGGGGCTATTTGCCCGCCGGGGATTTAACATTGAAAGTTTGGCTGTGGGACCAGCGGAACAATTAGGGGTTTCCCGCATTACGATGGTGGTTCCAGGTGACGATCATGTGATTGAGCAATTGACCAAGCAACTCTACAAGCTGATCAATGTGCTAAAAGTCCAAGACATTACGGAAGTTCCTTGTGTCGAGCGGGAACTGATGTTGATGAAAGTGAACGCCACCAGTTCTACGCGATCGGAAATTGTGGAATTGGCTCAGATCTTTCGCGCCCGTGTGGTAGATGTGGCGGAGGATTCCTTGACTCTAGAGGTCGTCGGGGATCCGGGTAAGATGGTGGCGATCGTCCAGGTGTTGAATAAATTTGGCATTCGGGAAATTGCTCGCACCGGAAAAATTGCCCTATCTCGCGAATCGGGAGTGAATACCGAATTCCTCAAAGCCCTGGAAGCTAAAGTCTAGGCTAGGTGATCTCGATTGTGAGGAAAAGCCGATAACGGCTAGACATTTGGTGAAATTTGGTTATCCTAGGGGCTAGGAAATCCTGCCGCTACAATGTCTGTAGCCATAGCTATGCTGTCACAAATTGTCCGCCCCATGGTGCAGACTCAAATTCGGCTGTTGGCCAATAGTCGAGCTACCCGAGCAACCCTGGTTTCGACGGTTGCCCAATGGCTAGGATTTTTGGGAGTCCGGGCGGAAGTGACGCAACTTAAAACCGCAGGTGATCAAATTCAGCTTTGTCTCACGGTCGCTCGACCTGATGCCTGCGATCGGGGTGACTGGCAACAAATCCTGACTCATCTAGAGCAGCATACTGATGCAGTCGAAATGGATCAGCATGGTCATGCCTTAGCTCCTGATATCAGCCAGTTTACGCACTATCAACAGCGTAAAATGCAGCGCTTACTGGCTTATCTGATTCAGGTTGGTAATCCCACAGAGACCATTGATTGGGAACAGTTACAGCCCCAATTGCAATTGCTAGGTCTAGATGAGGCTACCCTATTAGGCATTCGCGCGGCCTTAAAAGTGCCACAATGCTTGGACGATCTGTTAGCGGATTTGGATGCGGATGTGGCCGCGATCGCCCTGCCTAAAGCCGTCAGTATTGCCATGATGGATCGCCAGGTCAATGCTTCAGAGGATTTGGCACTGATGGCATTGTTGCAAGCATTGAAAGGAAAAAAATAGGGCAACTCTTGAACGACTGTTGCTCGATCCCTAACGTTTAAACTCCAACCGATACCGATAGAGGGCAACTGGGCGATCGCCAGCTTGAAAGTAATTTGGGTCTTGAGGTGAGAGATAAATTGCGGTGATTTGATCCGCTACTATCGCTGGTTGTGCGGCCTCTATGCGTGAGGTTTGCTGTTGATAGTCTGTCGTTGTCTCGACTCGATTGAAATAGGGTTGAGGTAGGCCGCGAAACTCCTGCTGAAACAGTTCTGTAGTGATAAAGTGATTAGCTCTGGGAGTTTCCGTCGCTCGGCCTGTGACGGTGGAAACTAACTGCCGATCAGGTCGGAGTAAGGTAATCTGACGATTCGGATTGGTTGGATCAACTTTCACTGCCAGGACGGGTGACTCTACTGACTTTTGGTCAGACTTGAGATAGGCATTGGCTAGATTCAAACCATTAAAGGCACGATCAGCCACGATTTTAGGGGTGAAAGCTTTTCGTTCTGTCGGTACTGCTGATAATCGCCGAGCCAGGGTGACAGAAATGGCTGGAACAAATCGGGCCTGGAAGGTGATCGGTTGGTTTAAATACTGACGGTTACTGTCAAAACCTGGAGTTGTTAGGTCAGGAGCGAGAGGAGCCACAAGATCGACGAGCGTAGTGGTCACAGTCCACGTTCCTGCGAACCAATCGGGATAGCTGAGATCACCCTGAGCGGCTGTCAGAGGTGGTAAGGTTTGCCAATGGGGAAACTGAGCCAAGCGATCGCTCAAGCTGCCTGCAAGCGCGACCCCCATACTTCCTCCCCAAGCCAGAACTAGCGATAGGAGTGTCAGGAGTAGTTGCGCTACCCCTCTCGTTACACGCTGATTCATGCTTCTACACTAACGGGGGGATTCGTCAAATAGTCGGCGGCTAGGATATCGTCGGTTGCAATGCGATCGCGGCCTGCTAACTTGGCTTGATAGAGCGCTCGATCGGTGGCCGTAATTAATTGCGCCATATTGCCATCCGGCACCGGAATCATACTAGCAATCCCAAAACTCAGCGTTACGAATGGATTAATCTGCGAACCAATATGGGGGATTTGGAGTTGTCCCACTTGGGCTTGAATCTTTTGCCCTACCTGCACCGCCCCAGCTAGAGGAGTATTCGGCAAAATCACGGCAAACTCTTCTCCACCATAGCGGGCTACCAAATCGGCTGGGCGCTGAATCGCTGATCGAATGGCGTTAGCAATCTGGCATAAACAGGTATCACCGACTTGATGCCCATAATTGTCGTTGTACTGTTTGAAAAAATCGACATCACAGAGAATCAGAGATAGGGGCAATTGTTCTCGCGCTAACCGTCGCCACTCCTGCGCTAAATAATCATCGAAACAACGACGGTTCGCCACTTGGGTTAGTCCATCTAGATGAGCCAGCCGTTGTAATTCTTGATTAGCGGCTTGCAAAGCGGCTTCGGCGGCCAGGCGATCGCTCACCTCTTGTTGGAGTAGGGCATTTTGCCGTTGCAACTGTTGTTGCAGATGTCGCAAGGTCATGTGGGTTTTGACCCGCACCACCACTTCAGCAATTTGAAAGGGTTTCGTGATGTAATCCACACCACCCGCTTTGAATGCCTTAACCTTATCGCCCAACTCATCCAAAGCACTAATAAAAATAATTGGAATATCCTGAGTGCGGGTATCCTGCTTCAACTGCTGACAGACTTCATATCCATCCAGCTCTGGCATACAAATATCGAGCAGAATTAAATCTGGCAGCTGGGTCTGAACTGCTGCGATCGCCGCCATTCCATTGCTAACCGCCTGAACTGCATAGCCTTGACGCGTCAGAATTTTAGACAACAGATGCAAGTTGTCAGGAAGATCATCGACAATTAGAATATTGCTGATATTTCCATCATGCATCTTGGTTAGTCGGTATATAGGGTTGATAGCTGGAGACGATCGGTCGCGATGATGAACTAGCCCGGCCAGTGTGATCCAAACATCGCCGTTTCAGGTTGGCTAGGGATTCCTTTTGCAGAGTGTTAATGGCCTAACTCCCAAACCTATTACCATTATCCCTCGCTCCCTAAAGTAGCACTGTTTTTTACCTGAGTCTGACGGTGGTAGGCAGACAGCAAAT
>DATNPU010000083.1:0-13192 GCA_036703105.1 Microcoleaceae cyanobacterium
TGTGAACATCCAGGATCTGATTGGTGTCCAAACAGTTCACATGACTGTGCGAATCGCTGATGTTGCCATAGAGCCGCCCATCCGATCGCTCAATACACTCAATTATTCCTTGACTAGAGAGTGCCTCTAAATTTTGATAGACTGAAGTGTGCCCGATATCTTTACCTTGACGATTCAAGCGATCGTAAATTTCCCGCGCTGACAGGTGCTCCTGTGCTTGCCAGAGCAATTCCAAGATGAAGCGACGCTGGCGACTCAGGCGCATCCCTAAGTTCTGGCAACGCTCTAAAGCATCATCAAAGGAGCGAATCGGTTTAGTTGCCGCGTCGTTCTGCATAACTACATCCCAGGCTTCGTAATCTGCCCTATATCATGGTTCTAGGCTTGATAAGCTAGTACATTTTTCGCCTAGTACATTTTTAGCACAGGCTAAAGCAAACTCGCTACAACTTTAACTTTCATGGATGGCGCGGATTCCCGCACAATAGAGAAGACCTCTGGAGTGAGTACGATCGCGAGAGAGGATCAGGTTAGAACCATTCAATACGATTAACTTAGGTTATGTCCTTCCTTCGGTTGTCCTTGCAAGGTTTATTTACGGTGACGAAAGGCTTTTTAAGTCTATTAGTCATCCTTGGTTGTCTCTGGTTTGTTAGTGCTGCCCCCGCCCTGGCAGGCTTGCATGACGATCGCTATGACGGTGATATTTTTGCGTTGTATGCTGGAAATGGCTCTTTGGTGCCTCCTAAAGTCACCTTAGAACAGGCATTGCAGCGCGATCGTCCAACTCTTTTAGTACTGTATGTCGATGACAGCAGCGATTGTAAAGAATTCGCCACGGTGGTTTCTCAGCTTCAGGCATTCTATGGTCGAGCCGCCGACCTGCTTCCGGTGCGGGTAGACTCGATTCCCTCCAAGAACAAGTACGCACCGACGGAACCGGGCTACTACTATAAGGGCGTTGTGCCCCAGACGGTAGTATTAGATGCCTCTGGCAAAGTGCGGCTGAATGAATCCGGTAAGATCCCGTTCGAGCGGGTGGATGATGTCTTCCGGGAAGTATTTAACTTGCTGCCACGATCGGAATCGGTAGAACTGAAACGTCGTCCAGTAAACGAGATCAACACTGAACTCGTCCAGTAGTGTTCCAAGTTACTCCTCTGGGAGCGGTAAACCTCTAAAGTTCTGTCAGATTCGCTCTTGACGGCTTCTAGGTTCGTCAAGCTAGAGTACAGACACGAGATGTGCCGAAACCAGAGGATAGCTGGATGTCAAAGGTTTACAGCACCGAGGAGTTAATTCAAATTCTGGCCGACGAACGCCGAGCTTGCATGAGCGGGCAACGGTTAAATTTAGCTGTCAGTCCTTCTGGGATCAGTCCATTCATTGATCAGTTTCTGCAACCCGAAGGCATTCAGAAATTCGCGGCCTACAGTGACTTTCGCGCCACAATCCATGCATACCAAAGGCAGCATCACGTTTCGGGAATCATTTGGCAAACGATCGCGATTCATGGTCAGCATCTTCGCTATCCCAAAGTTGATGATCAACTGATTGCCCTGCCCGATGATCTCGATACCCTTAAAGCTGCTAAACCGGCCATTTTAGAGTTCTGGCATCAGGCGATCGTGGGCATGGATCTCTATCTCAGCTTGAAAGCGGGTAAGTTTTATCAACCCATTGAACGGGTGGATGTCGATCGCATTGCCCAACGTACAGAATGGGCCGGCCTGTGTCAGCAGGGCAAGTCCACCTGTCTAGAAATTATTTTGCAACTCGGTTGGGGCCAACCCGAAGCGGCTACCTACCGTCGCGGGTTTCCTGACTCTGGCAGTGAATCGATTCATGCGGTATATCCCGGTCAACAGCCGTTGTGTTAGGGACTGGTTTAAAAGGGCTGAGGGTTGAGTGCTGAGTGCTGAGGATTAACCTGTTCTCAGCGCTCAGTACCTTTAAAGCACACTTGGGCAGTTCAAATTTAGCGTTAAACCGATTGATTCCACTGGTTAGCGGCATCATTAATGGCATCGTCTACACTTTTTTGGCCTAACATGGCGGCCTGAAGATTGTCATAGATCAAGCGTTGCAGTTGTTTGGCATTCTTCATTGTTGGTAGCAACACTTCTGCGCTCTGCATTTGTTTAGCACTGATGACTCGGGCTTTGTCTACCGGAGTGGCATTCGCTGGTTCAGTTTGAAAGTAGCTATCCTGAAGGGCTTTGACAGTAGATGGTAGCACATTGGCCGCTTTCGCAAAACTGAGTTGGTTGGCATCGTTGGTGACAAACAGGGCAAACTTTAGGGCCGCATCAGGTACATCGGTATTCTTAGGAATCACCAGATTCATCACAGCCACGTTCTTTTTCCCAGTTTCACCCGTAATCTGCGGAGCAGAAATTGATGCTTTAGCGATCGAAGGGGCGTTTGTAGCAATGTTATTCAGGAACTCGGCGCCTGAGGCCAGGATCGCACTATCCCCTCGTTGATACAGTTCGATCGCGTAACGGTGTCCCTCTGTTAATACTTCTTTGGGGATCAAGCCTTGCTTGTAAAGATCAACCCAATACTCAAATGCGGCTTTGCCTTTAGGAGTATTGAACGCCGCTTTACCCGCTTTGTCCGTCAGTTCTACGCCCATTTGCACAAAGGATTCCATCAATTCACCGGAATCTTCGGGAACAACCGTGGTGAAGAAAGCATATTTCCCCGTCTTTTCCTTAATGGCTTTAGCCGCAGTCGCTAGTTCAGCATAGGTCGCCGGTGGCTGAGTGATGCCCGCTTTCTGTAACAAGTCTTGATTACAAATTGCTACTCGCGTGGTTAGGTACCAGGGCAGACCAAAGGTTTTGCCATCAAAAGTGCTGGCCTTCCAAATATTGGGTAAATATTGTTGCTTCACTTCAGCAGGCACTTTGTCATCCAGTTCGAGCCAGGCACCACGTTGTGCCAGTTGCGAAGCAAAACCGGGATTGAGATTCACAACATCGGGAGCCGTTTTAGCTGAAACAGCCGTCAGAATCTTGCGCTCCATATCGGCCCAGGGCACATCCACCCAGCGAACTTTCACCGTGGGATTCTGTTGTTCAAACTCAGCGATTAATTTATTAAAGTAGT
Source organism: Microcoleaceae cyanobacterium (assembly GCA_036703105.1). Classification (GTDB taxonomy): domain Bacteria; phylum Cyanobacteriota; class Cyanobacteriia; order Leptolyngbyales; family Leptolyngbyaceae; genus Pantanalinema. Next base: position 3,115 of record DATNPU010000083.1, read on the forward strand.
CAGTGAATTCTGGCTGAAGCTGCATTGTCCAGAATTCCAGTTCTTGTTTCCCCCCGGTCTGTGGGTTATTCGCCGTGGGAGTTCCTGTACCGCAACTAATCAGCCAACTCAGCACTACACCCAATACAGCAAATAATCCTAACCGTTTCCAGAACTGTCGTCGCCTCATGGTGATGATTTTCCTGTGCTGAATGTGACCGAGTTCAGTGAACCCTTTGCAAGAGTTGATTGTGGCATAAATTGCTCCCCGTTAGGGATCGGCAGTAGTCGCTCAGGCAGTCGATCGGCTAGGGTAAGTGCGTAACGCTGTATTCTGATGGCACTATGAAAGTTTTGGTTGGCACGATCGCTCTGCTCAGCACAAGTTTGGTTTGGGGACTGACAACTCTCTTGGGACAATCGCAAGCGGTTTCATTGCCACCTCGTCCGCTAGTGCAATCGCTCAGCCAAAATTCTGCTACTCCTGATCTGTCTCTGTTTGCTAGAGCCAGCATGGCATTCGTGCAAAGCGATCGCTACCAAACCGACTCGATTATGGAAGTAACAGGCACCACTCCTGAGCAAACCTTTAAGGCCGGAGTGCTAGCCTCGACGATCGTGCAATCCCCCAAACAATTCCGGGCGGAGATTGCCTACAACCAACCCGATAAGGCAGGTGTGGTTAACATTCTGGTGGTCGGGGATGGCCGGCAGGTGTGGATTTACCGAGCCGATACTCAGCAATATGCCGTTAAATCCTATGAAGCGTTCGAGCAATTGGATGATAGTTATTTCATTGGCATTTCCTCTCTACTCTTTATGCAACTGCCAGCGGACGATCGCCAGGCGATCGCGCAGGGAGCCTTAGCCGATAGCCAGGTGATTAAAGAGATGGGCTTGCTCTCCAGTCCAAACTTTAAGGGTGCTCCGCAGTTAGTCAATAATCAATCCCTCTATACCTACGAATTTACCAATACTCAGGATGGCTTTATTCTGAATGCCTTTGTTGACCCCAATACAGCCGATCTAAAGCAACTGCGGATTTCGGGTCGAGCTGATCAAGTAGACTATGCGGTGACTGAAACGATCCGACGTCGAACCGCCAATCCGTTAATTACAAGTGATACATTTCGCTTCGTTCCGCCTGCGGGAGCTAGAAGAGTGGAATCGCTGGCGATCGGGCCGTTGTAGGTCAGATTAAAGGATGAGGAGATGGGGCGATGGGGGAGATAAGGACTGACGAATGACCGCTAACATAAATGAGAAAGCGTTCTGGATCAGCTATGCGACTACTCCATACCATGTTGCGGGTGAATAACCTGGAAGAGTCTCTTCAGTTCTACTGTGAGCTACTGGGGATGAAATTGCTGCGGCGGAAAGATTATCCCGGTGGGGAATTTACCCTGGCCTTTGTGGGCTATGGGGACGAAGCGGATCATACGGTACTGGAATTAACCTATAACTGGGGTACAGATCAGTACAACTTGGGGAATGCCTATGGGCACATCGCGATCGGGGTGAATGATATCTATGCCACTTGTGACGCAATTCGGGCTAAAGGCGGCAAAATCTCTCGGGAACCTGGCCCGATGAAACATGGCTCAACGGTGATTGCCTTTGTGGAAGATCCCAACGGCTACAAAGTGGAATTGATCCAATTGGGCACTCAGGGATCGGAAACGGCTGGACAAGCTTCCGCCACTGCAACGGTATAGTCACTGTCGCGATCGCGGGTAGCAACGGTTGCCCTAGGGGCGAACCAAGGTTCGCCCTAATCCAGATTTACAGCCACTGGAGTTTTCATCACACGTTTAAATTGCTGCTTGGCATAGAATTTCACAGTAAGCTGAAAGCACCATGTCAGCAGCGGCTTTTTTGCAAGGAATTTTAGGCGCCTCCAGTTTGTTAGTGGGGGCGGGATTGGGCGCCATTTGGCAACCCAGTCGTACCCTGTCGGCAGCGATTATGGCCTTTGGTAGTGGGACATTGCTCTCCGCGATCGCCTTTGAAATTACCACACAGGTCTATCGCCAGAGCGGCTTGCTCCCCCTGATCATTGGCTTTCTGACCGGAGGCAGTTTATTTACCTGGATTAACTGGTATATCGATCAACGAGGCGGTTTTTTACGCCATCCCGCTTCTAGTCGGCGCTATCTGTTTCGGCAACGGCAGGAAGCAGCATCGGAAATCCTCGATCGACTCGCACAGATTGAGGTAATGCAAAATATTCCTCCCGCCGAAATGCAGGCAATAATTCCGTTCCTGAAGCTCGGTACGGCTGATGCTGGAGAAGTGCTCTGTCAGGAAGGGATGGCGGGCGATGCCATGTATCTGATCCTGGCAGGTGAAGCTGAAGTTCGCAAAGGGCAACAGTTCATTACCGTGTTGTCGGCCGGAGAAGTCTTTGGTGAGATGGCAGTGTTAACCGGGGAACCTCGCTCTGCCACAGTCATTGCCCGGACTCCGATGGAACTGTATGAGTTAAACCAAGCCAACTTTAATGCCATTCTGGCTCGCACCCCTCAATTATCCCAATCCCTCAGCCGCATTTTAGCTCGACGATTGCAAGCAACTACAGAATCCCAGGCGGAAGCTGAGCAACGCCGACAACGCTGGCGCCAAGAGGTGTTGAACAGTACGGAATTGGATCTGCCATTACCCGAACAACAAGCAATGCTGCAACAACTGACCGCGAGATCGGCACCGTTAGCGATTCTGTTTGGTTCGTTGATTGATAACATTCCGGAATCACTGGTGCTGGGCATGACCGTACAACAGAGTCATGTGAGTGAATCGTTTTTGTTAGCTGTATTTATTTCTAATTTCCCCGAAGCACTATCTAGTTCGATCGGGATGAAAAAGTCTGGTACGCCGATCAAACAGATTCTGGCGTTATGGAGTGGCGTGGTCTTACTTAGTGGACTATGGGCGATCGTGGGTAATTTTCTCCAGGGCAATAGTGACCCACTAGCAATGGCGATGATTCAAGCGATCGCGGGGGGTGCCATTCTCGCCATGATTGCCAGCACGATGATGCCAGAAGCCTACGAATTAGGGGGCGCTTCCGTCAATTTCTCCACCATCCTTGGCTTCCTGTTGGGCTTTTGGGTGTCACTGTCCGATCGCTAAGCCCAGGGATAATAAGAATTCGATCGGTTTGAGCCGCTGCCAGTTTCCTGTTTTACTCTGAAGGTAGGGATGGTGCAAAAACCAGCCCAGATAGGGGTAAGGGGCAAAATTTTCATACGGGAGGGGGCTATGATCTCAACCGTTCGGTACTCCCTGGATGTGATTCAAGATGAAGTGGCTTATATGGTGCAGCAGGGAGTTGTGAGCCGCCATCAGCCGATCTATTGCCTGTGTCGCTGCTTCCCGATTCAGGAATGGAGCTATATCGAAGCCGAACTAGAACAGCACGATTATCTCCTCAGAGATCGGATTGGTGATCTGCTCAGCCAGGAAGTTTGGCACGAAGATTAATTACAGCTTGACCAGTTAATGTATGGAGATTGTGAGCAGTGCTTTCTTAAGAAACGCAGCTTACACAGAAAGGCTTATGTTTAGCAAAATTTTAGTCGCGATCGACAACTCACCGTTAACTACAACAGTCTTTGAAACCGCCTTGGCATTAAGCAAATCAGCATCAGCCGCCTTAATGTTAGTGCATGTGCTGTCAAGTGACGAAGACGGTAGTCCATTGCCCATTCCACCGAATGCCGACACCATTTATTGGGCACCCGGTAGTGAAGTTAATCTGGAGATTTGGCGGCAACAATGGGAGACTTACGCCGCCGAGAGCTTGAAGACCTTACAAGCCTTGGCGGCTACCGCCCGAACTAGTGGCATCAATGTGGAATTCCAACAACTACCGGATAGTCCGGGTCGAGCCATCTGTCGGCTGGCACAAAGTTGGGGAGCCGACTTAATTGTGATGGGTAGCCGAGGTCGATCGGGCTTACAAGAACTCCTCTTGGGCAGTGTCAGTAATTATGTCCTGCATCATGCTCCCTGTTCTGTTCTCACCGTCAAAGGTTGTTAGCGATTAACGATCGGCATGAACATAGTCCACAAACCGAAATCGCGGTTCCAGGTAAAATTTCAACCAGGCGAATCCGCCTAAGCCCAGTAACGCCAGCAGCATTAACGGGATCCCGATCGACTGACGCGAGCCATCCGGGAGGACAGTAGTTAACGCCACCGCGATCGCAAACCCGCCCAATAGCGCCACTTGGATTTGTTGAATCCTCTGTAATGCCCCTTTGCAACTACTACAAATCTGGGTGTGTTGCTGATAGCGATCGAAAATGACTCGGCGATCTGGGTTAATTTGAGCGGGTAGGTTGGTGGCTGGCCAGGGGAGATGTCCCTGACAATATTTATCGAACCAACGGCGAAATTCAATTACCAACCGATCTGCACTGGTAGGGAGGTGATAAGCCGTATTCCAGGTGGCTCCAGTCTGTTGCTGTAAATAATATTCCTGTTGATGCAAGAGCATCATGTCCCCATCTAAAACCGGATTACGAATCAACATGTGCTCCACCCAACGGGGCGTTAATCGATGCATGACTTTGCCAAAGTTGCGGGGAAATTGGGCAACAATGCGAGATTTTCCGGGCAAGGTGGGGACACAGTAAGTCACTAAGCCAAATTGTTTGCCATCATGAAACTTAATCGCATACTCTAGACGGCAGGGTGGCTCAAATGTAATGGTGGTTTGAAAGGGGAGAGCCGTTTTGCCTTTGACCCGATCGATCGTTGCTTCAATCCGTTCCATCGTAGACGCAATAATCTTAATAGGAATCGGTTTGGCTTGATTGCGATTCCCTTGAACACCATGATGGGAAAATGGCACATGGCTAGGATCGGCCACATTCTCGATCAACGTTTGCCAGTCATAGGCTAAATCACGCACTAACGATAACCAAACAAATCCCTGCTCAGCATCAATTTGGTCAGATAGAGGCAAAGCGGTGGCAGAAGCTAGTTCCGGTGAGGTGGCATCCATCCAGACCCACAACAATCCTTGCGCGGACTGACTAGGTAACGCTGTAGCGCAAAGCTGGGGCCGAGGGGTGGCCAACAATTCTGGATTTTCAGCCTGGGGAATTGCCACACAATTGCCATCAACGGCAAACTGCCAACCATGATAGCTACACATCAAGTTACCCGTCGTTTCATCGACGCGCCCTTCACTTAAGGGAGCTAACCGATGGGGACAGCGATCGATAAACACCCGATACTCTGTGGTATTACCCGGTTTCCAAATGACTAACCGTTGTCCCAAGACTGTGACGGGTGTAGGTCGTCGCGGATCAAGATCTTCAATGGGTGTCAGCGGATACCATTGTTGAAAGAAATTGAACGCTTTATCCATACACTGACTCAACCTTGCAACAGAGCTTTGGTTCTATTGTTGCTGACGATCGCAACACACCTAACTGTGACATACATCAACGCTGTTGACAAAGCCGGATTAAACAGGCCGCGATTTGTTCCAGGGGGAGCACCCAATCTACGGATAGTTTTGCCATCGCTGCCATCGGCAATACAGGGCTTATAGCCGTTTCCGGTGACTGCACGATCGCAATTCCCCCTCGCTGCTTAATGGCGGACAATCCTTGTACCCCATCCTGGTTTGCTCCCGTCAGTAGAACCCCAATCGTGGAGTCAGCATAGGCATCGGCCGCCGTTTCCAGTAACACATCGATCGAGGGACGGGCATAGGACACTGGCTCATCGGTAGACAAAGAAAAGTAAGCAGGTTCTACCAACAAGTGATAGTCCGCTGGAGCAATGTAAACATGTCCGGGCAGAATTTGCTGCTTATCCTCAACTTCATGCACAGGTAGCAGCGTAAATTGTTGTAAGTGGGTGGCTAAAACGTTTGCTGATTCTTTATGGCGATGCTGAACGATCGCAATGGCCGCCGGAAAATCACTGGGTAGTTCCCGCAGAATTGTTTTGAGGGCAGAGAGTCCGCCGAGGGACGTCCCGATCGTAACTAAGGCAAATGGCACTAATTGCGCCTCCGATAGAGCTTTTCGGAAGCGGCTAATGCCTCGTAATCGCTTTCATACTGGGTAAATCGGATCGTTTCTTGTTTACCTAATCCTAAAATGCCAAATCGACAGAGGCTGTTGTAAAACAATTGATGTACCTGATTTTGTAATGTCTGATTAAAGTAAATCAAAACATTCCGACAGATAATCACATTGAATTCGTTGAATGATCGATCCGTGACTAAATTGTGTTGACCGAAGACAATTTGCTCCCGCAGCGATGATCGTAAGACAGCACTACCGTAATTTGCGGTGTAATAGTCCGAAAAGGCCTGTTGTCCACCCGCCTTAAGATAAAGCTGGGTATAATCCTGCATTTGCTTCACGGGATAAATGCCACTTTTAGCAATTTGCAGCACTTTCTCATTGGCATCGGTTGCATAAATCCGGCAGCGTTGGTAAATTCCGGCCTCTTGCAGCAAAATTGCCATTGAATAGACTTCCTGCCCAGTGGAACAGCCCGCGTGCCACAGCCGAATGAAGGGATAGGTGCGTAAAATAGGCACAGCATATTCTCGAAAAGCCAAATAAAAACTAGGATCACGGAACATTGCCGTTGTATTCACCGTTAATCCCAGGATCAGCCGATCGACACAAGTGCGATCATACAAAATCTGTTCCTGAAGTTTAGATAGACTCGACAGCTTTTCGACCCGTAAGAAGTTGTAGATTCGCCGCTTTAAGGAGGCTGGTGCATAGTTACGAAAATCGTAGCCATAGCGACGGTAGATGGCCTCGATCAACAATTGAATTTCAATGTCTTCAGGAGTAAGCACCCGTGCTGGAACCATAGCCCTGGCATCAACCGCTTCTTAGACCAAACATCGTTTTCATTCTAACGATACAACCAGAGGCGAAGTAAAGACAGCAGTTGATTTGTGTCTACAGGCTTAGTAATGTAGTCCGAGGCACCTGCGGCAATACACTTTTCCCGATCGCCTTGCATCGCCTTGGCCGTTAAAGCAATGATCGGTAGCGATCGAAACCGTTCTTGCTGCCGAATTAGCCGAGTTGTTTCATAACCATCCAGTTCCGGCATCATGATATCCATCAGCACAACCCCTGTATCTGGATTAGCTTGCAACACATCGATTCCGGCTCGCCCATTCTCCGCAAATAGTACCTCGACCTGATACTGTTCTAATAAACTTGTTAGCGCAAAAATATTGCGGACATCATCATCGACGATCAGTACTTTTTTGCCTGCCAGGGTTGAGTCAGCATGTTGTAACTGCTCCAGAATTTGTTGCTTGGCTGATGGCAAGTTGGTTTGAACGCGATGGAGAAATAATGCTGTTTCATCTAACAGACGTTCTGGCGATCGCACATCTTTGACAATAATGGTTTCTGTTAATCGCCGCAGTTGGGTTTCTTCTACTGCTGTCAGTTCTTTACCCGTATAAATAATAATCGGCAGTGTCAACAAATTTAATTCTTGTTTGATGGTATGAATTAAAGTAAAACCATCCATATCCGGCAAACCGAGATCCAACACTACACAATCACAGGGCTGATTTTTTAGGTGTTTTAGAGCCGCAGTTCCGGTATGCACAACTGTACTGACAATGTCATCACCACCAATTAACTCAATCATGCTTTGAGCCTGCACCGGATCATCCTCAATCACTAATAAATATCGGATTTGTCGATCGAGGAACTGGTTAATTTCCGTTAAGGTTTGCGTCAAGGCTTCCGGTGAAACGGGTTTCTGAATATGAGCGATCGCCCCCATCTGAAACTCTCGCGGTAGTTGCTCATCCACCGTCATAATGTGGACAGGAATATGGCGAGTAATTGGATCATGTTTTAACTGCTCCAATACTAACCAGCCTTCCATATCCGGTAAATGCAGATCGAGGGTAATCGCCGAAGGCAGAAAATGCTGCGCTAACTGTAACCCTGTTTGCCCTTCTAAAGCAATCAATACTTTCAATCCCTGCTGGTGGGCCATATCCAACAAAATTTGCGCGAAGCTCAGATCGTCTTCAATCACTAACAGAATGCGATCGCCAGGTTGCAAATTGGCCCGATCGTCATCGATTTGATCAGAACGGGGTGGCAGCGATCGAGGAGGTAATTTGGTTAACGACGATAGGGCCTCGGCTCTAGATAACGGTTGAGCCGGTAAACTATCAACCGAGATCGCCGCAGCTGATACCGAATCTGCCGTTGGCTTAGCGGTGATGTAGTGTTCTGGTAGGTAAAGCGTGAAGGTACTCCCCTGCCCTAATTGGCTCACTAAAGCGATCGTGCCACCCAACAACTGAGCTAATTCCAGACTGATCGACAATCCTAGACCAGTGCCGCCATATTTCCGACTGGTTGTACCATCCGCTTGCTGAAAAGCACCAAAAATCGACTGCTGTTTTTCTGGAGCAATCCCAATTCCGGTATCACTGACAATGAAGGCAATTCGATCCATTGTCGCTTTCTGGATTTGCAGAGTAACACTGCCCTGCTCGGTAAACTTCAAAGCATTAGAGAGTAGATTCTTGAGAATTTGCTGAAGTCGCCTGGGATCTGTAGAAATGGCGATCGAGAGTTGGGGATCTCGGGTAATCTCAAACCGGAGTCCTTTACCGGCTGCTATCGGTTGAAACGTACGTTCTAGCTCTAGTTGAATTGTGGCTAGCGGTACTGCCTCGATCGCGATCGGCATCGTCCCCGATTCAATTTTGGCTAAATCAAGAATGTCATTAATTAATGCGAGCAAATCCACCCCAGCCGCATAAATCGTGCGACTATAATCCACCTGTTTATCAGTTAGATTGCCACCTTCATTGTCACTCAGCAGTTTTGCCAAAATCAGCAAACTATTTAATGGTGTCCGCAACTCATGGGACATATTGGCTAGAAACTCAGACTTATATTTGGACGATAGCGCTAATTGCTGTGCCTGCTCTTCTAGATCCTGCCGCGCCTGTTCAATTTCTTGATTCTTGCGCTCAACCTGCTGCTTTTGTGTCTCCAGTAATTCCGCTTTTTCTTCTAGCTCTTCATTTAACTGTTGTAACTCTTCATTCGATTGCTGTAGTTCCTCTTGTTGCTGTTGTAGTATAAACTCTGATTCCTGTAACGATTGAGTCTTTTCTTCTAAAAGTTGATTGCTTTGTAGAAGTTCTTCTTGTTGATCACGTAATTCCTCCGTCAGATGTTGTGATTGTTCTAAGAGTTCTTGGGTTTTCAAGTAAGCCGCGATCGCGTTTAGAATGACTCCCAGTAGATTACAGGCTTCTTCTAGAAAGGTGAGTTGTAAATCAGTAAAGTGATGGAAGGATGCGAGTTCAATCACCCCTGTCACCTGATCTTCAAACAGTAGTGGCAGTACCACAATATTCAGGGGTACAGCTTCCCCTAGCCCAGAGGTAATTCGAATATAATCGTTCGGAACATCCGTTAACAGGATTCGCTGTCGCTCTAAAGCACACTGCCCCACTAACCCTTCCCCTAAACGAAACTGATTCGCCAAATGTTTCCGTTCCTGGTAGGCATAGGTATTGAACAACTTCAGTACGGGCGGGTCTTGGCTGGAATCCAGTAGATAAAATACCCCCTGTTGAGCTTCAACTAACGGAGCTAATCGGCTCAGGACGAGCTGAGCCACTGTTTCTGGCGATCGCTGTCCTTGCAGTAATTGCGATAAATCAGCCAAATTTGCTTTCAACCAGCGTTGGTTCTCATTCGTTTGAATGGTTTCCCGCAGATTAGTCACCATTTGATTAAATGAACGGGTCAGTACCCCTGTCTCATCCTGTGAATAACTTTCGGGTAAAGTAATTGATAAGTCTCCCGCCGCAATTTCTTCAGCCGTTGCAGACAGTTGGCGCAGTGGCCGAGAAATATTGCGAGATAGCCAGATTCCCACTAATGAAAGAATCACAAAAGCCGCTGGGATTCCATAGGCGATCGTACTAATTGTTTGCTGGGCAGCTAGTTGGGCATTCTCCGATCGTTGCTGTAATAGCTTTTGCTCCTCTGCTTTGATCTCTGTAATTAGGGTACGAACCTGGCGCATTAACCGCCGCCCCTCATCCGTC
>DATNPU010000045.1:0-4119 GCA_036703105.1 Microcoleaceae cyanobacterium
CCACTTCACCGGCTTTCCGCTTCTTGCGATCGACGATTACCCGTTCTTCCCGCAGTGGAATCACTGTTTCGTCCCGAATCTCAGTTGTTCCAGAAGCAGGCATGGCTCCCTCGCGAATATTGGTGCCTGGAGGTGTAATGGTTTCTTCCCGGATATTAGCGACTGGGGCCGAGGCCACATGGGATATTGGTGGGGGAGAAACAGTGCGCGGTGGCATGGTGGCAGGAGGCTCAGTCGGTGGCACCACAGATTGGTGTAGCGTTGTGGCAGGTTCCACGGGCGAAACAACTCGATGCACTTGAGGATGATGCTCAACAACATATCCTTCTAATGGGGCTGAAGCTTCGAGCGGTGCACTATCTTCCAGTGATCGCATCGGCATGACTTCTCTCACTACTTCTGTCCGATGCTCTGTGGCAGCTATTGGATTAACTGAAGTTTGATAGGGTGGCAAACTACTCACTTCGGCTTTTGTCAGTCCCTGCACATAAACCCGTTGAGTTTGTAAATCAACCTGGGCATTTTGTAGGGGAATCAAAACCTGTTTACCAGCCATTAAAGAATTTAATTCCACAATGAAATATCGTAAATTGCCAGCTTGATCTAATAGAACATCAATAACGTGGCCAATCTTCAGTTTTTCCTGGCGATCGCTATAAACATCAAAGTTCTGCATAGCTACATGATTGGGTTGATTGTTATAGCCCATTGGGTCATGATTGATCGCCATAATCCCCTTCCTTCAAAAATAAATTTAATTAGTACTTCCACCATAAGACCTGAGTTCCATCCGTTCATCTCTCAAATGAGAGACAAACAAAGCTGGGTTGAAGTTAACATTTAGTAACTATTTCAAAAGTCATAGTTCGCAAGTTCAGAATCGCCAATTTAGGCTAATCCTAGTAATTAGCTTCTCTCTTTTAGGAGACGTATTCGTAATAGCAAATCACTAAGCTAAAGCCATGCTGTCGGTAGCGATCGCAGTGATTAATAATATGGAGGCTATTTCATGAAAAGTGATGATAAGAGTGGTAGCAATCAACCTTTTGATTCCGCAGATGCAAATCCAGATCCGATTACTGGACAGCCCGGCGCCCATCCAGTTGGAACAGGCATAGGTGCAGCCGGGGCCGGGGTCATCGGGACAGTAGTGGGCGGCGCGATCGGTGGGCCAGTTGGAGCGGTGGTCGGTGCTGCGATCGGTGCCGTGGCAGGTGGATTAGTGGGTAAAGGCGCGGCTGAACAGATTAATCCTACGGTTGAAGAAGAATACTGGCGGACAAATTACGCGTCTCGTCCTTATGTGGAACAAGGCCGGCGCTATGAAGATTATGAACCAGCTTATCGCACTGGCTACGAGGGCTACAGTCGTCATGCTAGCAGCGGTAGAACCTATGATGAGGTAGAACCAGAACTCAAGAGGGACTATGAACAACGGCACGGTGGCGCTGGTCTAGCCTGGGAAAAGGCAAAACATGCCACGAAAGATGCCTGGAACCGAGTAGCTGATGCCATGCCCGGCGATCGCGAGCATCATCATGACACCGCCGATCAAACGATTAATCTGTATGAAGAACGAGTAGTAGCCGACAAACACCGCGACAAAGTTGGTGAAGTCATCGTTGGTAAGCATGTAGAAACCGAAACCACTCATGTATCCGTCCCGATCGAGAAAGAACGGGTTGTGGTCGAACGAGTGTCACCCGCCGATGCTGGCACCCCGGTTTCTCCGGATGTTATAGACTTCGGACAAGCGGAAGTTGCCCGGATGGATGTCTATGAAGAAGTCCCCGACATCCATAAGGAAACCATTGTGCGAGAAGAAGTGAATGTCAAAAAGGTCGTAGACCAGGAAGTTGTGAACGCAGATGAAGAGATTCGGCGAGAAACGCTGGACATTGATGCTCCCAATCAAGTCATCACCAACGAATCTCCGAATCGACCAATCAACGATCGCTTCTAAGCATTAAGTGACTCTGTCTTTAGCGATCGTTCTCTCAAAGATCGGAGGGCGATCGCTATTAATTGGGCAATGATTGGCTCAACAAAATCACTCTGGTTAAAGATTGCTTTTATCAGTGCCAGGCGCAGGAAGAGCAACATCAATAATCAAAGGTAGATGATCGGAGCCAATATTTTGACCCGTTTGAGTTCGAATCACAGTAATCTCTGGGCTGACTAAACAATGATCGATTGGGATTCTGAGTAATGGCAAATAGGTAGGCCAGCTGGGAAGCAGGCCAAAACCAAGCCGACTATTCCGGAGGCCAGAGCGCTGCATAAAATCCTGGTAGTTGGGCGACCACATAGTAGTATTCAAATCACCGATCGTAATCACAGGTTGCTGCACCCGCTGAATCTCAGTGGCCATCACTATGAATTGCTGATTCCGGGCCACAAAATCCGCTGGCTTTAGAGGGGGAGAGGGATGAGTTGCAAATAAAGTAACCGCTTTGCGATCGTCGACAGGACGGATTTCGGCAGACAAAGTTGGAAACTTTTCTTGAGCGAAGCGGCGACTCTTAGCCTGATGTAACGGTAACGAACTATAGATTACATTGCCAAACCTAGGTGACTCCGAATCACCAGCCTTATACGGCAGAATATCCTGTAGTGTATCGAGCTGATCTAACCAGGATTGATTCACCTCCTGAAACACGGCAATATCAGGATGAAGTGCTCGCACCCAGGTGATTGCCCGATCGTATTGCTGATTCTGTACTTTGACATTGAACAGTAACAGTCGCAGTGGTGTCGTCGGTTGACTCGCGATTGCAGAAGCCGGAATATACCAGGGCAGAATTTCAACTAAATTGATGGCAAGACAACATAAGCTCAAGATTAACCAATGCCACTTCCAGCGCGATCGTCGTCGCCAACCAAAGAAGATCAAAGAGGCAACACCAACTAAGCAATATTGCAATTTGAAGTGGGCGGTTAAATCAAAGAGCTGATGCCATCTGCCTAAATAACCAGTGACAGAACAAACGCTAGCCAGTAATAGACAGAGACTAAAGCCGAACGGCAACCACCCCTTAAGCCGATCGCCCCACGCTATCTTGTCGATCATTGTGGCTGATGCATTAAGGCTTGTAACCACAGATCAGCCGCTTTGTTTAAGCCAGAGGCAGAGAAATGGCAGCGATCGTAGCGATCGGCATCACCTAACTCATCGGTATTTGGCCCCAGCAAGATCCCTTGCGCTGGATTCACTAACTCACGTTGTGCCTGTTGTATCGCAGGTTGCGGTGGCCTATCTCCACAGCGAGAAGTGACTGAGACGTAAACAGGAGCCTGTACTCCAGCCACCCGAATCCGCTCCAACATGGCCATAAAGCGTTGTTGATACACCTCTTTGGGTGTGCCAATTTCAGCATCTGTTTCCCCTTGATGCCAAAGTAAGTGGGTAATGTTAAACCCAGCGGCTTTGAGTTGCTGAATGGCTGTTGTAATCCGGGGATGCAAATCTCCTGCTGGTGCCCAACGTTGAATCTCAGTACCACCAACCCCGATCGAGGTAAAGAGGACGCGATCGTACAATTTCTGCTGCACAATTCTGTTGCCTAGCCGGGTCCATACACTACCGCCATTCCCATCGGCTCCCAGTAAGGGATCGACAGCCCGGTAACATTTCCCAGCATGAAAGTTATAAACCGTTTTCTGAGCAGTCAGGCGCCGATTCCCATAGTTAGCAGAATTGGACTGTCCAAACGCTAACGCTACCATTAAGCGATCGCGCGGAATGGTCCGACAGTCAATCTCGGATCTTCTCATCGCTAACACTGTAGAAGAAGCTCCAGAACGAGGAACATCGGGTTGGGCAGTCCAGCCAGATTGGAGCCAGAACACCAACAAGCTGGTCAAAATCACGAGGCTAATCAGCTTCAACGATCGCAACGGTCACAACCTTTGGGCAGATAGATGGCCCGTTTAATTAATCATAGTCGCTGGCTGAATTGTCTCGGTTGGTTGGGTTTGATTGGGTTTTACCACACTGACCGATTTCGCATTGTCTACTTTTTTTGTTTCACCCTTTAGCCCCAGAGCCACCTCAACCTTCAGACCCAACTCGGAATCAGGCTGAATTGTCGCAATCTGACCACCTGACTCGATCGTCTT
>DATNPU010000011.1:0-4185 GCA_036703105.1 Microcoleaceae cyanobacterium
CTTTTTTCCAAATGGGAGCGTTATGTTTCAGGGTGTCGATCGCATATTTGCAGGCTGCAAACGCTTCGGTGCGGTGGGGACAGCCGACAGCGACGAGTACACTAATTTCGCCAATTTGCAACTTACCCGTTCGGTGATGAATCACTACATGGGTGACATCTGTCCAGCTTTGGCGGATTTCACTGGCAATCTGTTGGAAGACCCGGATCGCCATCGGTTCATAGGCTTGGTATTCCAGTGCCACCACCGATCGCCCTTCGGTATTGTTGCGCACCATACCACTCATCACCACCACAGCACCATTCGCAGGATCGTCGGCTAAAGCATAAACCTCTGCTAAGGATAAGGGGGCGAACCTGATTGCGAAATGATCATCGGGATGAGGTTGACTGGTGGTTAAGATGGGGGCGTTGATTCCAGCCGTCATAGTTAAGCGATTTCATGAAAGGGTGTCTTTCTATTGTGAGCGATCGAGCTACTGCCAGGATTTAGTTGCGATCGCTGTGTAGGATTCTGGTAGACAACCGTGCATTCTGGAGTATAGCGAGTCACTCGACTGTAGTGTGGCTGTCATCTGTGTGCCATTCTCTTCTGCTACAACTTGAATCGCCTCCTAATCAGGAATCCATCCGAAGTTATGCTTGAGCAAACGTTGTGTACTAGCAAAACCGCGATCAATCATTGGATTCACTTCACCACTTGGCTCTTAGGTGGACTGTTCAATCCGGTTGCCATGATTTCTTTGGTCGTGGTGATGTTTGGGTTACTTTGGTTGCTGCTTCCTCGGTATAGACGGTGGTTGGCGAGAGGCGCAACGGCGTTCGTAATAGTTTACCTACTCCTCTTATCGCCACCTGCCGTAGCGGTTAGTAATCGCTTACTCCTTAGCTTTGTGCCAGGAGATTCTGGAGAAGTAGCCGATGCCATTGTGGTGTTAGGGCGGGGAGGAGGGCTGCGAGAATCCCGTGCCGATGTAGCCGCTCAACTCTGGCATGAGCATCGGGCACCCTTCGTTTTTATCAGCGGTCGGTATGATGCCCCACCGATCGCGGAGAGATTGGTAGAGCAAGGAGTCCCCAGAACAGCGATCTCCGGAGAATCATGTTCCGCGACTACGGAGGAGAATGCTTTACTGACGACCCAACTGCTGAAACCCCGACAGGTCAAACGGATTGTGCTGGTGACAGACCCACCGCATCTGCTGCGATCGTCACTGACGTTCCGCAGTTTGGGCTTTAATGTGATTCCCCATGCTAGTCCTTTACCAGCACTCGACTCGACTCAACGAGCATTTCTAGTGTTCCGTGAATATTTCGGGATTGTGGCTTATGGCTTGCGGGGACGGTTCTTGGCCAGAGACGTACCTACGTCAGCTATTAGCACACTACCGCTAGAAGGATGAACCGGGTTGAGTCAGAAATTTGGCTTCTTCAGGAGTCGTCTCTCGTCCCAGAATCGCATTGCGGTGGGGGAAGCGTCCGAAGCGTTCAATCACTTCTAGATGCTTGAGGGCATAGGTGTAGGCACTTTGGGTCACGGGGTTGTCTTGGAATGGGGTAAACAGTTGCACCGATCGCTGTTGCATGGCCAGGTCTTCACTGTGCATGAACGGCAGATAGACAAACCAGCGTTGAATCAATGGCAATGCCTGATCAAATTCTTGAGCGATCGCTTGTTCAGCGATCATTAAGGCTTTAGCATCTGTGGCGAAGGACTGCGGCTGGCCTCGAAACAGATTCCGGGAAAATTGATCCAGTAACAAAATTAAGGCTAAACAGCCTGTTGGAGTAGCTTGCCAGTGATCCAATTGCCAGATCGCCGCTTGCTGATAATCGGTGAGAAATTGAGTTTGGATGGTGCGATCGAAGTCAGGATCTTTGCTAAACCAGACTTTGCGATAGCCTCCGGTTGTGATCGCATTAGGATCATCAAACCAGAATTTGAGAATCGCCTCGATTTGAGACATAAAAAGTTCCCCACTGTGGGCTGCAATTCTGGCTGTATCCTACCAGGCATCTCAACCAACGATGGGGAAAGTGAGTGATTAGTTGTCAGCGATCAAAGGGCGTACCTCCAGAAAACCGACAGCTTGACCACTGAAGCTGACTAAGACATCGCTTGGATGATGTAGTCAAAGTAAGGAGAGGCTTCTGCCGCATCCGATTCGCTCAGCAGTTCCAGAGAAGCGGCTTTCAAGCAACGGATTGCTTCGGCCATCCCAGGAACTGGAACCCCTAAGGCGTTATACATTTCTCGGGCACCAACGATACCGATACTTTCGATCGGCTCTTTATCGCCCGCCAGAATGCCGTAGGTCACCAGACGTAAATACCAGCCATAATCCCGCAGACACAGCGCCCGTTGCTTATCTCCGTAGGCATTACCACCCGGAGAGATAAAGTCAGGACGCTTCCGCCACAGTTGCTTGCTGGCTTCCTGGACGATCTTTTTCTCATTTTCTGAAAGTGTGGCAGCGATGCGAGTCCGCTGTTCACCGGTCTTAAAGAAGTCTGCCATCGACTTCAGTTCGCCAATACTGGGATAGCGAAGCTCATCGTCGGCTTGAAGAATGACTTGGCTAACTACGCTCATATTTAATGCGGTATCTCAGGGTATCAGTGATAGTTTAACGACTCTGGGGACGCAAAGAAAAGCATGCATCGTTCAACAGCAGCCTTCGCCGTACAATCAAGAGCCTACCTTGTCATCTGTACCCCAAAGTCAAAAGTTTTGTAACAGATCAACGATAATTGGTAAATTGCAGCGGCACGGGGTAATCTTCCTGCTTCAGGCGTTGGATCACGGTCTGTAATTCGTCTTTCGATTTGGCACTGACCCGTACCGCATCCCCTTGAATCGACGCTTGAATTTTCTTAAATTCGTCCCGGATCAGCTTGGAAATTTGCTTGGCAATCTCCTGGCTAATTCCTTTGCGGAGAGTAATTTCTTGGCGCACCCGACTGCCACTGGCAGACTCAATTTTGCCGTAATCAAAGATCTTCAGCGACAAATTGCGTTTGACGGCTTTCGTTTGTAACACCCCATGAATCGCATCTAGAGTGAACTCGCTGTCGGTGCTAATCGTAATTACCTCATCCCCTAATTCCACCTCGGTTTTGGTGTCCTTGAGGTCGTAGCGGGCCTGAATCTCCCGTTTGGTTTGATCGATCGCGTTGACGAGTTCCTGGCGATCGAAGTCACTCACAATATCAAAGGAATAGGTTGCAGCCATAGAACAAAAAGATTTACCGCCAAAGGTTTACTATACGACTGATTGACCGATATTTCTTCAGAATACTTGCTCTGTGTCTCCTCTCATCATGCCGCAGACTTAAACATTCTTCACCCCAGTTCTAGCGGTAAGATGTCCAACAACTAACTCCTTCAAGGTAGGTAGGCGATCGGGTATGGAACGAATTGGATTTATTGGACTCGGCATCATGGGGCAACCGATGGCCCGGAATGTGATGCAGGCGGGCTATTCATTGGTGGTGTATAACCGCAGTCGTCCAGCAATGGAGGTCTTAGGAACTGCCGGGGCCACACTAGCCAAGTCGCCCAAAGCCGTCGCCGAACAAACGGATGTGGTGATTACCTGTGTTTCCGATTCGCCTGATGTGGAAGCTGTGGTCTTGGGAACCAATGGGCTGATTGAAGGCGTCAGGCCGGGAATGCTGTATATCGACATGTCTACGATCGCCCCAGCTACCTCTCGTCAGATCTATTCTGCATTACAAGCCCAAGGAGTTGATGCTCTAGATGCTCCGGTCTCTGGGGGAGATATTGGGGCGCAACAGGGAACCTTGTCGATTATGGTGGGAGGTGATGCGGCGGCTTTCCAGCGGGCACACCCGATCCTGCAAACGATGGGAAAAAATATTGTGCATGTCGGCGATGCGGGAGCCGGCCAGGTGACGAAAGCCTGTAATCAAATTGTGGTGGCATTAACAGTACAAGCTGTTGCTGAAGCCTTGACTTTAGCCAAGAAATCTGGAGTTGATCCGGCGAAGGTACGGGACGCATTACTGGGAGGATTTGCCCAAAGTCGGGTGCTGGATGTGCATGGGCAACGGATGTTAGACGGGAATTTCCAACCCGGATTTAAGCTGAATTTATTCCGCAAAGATATCAACATCGTGCTGCAAACCCTACGAGAGCTACAATTACCTTTATTGGGCACCAGTC
>DATNPU010000055.1:0-19992 GCA_036703105.1 Microcoleaceae cyanobacterium
CCGCTCATTGCAAAAATTCGCTGACAGAAGCTGATTTTCTCAATAACGAAATCCTGATCCATCGCCAAACCACAGCAAACTACTCGACCGACTATGGACAAGTGCTGTATCGGCAGGATGGTTTAATCGAGAAGGTCTATACCAGTAATATCGAACCTCTCCATGCTGAGCTGGAACATTTTGTCAGTTGTGTGCGGGGTGGTAACCAGCCTTCTGTAGGCGGTGAGCAAGCTCTCAAAGCTCTGCGCCTAGCCAGCTTAATTGAGCAAATGGCACTAGACGGCCAAGCCTGGCAGACCTCAGAACTAGAAGCCCGTTTGATGGCGGCTCCAACCCTAGCCGTCTAAACTCCCGCCAGGAAATTTCATATCTCTGGGTCTTGCCTTAAAGCTCTCAAACCCTATTGAGGCAGTGCTGAGGACAGATGAATCCTCAGCACTCAACCCTCAGCACTGTTAAAACCAGGCTAATCCTGAAACACCTGAATACTCCCGGAATAACAAGCCACCCAAACTTGATGGGTTTTAGTATCGTAAGTAATTCCGATCGGGGCAGAGTTGGTGTTGACTGTTTGTACCACCTGCATATCCTGAGTTCGGACTTTGCTGACCGTATCAGAATCGTAGTTCACTACGTAGAGAAACTGCCCGTTGTCAGAAATTACCATGCTGCGGGGAGAACTACCCGTCGCCACTTTACTGATTACCGCTCCGGTACTCAAGTCAATCTTAGCCACCTGGCCTTCCCCATTTAAGGTGGCATAAAGATATTGACCCGCTGGATCGATATTGAGATGGCGGGGAGAATGCCCAACTCCTCGTAGCCAATCCACAGCGAAGTCTTTTAAGTGAATGACGGCAATGTCATAAGACCCCATGACGGCAACATAGGCTTTCTCAGATTTGGCATCCACAGCAATGCCACGGGGATATGGCCCTAGCTGAATCCGCCGAATCTCTTTATTCTGTTGCGGATCAACCACACTCACATCCCAACTACACCAGTTACTGGCCAAAACATAGCGACTGTTAGGGGTCGTCGCCACATATTTCGGCACAGCTCCTACCTGTACTACCCGATCGATATTGAGGTTTTTGGTGCCAATACGATAGAGGAAACTAGGGCTATAGTCACCGGAAGGGCTGCAATCATCGTCGGCATTACCACTGAAGGTAGCTCCATACATCTGATAGTTGGAAACCCAGGCATCATTCCCATCGGAACTAAACGCAACCTCTACTGGAGCACCCTGCTGAGTCCCGGGATACTGGGGATAGCCATAGTTAGCTAATTTCACCTGATCGGGAATCGCCTTAACCAGATTGAATTGGCGGTTATAGACATTAATCGTGTGGCCATACATCATGTTTTGGGCAAAGAATAAATCCTTACCTGAAAACACCACTGACTTTGGGGAAAGTCCGCCAGTAATCGTCGTCACCGGAGTTAAACCACTGGTACTGAGATAGTCGCGGGCAATTTGAGCAACATAGCTTCGATATTCCGCAAGTTTTTGAGGCACGATCGCCGCTTTCGGGTGCTGGGCTGGCACAGTTTGTAAAAGCTTAATGGCCTGCTGCCATCGATCAACCGCCGCATTCCACTTCGCCGGAGTATCCGCCGTTTTGCCTAGCTTTACTGCGATCGTAGCCTGCTGCATAGCCCGATCGAATGGATCAACAAAGGTGCGATCGCCCGATTTTGCTTGGCTGGCTGATTGAGTTTGGCTAGCCGGAGCTAACCCCCCACTGCCGGATAAGTAGCGATGCCAGATATAGGCTGTACTGAACAACACAAATAGCGGCACACTTAGCAGTAACAAATGCAGCAGCTTGACATTCTCTGGCCGCGATAGGCGTTCCAAGCGGGGTAAATGCAATTGAAGACGCTGAGCAATGGAGGGTGAAGGTGCGGCCTCTAGTTCCACATCTGGCTCTAGAAAAAACGGATTCACCAGGGGAGCGGTCTTCAAATCAATCCGCTGTACCCAAATCGGCGCACTTTGCCCCACCAACCGGCCATAGACGATCGCAGAAGAAATCCAACCAATCCCCAAGCGGCTGATGCCCCGTTGAATAAACTCAATCGAGGGCAATTGCGCCAACATGCGATCGGATTCCAATAAGATATGCAAATTGCCATCTCGTAACACGGCACGGGCCGAAACCCCAATGGCTTGCAAACTCGAATTCATCAATGCTGCGATCGCATCAGCATTCCCAGCTCTTGCTAGCTGTAACAAACTTGACTGCGTCATATCGCAATCTCACTAGATCACACCTGAGCAACGATAGCCGAGAAATTTTAGATCGGCACAAAAATGTTGGGTTGAGCGATCGATAAGCTCAGCTTTTCAAAGGTGTAACAGAAACTTTACAGAAGACTGGAAATAATGAGCGTTCTGGCTAAAATTGGAAGCGGAAGCACCTGAAACGGGAGAAGCATAGACCATGACAGATCTGAATCGCGGCATCATGAAGTTCAACGGGGCAGACAGCCCAGCAGCGATCGTTGTTTCATCGATTGTGATTCTCGGGAGTATTGGCGTTCTAATTATTTGGGCCCTTCGCTCGGCTTATGTCTTAGGTTAAAGTTAAGCATTTACAAGCTAGCCCCCTTGAAACCGAGTGATTTTAAGGGGGTTCGTTTATATCATTTCTGCCTATTAGTGAGAATTGCAGAGGCAGACTTAGACATTTAATCAGTAAAAAATGTGAAATCAGCGGATGAAGCCACTGTTTTCCACCTAAACATACTTTTTTAATCAAAAATCAAATCGGTTTCGCTACCGTTTACTAGGAAATAGATAGCTAACTGTTAGAAAACCCGAAAAGACCAGTAAGCCGATAATTAGGGCTGCTAAAGGAATGGGAAGCATATTAAATACCATCATGGTAGGACGATGGCTTTACCATACAAATATGGTTTGACAGCATTATGACTGTGATATCGCAGTTAGTTGACGGGGTTAAAACATGCCGAGCTGTTGGCTCAGCTCCTGACGCAGCCGGTAAATGATGGTTTTGGAATCAAGCTGACTGAGAATTTCCTGAATCACCGTACTGGCTCCCTGAGATCCCCAACTACAGCCCTGCTCCAAATACACCTGAATAGCTCGACCCACAGAATAGGTACCAAATCCCGCGATCGCACCTTGAGCGATCGCGGCTCCCAAATAAGCCGAAATTCCTGCCGAACTATCAACTCCGGCGGCGGCAGCAGTTGCCGTTTTGCCAATCCCAAACATTAGCCCACTGCCCACTTCAGTCAGCAATAGCCCCCCTGAACTGAGCAGAATCGTTTTCCACAATTGCGCTGCTTCATGGCGAGTGACCGGCAGTCCATAGAGTTCGGATAACGCCCGAATCATCGCTAGATCGGAGACGAAACCACCAAACACATCGAGAATTGCGATCGGATTTAGGGCTACAGCTAGCGATTTATAGGTAACAAAGCGTTGAATTAAGGCTTCAGCTTCCGGTTGACGCAGTTCTACAATCCGACTGGTTAATAGGGCTTCAGCCTCCTTAGCCTGAACCAGTGCATTTAAGGACATTAAGGTTTGTCCTTCTCGTTCCAGAATTTCCGCAATTTTTTGCTTCAGGTCATCAATTTGGATGGGTGGTGTCTCCCATTCATACCGTACCTGACCATCCGGCAGTTCTACCCGCACTTGTAATGGGGCCGGTTCAGCCGCAACTAAAACAATTTCATTAGCAGATAACAGCCGCTGGAGTTCTTCTCCTGCCTCGCTTCTAGCCGCTAAGCGTTGTAGACTATGGTAAATTTCCTGGCGGGTTTGATCAGGATATAAATCAATTTTGTTGAAGACCAGTAGTAATGGTTTCTGGGCCAGTCGCAGGTCACATAAGGCCTGATATTCCGTCCGAGTAATATCGCCTGCCACCACGAACAAAATCAGATCGGCTTGCCGCGACACCTCGCGCGCCATATCGGCCCGAGCCTGCCCATCAATTTCATCCAATCCGGGGGTATCGATCAGTTCGATTGGTAGATCTGGCAACCAATCCGAATGCAATGACCAAGATACCGATCGTGGCTCTAACGTCACGCCATTTAACGGCCCTGTAGGTAACAGCTTCTCTCCCATGAGCGCATTTAGAACAGCCGACTTACCCCGACTGACTAAACCAAAGACGGCAATCCGCACCACGCCCTGCTCCAATTTAGTCAGCGTCACGGACAATCGATCCATCTCAGCTTTGAGAGTTGACTGGAGTGTTAAATTCATCGGGCGAGTCCGAGCCACCCGCAAATAGGGCGTATAGCGGTTCAAAACTTGACGAACACTGGCCCGAGCCTGGACCAGATAAGACACTTCCCGATCGCCCCCATCAGCCGACCGGGAAGAACTCTGAGATGTAGAAGACAGAGATTGCATGAAGCCTATGAATCAGCAGCTACTAGCTCCATTCTGCTCTAGAATTACCGCTGTTTGTCCAGCCAGGGTCGGAGATTCCAGTACCGAACCGCCAGAAGCAGCTAATTTAGGCAGCAGTCGATCGCTCACTTGCCCAATAAACACTTGCAACAGGGAAGGCTGTTGATTTTGCCGGAAGACAGTCTGCAAAATCTGGCTGAGCCGCTCGATCGCAAAGGGTTTGGCCTCGGCTGCCGTGAGATTCGGTTCCTGAGAGTGGAAATATTCCACTAAGGTCAATCCAGCCACCCGAGTCAGATAAGCGGCACTAATGCCCTGAATGCAACCACCCGCCACATAAGTCATCGCATTGGTTTTGAGTAATCCTGCGATCGCCTGAGTTGAGAGTTCCACTAACCCTAACTTCAACATCAAACTACCCAGCGTCGCCGCCGCTTTTTGGGCTTGCTGAAGCGAGAATTTCTGTTGATACAGGTTGCCTAAATCCAAAATCATCTGACCATTGATTGCCGCTGCCGCTAACACATCCAGCGTTGGCAACGGGCTAGCAAAAGCGGTCGCCGCCGACATCCATTGAAATTGCTCAATCATTGGCAAGGCTCTGGCTCGGCGCAACTCATTCAGAGCGGAGTTGGCTTGCTGTTTTAAGGACACAGCCTGATCAAAACAGCTGGCTAACACTAATTGTTGGCTTTCCTGTTGCACAATTTGCTCCAGGCGCCGAGTCAGTGGAGCAATGTCGGCAGCCTGCTCCTCTAGCCATTCCTGCACTGCCCCATCCGGCTGATGTTGCCGAACTTTGAGTGGGTTAGGAGCCGCTGCGATCGCGACTATATCGGCCAGCGGTAATACGCCTTGTCCCCGTTCCTGCAAGCGAGCCAAAATTGTTTGGCGTTCTTCTGGCAAATATAAATCTTGTTTGTTTAATACCAGCATCAACCGCTTGCGTTCTGCTAATTGCTTCAGGGTTTGGTATTCCGACTCAGTAATGTCCCCAGTGACTAAAAAGACCATTAAATCGGCGATCGTGGCCTGTTGCATGGCGATCGTATCTGCGGTCAAGCCATCAACAGTGGCTACAGAGAAACTAGGCGCTTCGTAGAGATTAATAGTTTTGCCAGTGTGCTCGACCCAATTCGATTGCATTAGGTGAATCAGGATCGTTTTGCCTGCACCTTTAGCCCCCATAACCATGAACCGCAATTCATCCCGGTGTAATTCCGTTCCTAACTGAGTCAGTCGCTCTTGCAGCAAAGATACCTGGGTCTTCGCCAACGAAGCCGCTGCTTCGGGAGTTTCTGCCTCAGTGGCGAGTTGGGTAATCACCTGACGAGCCAGGGTCATCTCCTGTTCGACCAGGCTAGTATCAATTTCGCTGGGAGCCGGACGAGTTTTAGCGGGGGTCGTCATCGGTTGGCGCAACCACCAAACGCCAATCCCGATCGCGGCCAGAAATAGCCCATACACACTCCACTCCCCGATCGCATGTTCCAAGGCACTGAGAAACCAGGCCCCTACTACCAGAGCGACGCCACCAACCAGGAGGGGTTGTTGCACTTTTGTCAGCATAGGATTTAACCCAGAGAATTCCTTCGATTTACAAATATTGGATTTACTAGAGGAGTGAAGACCCCAGTACTCAGGATTGTAACGGTGGATGCGGAAGACTGGCGATCGGATCAACATAAAGTAAAACCCTGTTCCACAAACTGTGTGACAGGGTTTTTAACGCTTATTTGGTGGCGGGGCATGGATTTGAACCATGGACCTTCGGGTTATGAGCCCGACGAGCTACCAGACTGCTCTACCCCGCGTCGGCTTATAAATCATAACAACAGGTCCCTAAAAATGGCAACCCCTATCGCCAACTTTTTTATTTGTTCGATCCACCGGGGTTAAAGGAGCCGATTAACTCCGAACCACCTGCCGCATAAACCTCAACCGGCAGCCCGGCATTATCCGAAATCGCTTGTAAGGCATCTTCTAGGGTCTTCAGGTGTTTGCGGATGCCCTGCCAGGTGTCATAGTCGCCCTCGGAGTAGCTAATGTATCCTTTGGCTCTCAAGGTACGCTGATAGCTTTGGGTCAAGGTCACCTTAATCAAGTCATTGGTGATCTTGTAATTACAGAT
Organism: Microcoleaceae cyanobacterium; assembly: GCA_036703105.1. GTDB lineage: Bacteria > Cyanobacteriota > Cyanobacteriia > Leptolyngbyales > Leptolyngbyaceae > Pantanalinema. Next base: position 6,534 of record DATNPU010000055.1, read on the forward strand.
GCGGGGAGCAATAGAGGCACAGGCTTTTTCCAGATCCGTGCGGACTCGCACTAAATTTTCTGCCTGTTCTAAGGATGTGGTGTAGGTAGTCACCAGGTTTTGGGCTTCGGCATATTGGGTTGTCTCCGCAGGCACTTGTTTTGCGACAGCGATCGCCTGTCGCCAACTAACGAGGGCTTGCGACCACTGGTTTTGCTGTTGTCGAGCCGTCGCCTGGTTCGCCAGGTTCACCGCTTGGGCATAGGCTCGGTGAGCCAGTTGTTCTTTACCCGTTCGCGATCGTACGGCCGCTAACTTAGACCGATAATTTGCCTGCAACTGCTGGGCTTCAGCGTAACTCGTTGTCATCTGAGAAATCGGCTTCAGAGAGTTACTCGCCACCTGCCAGGTCGATTGCACCAGTTGCCAATCTTGTAACTCTTGTGCAATCCCCTGCCGTGCTTCGGCGATCTGAGCGGTATCTTTAGCCGATTGCAGTTGTTTTTGAGCCTGTTGCTCCATAGCCATTAACTTCTTTGTCGCGGCCAAACTTTGTTGATAATCCGCCAGCCGCTCTTGGGCAAAGGCATGAAGCGCACTATCTGGAGGAACAGCTTGCATCTGGGCGATCGCTTGTTGCCACAAGCTTTGGGTAGCCTGCCATTCACTGACCGATTGCGGCACTGTTTTCATTTTTTGCTGAGCAGCTTCTGCCTGACTCTCGGCCGCCGTCACCTGCTGCAAACTTTGCTGTAAGGCTTGCGCTGTAGCATATTGCCCTGACCAACTGGGAATGCTGTCGAGCGATCGTTGGGCATCTACCAATTGCTGCTGAATCTGGGCCAATTCGGCGGGAGATTTTGCCGTCTTCGCCAGTTCTGCCGCTTGCTGACTGGTTTGTTGCGCCGTTTGTAAGGATTCACAAGCCCCAATAACACAGGGACGACTGAGCAAAAATCCCGCTCCTGCCATAACTACTGCCCCTAACCCTCCTGCCACAATGAACCAGGGAAGAGACTTGAATGAGGAACGGGAAGCCGCTGTTGCCTTAGCTGGTGGCGTGAATGAGGGTGATTCGGCCAGGTCCAGGTCACTAGATTGGTCGGAATAAGCCAAATGGCTGCCATTGTCCAAGCTATAGTCGTTCCCATAGGGATCAGCCTCAGCCCTAGCGCGATCGAAGCCGGTTTTGCCACTCAGCTCGGGCCAATTGTCCGCTGACGAGGAATCAACCAGGGTAGGGGAACTAAAGTCCGGCTCCATAGACCACAGGGGTTCGGGGTCGGCTAGCTTGGGCACGAACTCGAAGGTATGGAACGTGTAAGGCTGTTTTTGCCCCGCTACACGCAAGTACAGTTTTGTCGGAATCGCAGGTGGTGTTGTGGTGTCAGCCAAAACGGTCAGGAGGTCGGGAGGCAGACCCACGATCGACTGCTCCAACTTGCCAAAGACCTGCTCCGGGTTCAGCGTTGTTCCGGCGGGATGCTGCCCTAGTACCATCAAACTGCCCTGTTTCAGCACACACTGGATTTGCACAGGAACAGAAATAAGCAGCAGTCGTAAATCTTCTTGTAGACGTTGGGCAATCCGTTGCAAACCGTCCTGCTGTGCCACGGGTTCCATAAGGCGTTTAACTGAATCTGTTGCTACCATCCTAATCTCTAGAATTGAGATAGTCATCGGGGGAGAAAAGTCGGCAAGCAGAAGATCAAAAGGGTAGTCATTCTCCTACCCTTTAGTCTATGGATTAGTAACTAAACAGACTGAAATTAGGTGCTATGGAAATTTTGATTGTTGAAGACGAAGCTGAAATTGCCCAATTGATCCAGCTTTATTTAGAGAAAGAGGGATTTTCTTGTCGCACTTGTCGCGATGGCATTACAGCGTTACAAATCTTTCAAGACCAGAAACCTGATTTGATCATTTTGGATCTAATGATTCCGGGATTGGATGGGCTGGAAGTTTGCGCCCGGATTCGCCAAAAGCCTGGGGTAAAAGATCCATTTATCTTGATGCTGACAGCTCGGGGAGAAGAGATCGATCGCATCATTGGCCTATCTACTGGAGCCGATGATTACATGGTGAAGCCCTTTAGTCCCAAGGAGTTGGTGGCTCGGGTACGGGCATTACTCCGGCGGACGCTACGGCAGGGAGGGCAAACTCAGACCTACCGCACCCAACATTTCTTAATCGATTTAGACCAGCGATCGGCGCAACGGTGTGAGGATAATTCTGAGCAAATGGAAATGTTAGATCTAACTACTTTAGAGTTTGATCTACTTGCTACTTTTATGAGTTATCCCGGTCGGGTGTGGAATCGGGCACAATTGATCGATAAACTCTGGGGCGACAACTTTTTTGGGGATGAGCGCGTGGTGGATACTCATATTGCCCGACTACGGAAAAAGATTGAACCGGATCCAGCCAACCCCACATTCGTTAAAACAGTAATTGGGGTAGGTTACAAATTTGAAGATTCTCCTACTTAGAGACTGGCGATCGCTCATGACAAAACTGGGACTTCGAGGTCGCTTATTTCTCTCCCATTTCACCGTTATGGTGGTGGGATTAAGTACGTTAGTGATTGTGGGCAAATTGTACTCGCCCCGCTTCTTCGTGCTGCATTTGCAGCAAATGGAATTTAGTGGCTTCAATCTCTTTCTAGTCCGGCAACGCTTAGTCGAAGGCTTTGAATCGGCTTGGAGTCGGGGCGCGATTTGGTCAGTAGCCGTAGGAGCTTCTGCCGCCGGAGGATTGAGTTATTTAGTGTCTCAACGGATTACGAAACCGTTAGTTCAAATCGAGGAAGTCACCCAAAAAGTCGCGGCGGGACACTTGCAGGAGCGCCTACCCAGTAGCGATATTCCTGAGCTGAATCAACTTGCCCTCAGTTTTAACCAGATGGCCATCACCCTGGAAGGCGTTGAACAGCGACGACGGGAATTAATTGGCGACTTAACCCATGAGTTGAGAACCCCGCTCACTGTGGTTCAGGGCTACCTGGAAGGATTAGCCGATGGCACGATCGAGCCGTCTGTCGATATTTATCAGCGATTAGCGAAGGAAATGGCCCGGTTACGCCGGTTGGTGAATGATTTACAAGAACTATCCCAAGCCGAAGCTGGCTACTTACCGATTCGGGCCCAACGGTTAGAAGTGTTTCCGCTCTTAAGTGCATTAGTTCAAAAGTTTTCTGACCAACTGTTAGAAGAAGGTCCCGCGCTCAAGTTAAATTGCCCCGTTGATCTGCCACCCGTGCTAGCTGATCCGGAGCGGGTCGAACAGATTTTAGTGAATTTAGTGGGGAATGCATTGCGCTATACCCAGGAAGGCTCCATTACCATTTCGGCCTGGTATGAACTGAGGAAGCTCTGGATTGCTGTTACCGACACAGGCCAGGGGATTGCGCCGGAGGAATTGCCCCATATTTTTGAACGATTTTGGCGAGCAGACCGATCTCGCGATCGCCGCTCTGGCGGCACAGGGATTGGGTTATCCATTTCTCGCCGGTTAGTCGAACTCCAAGGCGGCACGATCGAGGTAGACAGCCAGGTCGGACACGGCAGCACCTTCCGATTTTCGCTGCCCTTAGCCTGAACAGTTCGTGATTGATTTTGCCGTTAAGATCAAGCCAACTTTAGCCGCCGTGATACCTATGACTGACTATTTGCCGACTAATTCCGGCTCGTTATCGCAACTGTGTTTATCCACTGAGGCAATTCGTCAGGCGCCTGATTTCAATGCGGCACTAGAACTAGTCCTACATCAAATCTGTGCAGTGACGCCTTGGCAGTATGCGGAAGTTTGGCTACCCGAAGCCGATCGCCATTTGCTCAAGCTCAGTCCGGCCTCATGTATTAACGTTCAGGAGGACGATCGAGGTTTAGCCTTGAAACAATTTCGGCAATGCAGTGAAGCCTTTATCCTCCAGCCTGGAGAGGGCTTACCGGGCTACACCTGGTCATCCCAACGTCCCCAGTGGATCGCGGATGTCTCAGCAGAATCAGAAACCTATTTTCTCCGCAATCAGATTGCCAAAGCATTTGGAGTCAAAGCTGGTTTGGGATTACCCTGGCTGATTGATCACGAGGTTGTAGCAGTCTTCGTATTTTTTATGCAAACGGCTCGTTTGGCAGATCAAACCCTGATCCACCAAACCGAAGCCTTGCTTCAACAGCTTGAGCCAGCTGTAACCCCGTTTTTTCAATCGGCCTTTAGAGAATTGCAGCGGCCTTAAATATCCAAATCTGCCAGATTTAGTTTAGGCCCATAGGTTTCGATAAACTCGCGTCGAGGCGCTACACGATCGCCCATGAGAACCGTGAACACACGATCGGCTTCGGCGGCATCTTCAATTTCCACTCGCTTCAGCGTCCGAGTTTCCGGATTCATCGTGGTTTCCCACAATTGAGCCGGCATCATTTCCCCTAACCCTTTGAACCGTTGGATCTCGTATTTAGCATTTTCGGGGAAGGTGGCAATCAACTGATCTCGTTCCCGATCGCTGTAGCAGTAGAAATGATTCCGGCCTCGCTCGATCTTGTAGAGCGGCGGACAAGCAATATAGACATAGCCCTGATCTACCAAAGACCGTTGGTAACGATAGAAGAAGGTTAACAACAGCGTTCGGATATGCGCTCCATCCACATCCGCATCGGTCATCAAGCAAATCCGGTGGTAGCGAAGCTGCGAGGCATCAAAGTCTTCCCCTTTAATCCCCAAACCCAAAGCGGTAATCAATGACTGGATCTCAGTGTTTTTGTAGATCTTGGCATCATCGGTTTTCTCAATGTTGAGAATCTTCCCACGTAAGGGCAGGATGGCTTGAAAGCGCCGATCGCGGCCTTGCTTAGCTGATCCACCTGCCGAATCTCCTTCCACAATGAAGATTTCTGATTCGGCTGGATCCCTAGAACTACAGTCAGCCAACTTCCCAGGAAGTGTCGAGGATTCTAATACTGACTTACGGCGTACCAGTTCCCGAGCTTTGCGAGCCGCTTCTGCCGCTTTGAAAGCTTCGATCGCCTTATCCAAAATCGCATCGGCCACCCCTGGACGGAAATCGAGATATTCCGTCAGCACTTCACCCACTAGAGAATCGACGATACCGCGAACCTCGGTATTGCCCAATTTAGTTTTTGTTTGGCCCTCAAATTCGGGTTCCGGCACTTTTACCGAAATCACCCCTGTTAACCCTTCCCGGATGTTTTCACCCGCCAGGTTAGAATCCCCTTCTTTGAGCTTATTACGCTTACGCGCGATCGCATTCATGCTGCGGGTCAGTACCGCTTTTAAGCCTTCTAAATGGGTTCCGCCATCGATCGTGCGAATATTGTTGGCGAACCCTAATAGGTTGTCTGTATAGGCATCCGTACACCACTGTAGGGCCACTTCAACTTGAACATTGTTACGCTCTGCCTGAATGTAGATCACCTCTTCATTCAAGAATTGCTTATCACTATTCATGTAGCTGACATATTCTCGGATGCCCCCTTCATAGTAGTAAACCTCGACATGCGGTTCACCCTGCTTAAGGGACTCTGGGCGGCTATCGGTGAAGGTAATTCTCACTCCACCATTCAAAAATGCCAATTCCCGTAAGCGCCCCGCTAAGGTGGCATAGTCAAACACAGTCCCAGTGCTAAAAATAGTGGGATCAGGCTGGAAGGTAACCGAGGTGCCTGTACGATTACCAGAACTCGGTTCTACCTGTAAGGTAGTTTTGGGGACTCCCCGCTCAAACCGTTGCGTATGCACTCGCTTCTCTCGCCAGACGGTGACCTCCACCCATTCCGACAAAGCGTTAACAACCGATACCCCGACCCCATGCAAACCACCGGAGACTTTATAACCGCCACCCTCGCCAAACTTACCACCCGCTCCTAGCACCGTCAGTACAGTTTCCAGAGCTGATTTGCCGGTACGGGGATGGATATCCGTAGGAATTCCCCGGCCATCATCAACTACGGTGACTGAATTGTCTGGGTTTAAGGTAATCTGAATATTTTTGCAGTAACCTGCCAGTGCTTCATCAACCGCGTTGTCTACAACCTCGTAAACTAGATGGTGAAGCCCTCTGGGTCCGGTGCTGCCAATGTACATCCCCGGACGCTTACGAACGTGCTCAATGCCCTCCAGGACTTGAATCTGCTCGGCACCGTAGTTGCTTGTCATGAATTAGCGCTCCAACCAGTAAAACGGTCTAAACCTGCCTTGAGAGCCAAAAGACCAAAACTGTCCAAAATTCTAACACAAATGGCTTATAAGCGATTTTAGCACCCTCTCCTATCAGCTTTGAAGGAGGGATGGATCATGGATACTCGCGAATGTCAACGTCTACTTTAAGTATAACCAATCACAATACATCTGTACCAGGTTTGATTGTCATCTGTGGGGCAACTGCCACCGGGAAGACCAAACTGGCGATCGCGATAGCAGAGCGGTTGAATTCTGCCATTCTTAGTGCGGATTCGCGCCAAATCTATCGAGAATTTAACATTGGCACCGCCAAACCGACTCTGACAGAACGGCAAGCCGTGCCTCATTATCTAATCGATATCTGCGATCCGACCGAAATTTTGACGTTGGCGGAGTATCAGCAGCAGGCCCAGGACTTGATTGAGGGTAGGAGGAATGATAATGCAGGTCAGGGAGATGAGGGAGTTTGTGAGTGGAGGGGCTTAGACTCTGGCTCTGAAGCCCCACTGCTACTGGTGGGGGGAACTGGCTTATACATTAAGTCGATCGTCAAGGGCATGAAAATTCCTCGGGTGCCCCCTCAACCAGAGTTGCGATCGCAACTACAAAGCTTGGGACAACGGTACTGTTACGCCTGTCTTCAGCAAGTTGATCCTAGGGCTGCCGATCGCATTCATCCGCATGATCAAACCCGCACATTACGAGCCTTAGAGGTGTTTTACACGACCGGTTATCCGATGTCGGAGCAGCAAGGAGAAGCACCGCCCAATTATCCCATTCTCCAAATTGGCTTGGATTGCCAGGATACCGATGCTTTGCGCCACCGCATTGCTTACCGAACCAGGCTAATGGTATCGGAGGGGTTCGTGGCAGAAGTGGCATCCCTGGGTCAAAAGTACGGTTGGGATTTACCGTTACTCAATACCTTAGGATATGCCGAGTTTAAACAACATCTAGTCGGTGACATTTCGCTCCTAGAGGCCCAAAAGCAGACTGTTCTTCATACTCGTCAGTTTGCCAAACGCCAACGTACCTGGTTCCATGCCTATCCGGAGATTGAATGGTTTGACTGCGATCGACCAGATTTACTTGAGGTCGTTTGGCAACGAATCAGCTTGTTTCTCCAACAAAATAATTTAATTCGATTGCCCTATTAATTCTGGCCAAATAGCAACCGTCATTTTACCGCCCGTTCTCTATATTCAGCTTGGTTTTAGCTCCTCTACCTCTTAGGCCGCTTTGATAACAATAGGGAAAACACAGAATAGAATTCGTAGTTAAAAGTAGATTCTGTAAAGTACCTATAGACATCGGCTAAAAAAATTTAGAGTGACAAAACCAAGGTTTAACAACCCTCCTAATCCTTAGGTTGAATGCAGTGTTGCAGATAGGGCTTTTACAATAGGCGATCGATTAGGGAAATCCTGATCTGGAAAGCAAAACTCTGAAACACTGAATGGTCAGTACGTTGTTCTGTCAGTTCTGCACCCTAAACCCAAGATGAAACATGTACCGTTTGTAGTGGCTGCTAGCATTCCCGTGCTACTTTTGGCCGGATGTTCTGTCAATCCATTACTCTTACCGGCTAACTCCCGCCAAAGCGAGATGTTTACAGATGAGGCAGAACCTGATGTGCCGACTACTCCCAAGGCCCAATTAGCCAAAGCTCGGCAGCTAGCCTGGGAAGCAGCGGTGCTTGTCCAAAATCCGCCTCATCCCTCAGAGACTTGGCAGAAAGCGCGAGTCAAGTGGCGGCGAGCCATTCACAGCTTAGAGTCCATTCCCGAAGGCACTCCAGTCAGTACCCAAGCTAAACAACGCCTCGCCACCTATCGAGCCAACTATGCCGCGATCGACAATCGCCTCAAAACCGAGCAGAAGGCCATATCACAGCTTGAAGAGGCCCAAACCTTAGCTTGGCAAGCAGCAATCACCGTCCAAAAACCGCCTCGTACACTCGCCGTCTGGCAAAGCGCAGATCGGAAGTGGCAGGAAGCGATCACCCGACTCGAAACGATTCCAGCCATGAGCAGCGTATCCGCTCGATCTCGGCAAAAATTGGCCGATTACCGCCGCAACCAGATGGCCATTCAACAGCAGCTCGCACTAGAAACTAAGGCTGTAGCTACATTGGCTGCTTTTGAAACAACCGCAAAGTATTTAAGAAATTTGCCTACAAAAGTGGCCGCAGGACAGGCCGTTGGCCAAGTTGGGATTAGCTATCAGAACTATGTCGATCGCGTCCAAACCCTTAAAGATACGTTGGCAGACCTGGCGAAGCAGCCCAAAGGCACCCAACATGCGACCTATGCAGATTTAGCTGAAGCCCTACGGGATTACGAATTTGGCATTACCGTCTGGCAAGCCTATCAGGAGTTCAAACGGGATAATGCGGAATGGCTTCGAGGCGATGATTCCTATGATCAGCTTTTCCCCGTTGCTCTAATTGACAGTCAAACCCTCACCGAGAAATACCAGATTACAACGTATCTTGATGGCAGCAAGATCTCGCTCAAATTCACACTATGGGCTATCTGGGATCGAGCGAAGCAACTGGTCGATCGAGCAGAGCAGGGGATTAAGACTTAGCGTGTGAAATTTGGCAGATGGGGAAGATAGGGAAATGAGGGAGATGAGTGTGTGCAAGGACTCAGTCCGCTTGAGGCTGAAGAACTGGATTAGAATCATCCCTAGTGGATTTTCTGATGTGTGATGCTAACTCAGCCCGATCGTTCTGAACCTACCTGGCAAACGATTGTCCGATTGTTGCGATGGGATAAGCCTGCTGGACGCTTAATTTTAATGATTCCCGCCCTCTGGGCCGTCGTATTAGCGGCAGATGGCACTCCACCCTTGCCATTGATTGGGGTGATCGTGCTGGGTACGCTAGCCACCAGTGCCGCCGGTTGTGTCGTCAATGATCTCTGGGATCGTAATATTGACCCCAAGGTAGAACGGACTCGCAACCGACCTCTCGCCGCCCGATCGCTATCAATTCAGGTTGGGCTAGTGGTAGCACTGATTTCCTTCGGCTGTGCCTGGGGACTGTCGCTCTATTTGAATCCGTTAACATTCTGGCTTTGTGTTGCTGCGGTTCCGGTGATTGTGTTGTATCCTCTGGCCAAACGGGTATTTCCGGTGCCGCAACTGGTCTTGTCGATCGCCTGGGGGTTCGCCGTCCTGATTAGCTGGAGCGCTGTCAGCTGTGGTTCCAGTCCAGCCCCAACAGCCTGCTTAGGATTCCCCACCTGGTTATTGTGGGGGGCGACAGTCTTATGGACTCTCGGCTTCGACACAATTTACGCGATGTCCGATCGCGAGGACGATCGACGGATTGGCGTGAATTCAAGCGCCCTATTTTTTGGTAAGTATGCCGCTCATGCAGTGGGTATTTTTTTAGCTGGAACAGTCCTCTTATTCGCTGGCATTGGAGTAGTGATGCAGTTAAGTTGGGGCTTCTGGCTGTCGCTAGCGATCGCTACTGTGTGGTGGTCACGGCAATACTACCGTCTGTCCTTCAAAACGATTCCTCACGCTGCCTATGGCCAGCTATTTCGCCAGAATGTGTGGATTGGCTTTGTTCTATTAGCGGGAATGCTGGCAGGCACGTTACTGTAACGAGATCAGCTAAACCTAGCCTCATAACCATAAAAAAACTGGACTAGCAGGGGGTGCTACTCCAGTTGAGCAAGCCAGATACAAATGAAAGGTGAAAACTTATCTGGCGATTAGCAAGCTACATGATTAAGGCTTACGGGTCAGTTTGCAGCATTTGGGGTTGCAGAAAGGAAACCATTTGTTGCACACCCCGATGAATGCGACGGGTAACGGTCATAGGGCTAACACCAATCCGCTCGGCCACTTCTTTGCGGGACAGATCTTTGATGAAAACGAATTCGATCGCCTGCCGGGTCTTTTCTTCCAGTTGGCTAAGGGCTTGTTGGATCTGTTGCCGGTCTTCTTCCAGGTATTGCATACTCAGGCAACGAGTGTCGGGCAGGGTTTCACCGAGGGTGGTAGGGGAATCAATTTGCTGGGAAACTGTGGCATCCAGGCTGAGGGGAAGCCGATTCTTGGTGGCTAACTTGCTTTCGCGCCATTCGTAGACTGACACACCGAGTTCTGTAGCGATCTCTTCGTCAGTCGGTTGGCGACCGTAAGCTTCTTCCAGGGTTTCGCGAACTTTTTGTCCAGCTTTGTTGAGTTGTTGCCAGCGGCGGGGAATCTTAACAGTACCACTACGATCGCGAAGGAAATGCAGCATCTCACCCCGGATATAGGGAACCGCAAACGAACTAAACGCACAGCCTTGACTGGGGTTAAACCGCTCAATAGCTCGAATCAAGCCCAGGAAACCAATTTGCTCCAGATCTTCATAGGGCTCGGCGCATTGATGGCTAATCCGGTGAGCAATCTTTCTAACTAGACCAGCATTCAACTGAACGAGCTGATTCCGAAGCTTGACGGAGGGATTCCGGTGGTAAGCAACTAAGAGATCCATCCCACGCGAGCGAACACAAGGTTGAGTAGCCATCATCTTGCAAGTCACCTTTCACATCAGAGTTGAGTTTATTCTCCGTACTTCGAGGAGGAGAAACCATCGTCGATTTACGGTACTCAGGCGACCCGCTTTTAGAGGTTTCGGCATAAACACGTAAGCTACTCGGCAAAACCTCTGATCTAACTAGAATTTTCAGCCTGTCCAAATCAGGGTTTACTAGCTGAAACCAGGGCAGGCCGCGTAGATTTACGTTTGGATAAACAACGTAATGCCGTTAACACTTTTCCCTCCCGATCGCACGACTTCTCAGCGCAAACCGCTAAGATCAATGAAGCAGCGTGTCTTTGTGAACGATCGAATCTCTATGGAAGCATTGGAAATTAAACGCGAGGTTGAAATGTTGTCCGATCGCCTGGGCAAAGCCCAGGACTATCTTTGACGTCCCAGCCCTAACCGCAAAAATTCAAGATTTAGAACAACTAGCCGCCCAACCAGACTTTTGGAATGACCAGACAGCAGCACAGCAAACCCTTCAAGAACTGAATGACCTAAAATCTCATCTTCAGCAACTTGAGCAGTGGCGTAGTAGCTTGGAAGACGCTAGAGCAGTCTTAGATCTCCTGGAATTGGAGGACGATGAATCGCTATTGCAAGAAGCCCAGTCAAATGTCGTTCAACTGAGTCGGGAACTGGATCAGTGGGAACTTCAGCAATTGTTGTCAGATCCCTATGATAGCTATGGTGCAGTACTGACGATTAATGCTGGGGCAGGCGGAACGGACGCTCAAGACTGGGCGGAGATGCTGTTGCGGATGTACACCCGTTGGGCAGAAGACCACCGCTATAAAGTCCATTTAGCGGAAATCTCGGAAGGAGACGAAGCCGGGCTCAAATCCGCCATGTTAGAAGTGGAAGGACGCTATGCCTATGGCTACCTGAAAGCCGAGAAGGGCACTCACCGTCTGGTACGGATTTCGCCCTTTAACGCCAACGGCAAACGCCAAACCAGCTTTGCCGGTGTAGAAGTGATGCCGATTTTAGACAATTCGGTACAGCTAGAGATCCCCGATAAAGACTTGGAGATTACTACATCACGCGCCGGCGGCAAGGGCGGCCAGAATGTCAACAAGGTGGAAACCGCCGTTCGAGTGGTGCATATTCCTACTGGGTTGATGGTGCGGTGTACCGAAGAACGATCGCAGCTTCAGAACAAGGAAAAAGCTCTGGCCCTGTTGAAAGCTAAATTACTGGTGATTGCCCAGGAGCAAAAAGCCAAGGAAATTGCGGATATTCGGGGAGACATGGTAGAAGCCTCTTGGGGCAACCAGATTCGTAACTATGTGTTTCATCCCTACCAGATGGTGAAGGATCTGCGGACTGGAACTGAAACAACAGCAATTACGGACGTGATGAATGGCGATCTCGATCCCTTCATTCAAGCCTATCTCCGCCAGGAGACTCAGCTCGTGGATGTTTAAACCTGAATGTGACCAGGTGGCTAGAGGAGGAGCGATCGCCCAGGTTATCTCTCCTCTGGATTGGATCGGCTGACATCGTTCAGGCGAATCGCTGCCGGAAATTGTTACTTTAGTTAAAGCAAGGTTGCCTGACCCAAAGGTTGTTATGGAAACAGACGTTCAAGCATCAGAAGTCTCAGCATCGGTAGAGACAGCCCCAGAAAGTAGTGATACGGCACCAACAACTCCGCCCCCCAGTTATGTCAAATTGGCCATGCGGAATATGGTGCGGAAACGGGGCAAATCCCTAAAACACTTTTTTCTAACCACGATCGCGTTGTTAGCGGTATTTGTTGGGCTGGCTTATTTAACGCGATAGAACAGGGATATGCAGGTTGAAGTATGTGTTCAGGATAGTCTGGACGAGTTGGAGTCAGGAAATTCACCGGCTACGATCGCTCCAGAAACCTGGGAAGGTTGGTTTCTAAAATGGTTGACTGTTCTGCAACCTGAGCTATCGGCCGTTCAGGCATACGAGTTGAGTTTACGGCTCACCGACGATCGGGAAATCCAAGGGCTGAATGCGCAATATCGCCAGCAGGATAAACCAACGGATGTGTTAGCATTTGCCGCTTTAGAAGTTGAGGCGCCTTTATTAGACGAGCTAGGAGGAGCGGAACAGCCGCTTTACCTGGGTGACATTGTGATTTCCTTAGACACTGCCCAGCGACAGGCAGAAGCTCAGGGACATGCACTTGCTACCGAACTGGCTTGGTTGGCCGCCCACGGTCTATTGCATCTGTTGGGATGGGATCATCCAGATGACGACAGTTTGCTAAAAATGTTGAACCAACAGCAAAAGCTGCTGAATACGGTTGGTCTTTCAATTCAGGACGGATTATATTCGTCATAGTCTGTTGGGCAATCTGAGATTAAGACGATATTGGCTTCAGCCATCTCCTAATGTTCTGACAAATTGTCTTTTTCCCAAGCCACTCGATCGTCGTCAACCATGATCCAGTGCTGATCTGCTCTCCAGGCCACTATCCCTTTCCACGTTTCGGTCTATGCCATCTGAACTTTCCACGCAAAATTCCGATCCTTCCAATGGCAAAGTGGCAGAGACAGCAAAATTTAAGCGAGATCTGGCATGGCGGGTAGCTCCCAGTTTACTGATTAGTTTCAAGTATGCTTGGGCAGGAGTGAGTTACGCATTTCAGACCCAGCGTAACTTTAGGATTCATGTTGTTTTGGGGACATCAGCCGTTAGCTTAGGGATTTACTTGGGGCTAAGTGCCGTAGAAATGACTGTAATTGGATTGAC
>DATNPU010000057.1:0-4508 GCA_036703105.1 Microcoleaceae cyanobacterium
AAAAGGATTGACTGAGGCATGGCAGAAGAAACGACTCCGAATCCAACTAGCGATCAAACTGAATCCCCAGCTCCTAACGCAGCAGAGGCAGAGGATAAAGCTGCCAAAAAGCCCGCTGCGAAGAAAGAAAAACCTCCTGCCCTAGAAGATAAGCCGTTTGCCGACTTCATCCAGCAAGATTTTATTCCTGCACTTCGGCAGGGGTTAGGGGATCAGGGAATTGCCGATGTTGAACTCAAGTTTGAGAAGCGCCCGATCAATGTGGTGGGCATGAGTCAGGCTCCCGACTGCTGGCAAGTGATTGGTCATTGGAGTAGTGGGTATAAACAAACTCGCGAATTCAATCTTTACTTTTTTAATGAAAGTATTAGTGGACAGAAAGGCTTTTCCTACACTGAAGGTAGCGGCAAAGCCAGCACATTAGAATCCTTCCGAATTGATGAACGGAAAGTTGATTTAGGACTTTTAGTGTTCTGGACATTGCAACGGTTGAATGCCCAAAAGTGGCTGGTGAGAAATTAAGCAATCATGGGGGGGACGAAATATCCGAGCAAGCATCTACACCAGCATTACCAAGAGGATTTAGCGAATGCTTCGTCTCCAAGGATCATGAACTAAATCATTCCGCAGATTGTAGATATCAGGGGCGGGTTTAGCCAATGAATTGTCATTGTCCGAAGGATTCTAGGTAGAACCTGCTCCTACCGAATGTGCGATTTGATTTAATTGCTATTCCTAAGCAAACCCTAAGCAAAATGATGGGTTATTGGAACGATCGTTCTAAATCAGAAAATATAGGCTAGAGCTAAACCTGTTTATAGCTCCCGAAACTCATACATCACGACTCCGGTTTCTGGGTCATTGGTAGGATCGACATAGCCTGTCCTCACCAGGTTTTTCAAAGCAATTTCCACCTCTGTAAATCCGGCTTCAGTGTCTAATACCCCTTGTGTGACCGAGAGCTTACCGCCACGAGCCGCCGCCGCTTTCACAAGTTGGATCGTCAGCTGATTGGGGGGTTGAGCAGTAGGCAGCTGAAAGGAGTGAACTTCTTCCTGGCTCAACACGCGTTGAACGGCAGGCTGATTAGGAGAGAGATGGGCAGGCAACCCTTGGCGCGATCGCAACCGTTCGTTATGCTCATCCACCATGCCGGGAATCAACACCAGATCTAGCAGTTGTCCAAAGCCGAATAGCCCAAAGGTGAACATCCACAGCAAGCCAGTGAAAATCTTGCCATTGTAGAGGCGCTGGAGTCCGTGCAACTGCAACAGGCAACCAAGCCAGAGGACATAAGCAGTACCAACATTGTTCATACGATGACCAGGATGTTGTTCCAGGGCTTTAGTTCCTTTCATGATAAAGAGTTTGATTCAGAATCGCAGGATTCAACGCAGGTGTTTTAACCACTCTTTTACAAAAGTTGATTTCATGTAGCAACTCTTAACTAGATGATTGCGATTTGCAGCAACATAGCTTGGTAAACTGAGTGACGTGGTTATTCTTCGGTTCCGTAAAGCGGAGCGACCAATGGCAGAATCAGCTGGTTCAAATGGGGCAGATACATTTGACTAGTTAGCACCACTCACTCAGAATCCTAGAGAAGAATAAAGTAGCTCATGGTAGATTCCCTTAAAAAGCCTGGTTTTGAAGAGGTGCGTCCCGGCATCAAAGTTCCTGCCAAGGAGACAATTCTGACTCCTCGGTTCTATACGACCGACTTTGACGCTATGGCGCAAATGGACATCTCGGCCAACGAAGATGAACTTCAGGCAATTCTGGAGGAATTTCGAGTTGACTATAACCGTCATCACTTTGTGCGGAATGCTGAGTTTGAACAGTCGTGGGATCACATCGATGGTGAAACCCGCAAACTGTTTGTTGAGTTTCTGGAACGTTCCTGCACCGCAGAATTTTCTGGGTTCTTACTCTACAAAGAACTCGCCCGCAAGCTGAAAGATAAAAGCCCTGTCTTGGCAGAGTGCTTCTCGTTGATGTCCAGAGATGAAGCGCGTCATGCCGGATTTTTGAACAAGGCATTATCCGATTTCAACCTGCAACTTGATCTGGGTTTCCTGACCAAGAGCCGCAGCTACACCTTTTTCCAGCCCAAGTTCATCTTCTACGCGACCTATTTGTCTGAGAAGATTGGCTATTGGCGCTATATCACCATCTACCGCCATCTGGAGGCACATCCAGAAGACCGAGTTTATCCAATCTTCCGGTTCTTTGAGAATTGGTGTCAGGATGAAAACCGTCATGGTGACTTCTTTGATGCCATTATGCGGGCACAACCTCAGTTCTTGAATGACTGGAAAGCCAAGCTATGGAGCCGCTTCTTCCTGCTATCGGTGTTTGCCACCATGTACCTCAACGACGTGCAGCGATCGGATTTCTATCGAGCGATCGGGTTGGATGCTCGGGAGTATGACAAGCTCGTGATCGAGAAGACCAACGAGACGGCGGCTCGGGTATTCCCGGTAATTCTGGATGTCAGCAAGCCAGAATTCTATGATTGCCTGGAAGTGTGTGTACAGAATAACGAGAAGCTGACCGCGATCGCCAATTCCAACACACCAAAACCGCTCCAATTCCTGCAAAAGCTGCCCCACTATGTTTCTAACGGTTGGCAGTTCCTCAAGTTGTATTTCATGAAGCCGATCGAAGTAACTCAAATTCAAGGTCAGCCTCGCTAAGTGACCTGAGTTCGATCGATTCATCATTGCGCATAACTAAAGATAGCTCTGTATCGATTTCCAGATACAGAGCTATTTTGTTGTTGAGATGTTTATGAGTCACCCGATCGATGGGGAAAGTTGCACTACTGATTGGCATTGCCAGTTATCGGTTTGGGCTGAATCCATTACCAGCCGCCTGGAAAAATGTGGAAGTGTTGAAGCGGGCCTTACAAAAAGCCCAACCGAGTTTCGATGCGATTCACTGCCTCCGCGATCGCTATGCCCCTCAAATCATTCAAGAAGCGATCGAGCGATTTGCCGAACAACGCCAGCCAGAAGATTTTCTCCTACTTTTCTTTTCGGGCTATGGCATCCAAGATGCAGACGGTAAGCTTTACTTTGCTACGCCCATTACTGCTAACGACGATCGAGGTAGTTTAATCAAAGCCAGAACCATTCCAGCCAGTTTTATTCAAGAGGTACTCAACTCCAGTCCCACTCAGCAACAACTCGTTATCCTCGATTGCTACTTCCACCCAGCCTTATCTGAACCAGCAGACGACACCACAGAACCACCGACTGCCACCCATAGTTCTGTCGATGTACTGTCACAGCTGGGAGGAAAAAATCGCCTGATCTTAACGGCTGATTCAGCTATTCAGGCGATCGCTGAACCAGAGGATTTGGATACCTGGAGCTATACTCGCTATCTGGCAGAAGGTTTAGTGACTGGTGCAGCTGATGCTAACTATGACGGTCGGCTGACGATCGCGGAACTGCACGAGTATGCCAGGCGCAAATTACAGATTGCCGCTCCAGCCATGCAGCCAGCTTTGTATGGTTCTGAGGCGATCGCCCAACATCATCTCTATCAAATTTCTCAAGCCAATGCTGCCTTAAAGTACCGCCAGTTTGTCGAAAAGTTAGCAAGCGTCGATCGCGTCGATGCCCTTGGTTCTCGCTTATTAGTGGCGCGCCATGTGATGGACAACTTTCGGTATCATCTGGGCCTGTCTCCGCAGAGCGCCGACCAAATTGAATTTGAGGTACTGCGACCCGTGCGGGAATACCGACAGCGGCTACAGTTATATCAGGAACTCTTTTCTAGGCTGGCGCAGGGGCATCATGACTCTCAACCCTAAAGCACGGCAGACCCTTCAGCAACACCAACGGGCATTGTACCTGACAGACGAAGATGTAGGACAGGTTGAGACCTCGCTTCAGGCCGCCCAACAACAGCGTCAACACATGCAATATCAAGAAGACCTGAAGATCTACGAACAAATGTTTTTGGAGGCCTTACAGCGCCAGTCTCCCTTAGCCGAGAGCGATCGCCAAGAACTGCAATATCTTCAGGAAGTGTTGCAACTACAGCCAGCGGATGTCAGTAACATTGAAGCGCGCTTAATGACGCCTTTAGCAGCAACACCAGAACAGCCGCCAGCCGCAGAACCAAATAGTCAATCACCTAAAGCATCCCCGCACCAGAGCCAGGGTACGGGAGACACCATTGATCCAGCGTCGATTCCCACCCAACTTCAGGCGCATAGCTCACCTCCGGCGGATCCTTCTAACCAACCAACTATGCCGCCTAAGAAGCCACCGATTTTTCTCAGAACAGAGCCTCACTCCAAAGAGTCGGCCCCCCCTCCAGCTCCGGACATGTTGCCAACCGATATCTCTAATGAACAACTGGATGAGGTGATCGCTCTTCCTCCTAATATTAAGGATTTACTGCTAAGAGCATTATTAGAGAAAAGCCAGTCGCACCTTACCGCCGAAGCTGCCAACGTCCCACCAGACCATCACTCTCTTAACCAATCCGCCGGT
>DATNPU010000065.1:0-6181 GCA_036703105.1 Microcoleaceae cyanobacterium
TACCGCCTTATGATCGGGTTTGACTATCGGTATCTATTTAGTAGACAGAGGGCAAGACGCAGTGATTAGAGTAGCGATTAACGGCTTCGGACGTATCGGGCGCAACTTCATGCGTTGCTGGTTAACCAGGCAAGATAGCCAGATTGAAATAGTTGCGATTAATGACACTTCTGACCCCAGAACGAACGCTCACCTGCTGAGATATGATTCGATGCTGGGTAAGCTCAGTGCGGATATTGACGCGGATGAGAATACCCTGACCGTCAATGGCAAAGTCATCAAGTGTACATCCGACCGTAATCCCGAGAACTTGCCCTGGAAAGCCTGGGATATTGATCTCATTATTGAATCTACTGGGGTTTTCGTTAGCAAGGAAGGGGCTTCTAAACACCTGAATGCGGGTGCGAAGAAGGTATTGATTACAGCACCTGGTAAGAATGAAGATGGCACGTTTGTGGTGGGTGTAAACCATCAAGACTATGACCATCACAAGCACAACGTTATTAGTAATGCCAGCTGTACCACCAACTGTCTCGCTCCTGTGGCCAAAGTGCTGAACGACAACTTTGGCATTATCAAAGGGACAATGACCACGACCCACAGCTATACCGGTGACCAACGGTTACTGGATGCTAGCCACCGTGATCTGCGACGGGCCCGGGCAGCCGCGATGAACATTGTGCCAACTTCTACTGGTGCCGCTAAAGCTGTGGCGTTGGTGCTACCTGAACTCAGTGGCAAGCTGAATGGGATTGCGTTGCGCGTTCCTACCCCCAACGTCTCGATCGTAGATTTAGTCGTGCAAGTCGAGAAGAGCACGATTTCTGAACAAGTGAATGAAGTGCTGAAGGCTGCTTCTGAAGGCCCAATGAAAGGGATTCTGAAGTATTGCGATCTACCCCTAGTGTCTAGCGACCACGCAGGGACGGATGAGTCCTCGATCGTCGACGCTGCGCTGACAATGGTCATGGGTGGCGATATGGTGAAAGTGGTGGCTTGGTACGACAACGAGTGGGGCTATAGCCAACGTGTTGTTGACTTGGCAGAAGTGGTTGCTCGTAATTGGGTCGCTTAAGGCTAACTTGACTGGCATTTTTGCTGTAATGCTACGGCAATGATGCGTTGAGGCTAAATCAAAACCCCCTGGCTGAAATCAAGTAGGCAAGGGGGTTTGCCATGTTACGGAGATTGGAGTATATAGCCAGAACTTGGTCATTGTTCCTGATGACTCCCTTGCCGCTGTGAAATGGGAGCGATCGACTATGATGGAGCAGCACTTTACTGCGGCCGAACGGCGATATTAGCTGGTGCTAGCAAATCGATTCTAGATCATAGGAGTTGAGCCAGAGTCAGTGTGAGGTGGGATGGAGATCAACCTGAAACAGTTAACGAATGTGCTTTGCCTGCTTGGGTATGTCGTAAGTTTCCCGGTCAATCTATCAGAACGATCGCAGCCACCGTTATCCTTAACAACCGCCCCAGTGCAGATGGCAGCAATCACTGAACAGCAAGCCTTCCAGCAATTGATCCAGACGGCCAAACAGCAGCACCTCCATCAACGTGCGATCGGGGAGATTATGCAAGCGATCGCGTCACCCCTGCTAGGCCGAACTTACCAGGCAGGGATGTTGGATCGATCACAGCAGGAAAAACTGATCGTGTCTCTTACCCGATTCGATTGTTTATTACTGGTTGAAACCGTTTTAGCGTTGTCGCGAGGCATCGCCAGGCAGGATTATTCTTACACCACTTTTGTCAATCATCTGCAAGACCTGCGTTATCGAGCGGGGAAGCTGGATGGCTATTGTAGTCGGTTACATTACTTTTCAGAATGGATCCTGGATAACCAGAAACGCGGTACAGTTCGCGATTTGACGATGGAATTGGGGGGGATTGCTCAAGCCAAGCCCTTGAACTTTATGAGCCAGCATCGTGATAGTTATCCGCAAATGAGCGATCCAGCGATCTACGATTGCATCCAACAGGTAGAAGCTCAATTACAGCCATTCACATTTCACTACATTCCCACCGATCGGATTCAACAGATTTATCCCCGCTTACACCCCGGTGACATTATCGCGATCGCTACCGATATTCCTGGCTTAGATGTCACCCACACTGGAATAGCCTATCGTCAGGCAGACGACAGCTTTGGGTTATTACACGCTTCTCCCAGTGGTACGGTGAAAATTTCACCTGACTTACAAAGCTATGTGGCCAGAGTAGACCACAGTATCGGGATTATGGTGGCTCGACCAAACTAATCCCGCCAGAGCGCAATTCCGCCGAGAATGCCGGAAATATTCGGCACAATTTTGACATTGGCAGGAAGTTCGAAGTTAATCCGATCGGTGTTACCGCCACCGATGTAAAGGCAATCGTAATTAAACAAGTGCTGCAACGATGCGATCGCCTTTTCTAACCGTTGATTCCATCTCTTCTTGCCATGCAGGTCGAGGGCGGCTCGTCCCAGCTGTTCCTCGTAAGTTTCGCCTTTCCGGAACTCATGATGTCCCATTTCTAGATTAGGCACTAATCTACCATCCAGAAACAAGGCGGAACCAAACCCGGTTCCCAAGGTGATTACTAGTTCTACCCCTTGCCCCGCGATCGCGCCTAACCCCTGCATATCGGCATCATTACAGACTCTGGTTGGCTTACCAAGTTCTTGAGTGAGCGTTCCTGCTAGATCAAAGCCAACCCAATCGGGATGCAAGTTCACTGCCGTTTCCGTCACCCCTGACCGAACCACACCCGGAAATCCTACTGACACCCGATCGAACTCCAACCCTTTCACTAGTTCTACGATCGCGGCAATGACTGGAGTGGGAGTTGCTGGTTGGGGCGTGGCCACCCGCACTCTTTCGTTCAGAGGCTGGCCAGTTTCATCCAGCACCATGCCTTTGATGCCACTACCGCCAATGTCGATCGATAACGTTCGTTGCGGCTGCCTATCCATACCTTAATCCACCCAACCTAGATCTTGTTCTGTGAGTTGACCGGGGACTTTATTGGGAAAAATTGGATGTGCTAACGATCGTTCTTGCAGTTGCCGGAAACTATCCGCCGGGGTAAGTGGGGCAGGCTGAGTAGCAGGGCTAACGGGTCTGGCGACGGGTTGTGCCGCTGGTTTCGCCGCTGGTTGTGCCGCTAGTTTCGCTGCTGGTTTGGCAGACTGTTTTGAGGCTTCCAGTGCTTGGGTGAGTTTAGAATTTGCCTCGGCTAACTGCAATGCAGCTTGTTTGGCCTCGGTTAATTCAGCATCCAATTGCTTGGCTTTCTGTTCCGTTGTTTTTAAGCTACTCTGCAACTGCTTGATCTCAGCGGCCTGCGCATTCATCTCAGTTTCTAACTGATCGTTGTGCCGTTCTGCTGTTTCCAACTGCGATTTAGCTTGTTTCAGGTCTATTGCCTGTGTCTTCAACTCCGCTTTCAGGTCATGCACCTGCTGTTTCAACTCAGCCTCGCGCTGCTCCGCTTGCTCTACAGCCGTTTTTAACTCTGCCACTAAAGTTTCTAGTTCCGGTTGCCCCTCATTGACTGGAACTGCCTCGACATCGATCGCGGGTTCACTGTCCTGGTTCTGCTCCAGGGCAGGTGACTCTGTAGCTTCTGGAGTTACCGCTTTTGCATCCGCTGTAGGCTTACCAGCCTCCTCCCGTAACAAATCTGATAACCGTTTTCTAGCCATGCTTCCTCCAATCCTGCTGAATTTCATCTAAGACGTGGCGATAATCTGCTTCAGCTTCTCGGGCATTCGCTCCCCGAAGCTGAGTAATCGCAGTTCCTTCTAATACGGCTCGTTCATGGGCTTTATAAGCTCGAATATACGTGGTGCAAGCCGGAATGCCTAACTCCTTGAGAGTGAGTTGGGCTTCCACCGCTTCATTCGATCGCCGTGGATCCACCCGAGTCAGCAAGACCCGATGGGCAACGCCTCTGGGAGCCACTGCCTGCCGCACCGTCTCAATTAATGTTGCCAGATCCATCGGTGTTGGTGGAGTCGGTAAGACCAAATAATCTGCGACTGGAATTACCGCTGCTAATGCTTCCGAACCCAACGCGGGCGGCGTATCTACTACCACCTTGTCATAGTCTGCCAACGCTTGCAGCTTACCCAGCAACATGGGATCAGTTTCCTGCGCTAAGTCAAACCCGATCGCGCGATCGCCCCGTTGCGACCACCAGGAGGCCGACCCCTGCGGATCTGCGTCTACCAACAACACGCGCTGCTGTTCTGCCAACAGGGCAGCTAAATTAACGGCAGTTGTGGTCTTGCCAACTCCCCCCTTGCCGTTTAGTACAACCAGGATTTTTTTGGAAGGGTTAGACTTCACAGTCAGTTGCTTGCATTGAGAACATCACCTAATCGGCAGAGCGATCGCCCGATGCGAACCGAAGCAAATCACTGCACCTATCGGCTTGCACTATACCGCGTTCTGCATCGAAAGCCGACAGATCCTATGAATTTCAACAGAAATTATCAACAGTTGGCAATGAATGGGGAATAGAGGGAATGGGGAGGGTAAGGAAGGTGAGGGAGGTGAGGAGGGTGAGGAAGAAATTACCACTAAATCTCCTCCATCTTCCCCATTCCCTATCTCCCTCATCTCAGTCTCTACACATACTCCGGTTGCTTCACCGATTCCATCGCGGATTCTTCCGGGGGTAGACCTTTCGCGTCCCGGTAGAGCTTGACGTACTCGATCGCGGATTGCTTCCAGCTGAAGTTGTCTGACATACCGCGTTGCTGGAGTTCTTGCCACTCTTTCTTGTAGTGGAAGCCTTCCCATGCCCGCACCAGACAGGTGTAGAGATCGAGCGGCTCGTAGCGATCGAAGCAATACCCTGTTCCTGCATGATTCATCGGATCGTGGTGGGTCACGGTATCCACTAATCCCCCGGTGCGACGGACGATCGGGACGGAACCATACCGCAATGCCATCATCTGGCTAATCCCGCAGGGTTCAAATCGGGATGGCATCAGGAAGGCGTCCGTGCCAGCATAAATCCGGCGAGCCAGAATATCGTTATGCAGTAAGTACACCGACATCCGACCGGGATAGCGAGAGGCCAGTTGCCACATTTGGGTTTCGTAGTAGCGATCGCCCGTGCCCAACAAAATCATTTGGGCGTTGGAGTAGGCCATGAAGCGATCGAGGATCTGAATCACCAAATCCAAACCTTTTTGCTCGACTAACCGCGTTACCATGCCCATTAAGAAAGCGCCAGAGTTCACCTCTAAGCCCACTTCTTCCTGCAAGGCTATTTTGTTGGCAACCCGACGATCAAGGGAATCGACGGTAAAGGTTTGGGGCAGACTCTTATCCACAGCGGGATTGTAGGAGTCGGTATCAATGCCGTTCAAAATCCCAGACAGTTTGCCGCTAATAAAGGACAATAGCCCTTCTAGCCCTTCTCCATAGGCCGGAGTCTGGATCTGTTTGGCATAGGTTGGAGACACTGTGTTGACACGATCGGCAAACTGTACAGCGGCAGCCATCGTGTTATGTCCTTGCATATACCAGGGACACCAGGTAATCTGCTCTAACCGCCAACGCCAAGGCCCTTGATAAGCCAGGTTGTGAATCGTAAATACTGTGGCTACTTCGGGGTCTTCATGCAGCCAAACTGGAATCATGCCCGTATGCCAATCGTGGCAATGGACGACATCAGGCTTCCAGTAATGCCAGATGAATTCAACCGCTCCATTGGCAAAAAATGTAAACCGCCAGTCTTCGTCTTCCCCAAAATAGATGCGGCGGGGAATGAAGACTGGATGTCCGAACAAGTAGAGTGGCACATCACTGCCGGGTAAAGCCGATTCGTAGATCTCGAATTCTTGGAACATGGCACTGCCACGCCAGATCGGTTCCTTGGGAATTTTGAGCTTATCAGGGAGGAAACCGTAATACGGCATCAATACCCGGACATCATGCCCCATTGCCTTCAACACTTTGGGGAGTGAGCCTACGACATCTCCCATGCCGCCCACTTTTGCCAGTGGAGCCGCTTCTGCGGCAACAAACAGAATTCGCATGCTTACCTATGTACCCCCTAATTGGTCTTGCCGATCTCAATGTCCTAACTAGTAGCCAAGAGTAGCACTGTCATCATAAACCAGTCAGGGGTCTGAGTCTGTTCATCTTGTTCAGATTTTTTTAATCATTACCGCCATGCG
>DATNPU010000066.1:0-16102 GCA_036703105.1 Microcoleaceae cyanobacterium
TGCATGGCCGGTGGTAGGGATCTGGTTCACCGCACTGGGCATCAGCACCATGGCGTTCAACCTGAACGGGTTCAACTTCAACCAATCCATCATCGACTCTCAAGGTCGTGTAGTGGGCACCTGGGCCGATGTGCTGAACCGCGCCAACCTGGGGATGGAAGTGATGCACGAGCGTAACGCTCACAACTTCCCGCTCGACTTGGCTGCTGGCGAAGCCGCTCCCATCGCGCTGACCGCTCCTGCTATCAACGGCTAATTCTAATTAGTTCTTGATCATACAAAAGCCCCTCTGGTTCAGAGGGGCTTTTTGCTATGGGGCAGCCAACCGGAGAAGGCGATCGTAGAATGATGGAGATATAGCCGACTGGGAGTTGTTCGGGTCATGACGGCATACTCAATTAACCTAAACCCCATCATCACGCTCACAGATGAGCAGTTTTATCAACTGTGTCAGGTCAATCCAGAGTTGAAATTTGAGCGAACTGCCAATGGGGAGTTAATGATCATGTCACCTGCGGGAGGAGAAACAGGTAACTATAATGCCGAGATTGTGACCGATGTTGCCCTGTGGAATCGTCAGACCCAACAGGGAATTACGTTTGATTCCTCCACTGGGTTTAAGCTACCGAATGGAGCTGATCGCTCACCCGATGTTGCCTGGATTCGCCGCGATCGCTGGAATGCCTTAACTCCGGCTCAAAAACAGCGATTTCCGCCAATTTGCCCAGACTTCGTGATTGAACTGCGCTCGGTTACAGATGAATTACAGCCATTACAAACCAAAATGCAGGAGTATCTGGACAATGGCTTACAACTGGGCTGGCTGATTAATCCCCAGGATCAACAGGTTGAAATTTATCGACCGGGACATTCTATAGAAGTTTTACCAACGCCCAGTGTTCTCAAGGGTGATCCAGTTCTCCCTGGGTTTGAGCTGCATTTGGACTGGTTATGGACTGAAGCATCATGACATTGACGCAGGTTTGGGGCGCTCTACTGATCTTCCTCCTTTGTCCAATCTTGGGAGGACTCCCGTTAGTCGGTTGGATCACTCAAACTCTGACTGGCAAAAAGTTATCCCAGTTGGGCACAGGCAATATTGGTGTATCTGCCGCGTTTTATCACGGCGGCAAGGTTGCAGGCATTCTGGCAGTGCTATCAGAAGCCAGTAAGGGCATTGCTGCTGTCTGGTTAGCTCGCATCTTTTTTCCCCTTAGTCCTGCCTGGGTGATGGTCGCGTTGATTGCCCTAGTGATGGGGCGCTACTGGGTGGGCAAGGGGGCTGGCACTACCAATGTCGTTTGGGGATATACTGCCTTTGATCCAGTCGGTGCCGGTCTGCTGTTTCTGATTAGCAGTATTAGCTTTACGATTCTGCGAGAGCGTCGCCAAGGACGATTCGGCGTGTTAATTTTGCTGCCGCTGATTACCGCTCTACGTCATGTTCATGAGACGGAATTGATTGTAGCCACGATCGTGTTATCCGCTTTACTGGGCTGGATTTACACCAAGATTCCGGATGATCTGGATTTAAGCCCCACCTCTGGACAAACGGAGTCTCAAACCATGTTTAAGTTCTTTCGCGGCGATCGGGCTCTGCGCTCCCTCGATCAATCCCTGGATGCTGAGCAGGTTGGGTCTAAGGCCGCAACGCTCTCTGACCTAAAACGGTTGGGCTATCCTATCCCGATGGGTTGGGTACTGGCCCCCGGTGATGATCCTGCCCCCTTGTTGGAACGGCTTCAGCCCTCCCCTAAACATCCTTTAGTGGTGCGATCGTCAGCTGTTGGTGAAGATTCCGATATTGCCTCGGCGGCAGGGCAGTACGAAACCGTGTTAAGTGTCACCAGTTCCGAAGGGTTACAAGCCGCCATCCATCGGTGTTTAGCGTCCTACGATCGTCCGTCAGCCGTACAGTACCGCCAAGAACGCGGAGTGGCCGATGCTTCAATGGCTGTGCTCGTTCAGCACCAGATTCGGGGCGTCTTTTCGGGGGTCGCTTTTAGTCGCGATCCGATCGCACGGCAAGGGGATGAGGTCGTGATCGAAGCGCTACCGGGTAATGCCAGTCAAGTGGTTTCGGGGCAGGTGACACCAGAAAGTTATCAGGTGACGATTTCAGACGCCATTCAACAGCAATATTTAACCACCGCCAATTCCTGGCAACTACCGGATGAGTTGAGCTTAACAGTTCAGGGTAGTGGAGACATTCCCCCCCGGTTGATCCAGCAGGTAGCGTTTCTAGCTCGGAGCTTGGAACAGCATTATCACAGCATTCCCCAAGATATTGAATGGAGCTACGACGGACAAACCCTCTGGCTGCTACAATCTCGTCCGATTACGACGCTGCTGCCGATCTGGACGCGCAAAATTGCCAGCGAAGTGATTCCTGGCATCATTCGACCGCTAACCTGGTCAATTAACCGACCACTGACCTGTGGCGTTTGGGGCGATTTATTCACATTGGTCTTAGCCGAACGGGCAAAAGGGCTGGATTTTGCTCAGACGGCTACCCTACACTATTCCCGCGCTTACTTTAATGCCTCCCTGTTGGGAGAAATTTTTCGTCGTATGGGCTTGCCACCAGAGAGCCTAGAGTTTTTAACCAGAGGAGCGAAGTTTAGTCAACCACCGCTGCAATCCACCTTAAGCAGTTTGCCGGGACTCTTACGCCTATGGCAACGAGAACGTCGGTTAGAGCAGGACTTTCAGCAGGACGATCGCCAAACCTTCACCCCCGCTCTTGCAGAACTGGCTCAACAACCTGCCAGTTGCCTTTCAGCTCCAGAATTACTCCAGCGGATTGACCATATTCTCAATCTCCTAAAGCTGGCAACGTACTACAGCATTCTCGCTCCCTTAAGTGCCGCCCTCCGAAAAGCGATCGCCAAAGTTCAGGATGACCAGATCGACTCCCAAGCGACTCCAGAGGTAGCGGCCCTGCGATCGCTACAGGAGTTGGCAGGAGCGGCGCGAGCGGTGTTGGAGCGATCGGGGTGGCAGGGGAATGAGGCAGGTGAGGGAGATGAGGGAGGAGGAGATCGAGTTAGCGAGGATGTGTTTGCGGTATTAGCGACAACGGCTGAGGGCAAAGACATTCTTAAGCAGTTCGAGCAATTGCTGGAACACTATGGTTATTTAAGTGAAGTTGGGACGGATATTGCTGTTCCCACCTGGCAGGAAGATTCCACTCCAGTCCGTGAATCATTTCGGCAATTTTGTCTGTATCCACCATCGATCGCATCCACACCTCCTAGAGCGACGGGAAAAGTCAAGGCAGTGCAGCGGCGATTTGATGTGAAAGGAAGAGTTACAGAGATCTATAGTCGCCTATTGGCAGAATTACGTTGGACAGTCGTAGCGCTAGAACAGCAATGGCTAGAGGCTGGAAGACTGAAACATCCAGGGGACATTTTTTTCCTAGAACTTGATGAAATTCGGCAGGTGATCCAAGCATCCTCACAAACAGTCGATCCGTCAGAGGTATTCCAGTGGATTGAACCGCGTCAAGCCCAGTTAGACCGCGATCGCCGGCTTGATGTTATCCCGTTCCTGGTCTATGGAGATGATCCACCCCAACCAATGTTAAAAACCCAAGGTTGGCAAGCGTCTCAACAACTGCGAGGAATTGCGGCTAGTCCTGGGCAGGTAGAAGGCCGGATCAAGATTGTGCGGGACTTCAAGACCCTGCCAGAAATCGGTACAGACACAATCTTAGTCGTTCCCTACACCGACTCAGGGTGGGCACCACTATTAGCCAGAGCCAAAGGCTTGATTGCCGAGGTGGGAGGACGCTTATCACATGGAGCGATCGTGGCGCGCGAATATCGCATTCCCGCCGTTATGGATGTGCATAATGCTACTCATTTATTCAAAGATGGGCAATTCGTGCGGATTGATGGGCAACAAGGCACGATCGATATTTTGTGAATTATCGAGTTTGGCTCCAGGGAATCATCACATCTTGAGCTAACCGTCGAGACACCTCATAGCCACCATAACGGTTCAAGTGGCTGGGGTCAGAAAAATAGTCTGTTCGGTTACCCAAGCCCTGACTCAAATCCCGATAAATCAGGCCAAGCTGGGGCGCTAACTGAAGCAGATGACGCTGAAATTCGTCCTCATAACGCTTGCGAGGTGGATCAAGATACTCCGCTGTCAAAGGCAAATTCACAAACACCAGCGGAATATGTTGAGCTTGAGCAAACTGCGCTAACGCAATCAATGCATCCGTTTGTTTCCCGTTGAGCTGAAAGGATTCGTAGTCGGAATCGTAATCTCCTGGCACACGGGGATATTTTTGATAGTACGTAGCTGGATTAAATCGGATTGCTAAGGGTAAGAAACCATTGACATCAATCTGGCTTTGGCTTTCCGCTAACACTGGTGGGGCAGAGGTGGAGGCTGAAGCGGCTGGGCTGGTAGAATCTGCCAGAGAATTGGGGGAAATCAACCGCATGGAAGCGGCTAATGTCCCACTTTGAGGCAACCAGGTGGCTACTTGTTCCCGTAGCTGTGTTCTCAGGCGATCGCGCTGTCCATAGGTGACAGAGAGTGCCGCTAACTGTTGATTCAGCCAATCATTCAACACCCGATAGCTACCCGATAGTGAAGCAGTCGTTTCCTCAGTTCCCGTCTTGCCTGGATCGGCTTGGGGTTTGGCAGTCGTACCAGTCGCCTGAGCTACCGTTGTCCCCGGAATCGGCGGTTGCCCCGCCATCAAGGTTTGATAGCCTTCAGAAGCCACAATCCCGTTATAGGTAACATCGACCCGACCGCTATTAAATGCTCGCGCCCCATCTGCCCATAAAATCAACTTGGGCAATCGTTCTGGCGGTAAAATTTGGCGAACTAACAAATCCACCACTTGTACCGTTGCCCCATTCACCCCAAAATTAAACACTTTGACACCTGGATAGCCTTGTTCCGCCAGTGCCGTTTGCAAAGAAACTGGATCGATGCCCCGTAAGGCTCTAGAACTACCGATGACCAAAACATCCGGCGTACCATGCTGCTCTAAATAGCGACGATATAAGGCCAGTTGGGTATCAAATTGCCGACTATTGAAGGTGGGATAAGCAGAGGTATCTGCCGCCGACAAGCTTTCGGCTGTTGGTTGCAACGGAGAGGCCAATAAGGCCACTTCCGAACCCGAATGGTGGTCAGGGGATCCTGCTTCAGGCGCGACAACCACTGAGCCAGGACGAGTAAACCCAGAGGCGTTAAAGTCCTCAGAGGCGGCCGGTTGGGATTTTTGCAGAGGCAAATTTGGTAAGGGAGCGGGAGAAGCTGCGGGAGATGGGGCAGCCGGTTGTTGCGCGATCGGTGGTGACTGCTCTTTCAATAACGGTTGCACCCAACGGCCTAACAACCAATCAGATTGCAGAACCAGCAGAACACCCACCGTACTCCAGATTAAGGCAACTCCGACGCCATAGGCTGAACGATTCGTCGAGTTTGCTTCTGCATCAAGGCTTGCCCCCGCCACACTGGTATTGAGCGTAGTTGGTTCCCAGGGAATAAATAATTGCGAGGCAATCAACGATCGTTGTAACCAACCAACCGCAGTACCACAGACCGTTTGAATCACTGATCGCCAGTCATTCGGTGGTAACTCTGACCAAAGGACAATGGCTCCCGGTGGCGACAACAATTCATTTACATAAGCATCGGACGCCGCAAATTCTGGGGTCGCTTCTGGGACTAACCGACTGCGGGGCGCAAAATCGGCACCATAACTCCATAACGGTTGTTTTTGTCCAGCTCGTCGCCCATAGACCCGGACTCCAGCTAAGTCTGCGATCGCCAAGGGCTTCAGGAAACGCACCACAGCCGCTCCGACCTCACTTTGCCGGGGACAACTGGGTGCATCAGTCATGACATGGAGCAAATCACCTTTTTGCCGGATCTGCACCCGAATTCCACCGGTTGCTAACTTGGTCGCCAGGTCAGGATTCAACAGCCGGGTTAACAAAAAGGTAATGGCCTCAAGGTTATCCTGTTGCGCCAGTTCTAAAGTGGATAAAGCTCGATCGGATTGGGTGGTAGCAGGCAAATCCAACCAATGCACCCACAACGGCGATAAGGCGGCATCTTCCTCATCTGACTGCCCTGTTGCGCCGGTATGGGCAGGCTCACGAATTAAGCCATAGATGGTGGCGGCATGAATTCCTTGCGGGGCCAGATCTTGTAATAAGGGCGCGATCGTCCCCAGGGCGGTCAGTTTATCTGGGGCAGTGACTCCCGTCCCCGAGCAAGATAAATGTAGTGTGGAGTCCTTTAGCAGCGCCGATACCTGGATCTCCTGCGATCGCAGATTTTGGTTTAATAGCTGGCTAATTGCCTGCACATCGCCCCAACGCGCCCATTCCTGTAAGGTGATTTCTGGTGGCGTTAGATCAACTCGTAAGAGCCATTCTGGCCGGGTTTCTCCCTGAACCTGCCCAAACACGATCGCATGGCGAAATCCCGCTAATTCCAGTTCTCGCAAGCGCTGGGCGATCGGTTCTGCTAGTCGGCCTGGATCGGGCGCATAGATCGATTCACAGAGAATCAGTAGCCGCTTCGGGGGTTCTATTGGTGCAACTACGTCGGAGTCTGATAGCTCATCATCCTGGCTACTTGATTCTCCAGGACTGCCGCTAGCGGATTGGCCCACCTCAATCTTGACCCGCACTGCCACATCTAAATGGCTCAAGACCTCGCTGAGATAACGCGCGATCGCATCGGGGTGTCCTTGCCGAGCTAAAGCTACTGTAGAGACGATCGCGCTGGATTCTTGCTTTAACTCAACCTCAGGCTGGTTTTCCAGTGCATCAGGCGTTAGCGCAACAGGCTCCTCTACTGAGGCTAACATCACCGGTTCAGCCACGGTCGATCCGGTAACCCCAACTTCAGACAGCTCAAAACCAGTTGATTCAGCGACAACGGACTCGGAGAGCGGGACTTCTGGGGCAGGCGTTGCTGTTTCTGAAGTCACTACTTCTGGTGTTATGGCTTCCGGATCCACACACTCTGAAGTCACCACTTCGGCATTGACCGGCTCGGTTGCAGGAAGCTCAGGAACGGCTCCATTCGTTGCAGCAGCTTCAATACCACTCTCAACTGATGGTGCGATCGGCTCGACGACTGGACTAGAACGATGGAAGTGAATGGTTCTCGTCCAAGCCGGATTGGCCTGTCCCAGCTCCCGCCCATAAATCGTCATCTGGAAGATTTGGGGTGACCCAGCAGGGAGCAATTTTTCGAGGGGAGCGATCGCAAACGCGCGTTGAAGTCGCCACACGATCGTTTCGGCCTCTGGACAAGGTTGCCCCTCACATAGCAGATGCAACACATTTCCCCGCAACCGCATTTTGATCTGGGCTTGACTTAGCCCAATCACCCGATGTATCCAGTGAGTCAGGGAAACACGCTTGGTTGTCGTTTCTACAGAGAACGACTCGCCGGAAGGGGATGCATTATGTCCATCAACATTCGCCATGAGAGAGTTAATACCTGCTGTTAGCTCAAACTAGCGCCGAATACCGCCATCTTGCCCCATAGAAATAACACACTTATCGCAATTTGGCATACTTGCCACCCAGAATGACATCTCACTCGATATGATGGCGATGGTTGCAGCCGTAGCTTGTTGAATCACCGCTGATTAATATTGCAGATGCCAATATACCGCTTAGGGTTGCATGTCGCAGAGATTTTTCCATAAGCAACCCCTTTTAGCAAGCGCTGTAACGAATACTCCAGGTTGGATACTTTTATTGACACAACTTACAGAAACTTCACTATGTCACCTCATGAACTGAATGAACCAATGACCCGATCGGCTAACCCTGAGCTGCAATCGCCAGATTTATGGCTGAGTCTAGCCACCGTTCCCATCCTTCTGGGAGTATTAGGTGGACGGGCGATTGCTCAGGCCATGCAGGAGGTCGGACAACTCAGTGAGGAAATCTTTCGGGGCGATCGTCTGCCTCTGTTGACATTTCCACCAGTCGCGATCGAGCAACCGGATACTTCTGATTCTGATGCTAACAACGATGCAGCCAGGGATGGTAATTCTATCTCGCCCTGATAATTCATTGTCCTGGCGGCTCCAAAATCTAGAAGTAAACCCATAAAATGTATTGAATATCCTTGGCTAGGGCAGACTCCATGACTTCGACACGATCTTCAGCGGATGATGTATTTGGTTCTGGAGCCGCTACAGAAACCAGAACACCAGCAGAAGTGTTGGTTGCTTCTTCCTCTGATTTACTGCTGCGGCATCGGCTTGGCATTGTAGAAGATCTGTGGGAAACCGTTTTACGACAGGAGTGTGGACAAGAACTAGTTGACTTGTTGAACCAACTCCGAGATCTTTGTTCTCCTGAAGGACAGGCAACCACCTTCCGGGAATCGGAGGTATTAAAGTTAGTCGAGCGGTTAGATCTGAATGAAGCAATTCGGGCCGCCCGAGCATTTGCCTTGTATTTTCAGTTAATCAATATTGTTGAGCAGCATTACGAACAACGCGATCAACAACAGCAATACCGTGCATCTCGCGAAACGGCTTCTACGGCCAAAACACCGACCAACAGTCCAACGAATGGTCAACCGACGATCGGGAGTTTGGCGGAGGAAGCGACAACATCCAGTAGCCGCCTAGAAGCCGATCTACTGGAAAAAGCCCTACAAGAAGCGGGATCCCGCAAAGAGCTAGGCACATTTCACTGGTTATTTCCCAAACTGCGGAGCCTGAACGTGCCGCCACAGCATATTCAGGAGTTGATTAATCGTCTGGATGTGCGGTTAGTTTTTACGGCGCACCCCACAGAAATTGTTCGGCACACGATTCGGGGCAAGCAGCGACGGATTGTTAAAATTCTGCGCCAACTTGATCTGGCGGAAGAACAAAGTTCGGCCCAGGATGCCCCGTTGTCGTGGGAGGCCAAACTGCTACACCAACAGCTGACAGAAGAGATTCGCCTATGGTGGCGCACTGATGAACTGCACCAGTTCAAACCAACGGTGCTGGATGAAGTAGATTATGCCCTGCACTACTTCCAGGAAGTGTTGTTCGAGGTGATCCCGCAGTTGTATCAACGGTTGAAGCATGATTTGCAAGAATCGTTTCCCCGGATGCAGTTGCCCAAACACAACTTCTGTAAATTTGGCTCCTGGGTTGGCTCCGATCGCGATGGGAATCCATCCGTTACCCCGGCGGTCACCTGGAAGACGGCCTGTTATCAACGCAGCCTGGTATTAGAGCGTTATATTCAATCCGTTCGGAAGCTGATTGATTTACTCAGTCTGTCATTGCACTGGAGTGATGTACTCCCCGATTTATTAGAGTCGCTGGAGCAAAACCAGCTGCAAATGCCAGAGGTTTACGATCGCTTGGCAATTCGCTACCGCCAGGAACCCTATCGCCTGAAGTTGTCCTACATTCAGAAACGGCTAGAGAATACGCGCGATCGCAATAATCGGTTGTATGACAGCGACTACAGCAACTTAGCCACAGATCTGTCAGAAACCAATCCAGCAACAATCTACCGTTCTAGCCAGGACTTTTTAGCCGAACTGAACCTAATTAAGCTGAATTTGGCCGAAACTGGACTCACCTGCACCGACCTGGATGAGTTGATCTGCCAGGTGGAAATCTTTGGCTTCAATCTGGCCCATTTGGATATTCGGCAGGAAAGTACGTGGCATTTGGATGCGTTGACGGAAATCGTTAACTACCTGCAAGTACTGCACAAACCCTATGACCAACTCTCAGAACCGGAAAAAGTTCTCTGGTTAGCGACAGAACTGCAAACTCGGCGGCCATTAGTGTCTACAGAGTTACCGTTCTCGGCCAAAACCTGCGAGACGATCGAAACCTTCCGGATGTTGCGGCGTTTACAAAAAGAATTTGGCCCTGACATTTGCCAGACCTACATCATCAGCATGAGTCATGATGCCAGCGATCTGCTGGAAGTGCTATTGCTGGCCAAAGAAGCTGGACTTTACGATCCGGCAACGGGTGCCAGTTGTGTTCAGGTGGTGCCACTGTTTGAAACGGTAGAAGATTTGCGGAAAGCTCCCGCAGTCATGACCGAATTGTTTGAACTGCCGCTTTACCGCACGATGCTGGCAGGGGGCAACTGTCAAGATGGTGAGCCAATTTCACCACTTACCCCCAACCTGCAAGAGGTGATGTTGGGCTACTCGGATAGCAACAAGGACTCCGGCTTCCTCAGTAGCAACTGGGAAATTCACAAAGCCCAACAAGCCCTCCAACGCATTGCTGAAACCTATGGCGTTGATCTGCGGATCTTTCATGGACGAGGTGGCTCAGTGGGTCGGGGTGGCGGCCCCGCCTATGAAGCAATTCTGGCTCAACCGGGTCGGAGTGTGAATGGACGGATCAAAATTACCGAACAGGGTGAAGTCCTCGCCTCGAAATATTCTTTGCCAGAACTCGCCCTCTATAACCTGGAAACAGTCACTACAGCGGTGATTCAAGGCAGCTTGCTCCGGACTGGGTTTGACGATATCCAGCCCTGGCACGAGATTATGGAAGAATTGGCAACTCGATCGCGGAACCATTATCGATCGCTGATTTACGAGCAACCCGATTTCCTCGACTTCTTCTTACAAATCACCCCGATCGAAGAAATTAGCCAACTGCAAATTAGTTCCCGCCCAGCTCGTCGCAGTGGTGGCAAGCGGGATCTCAGTAGTCTACGTGCCATTCCCTGGGTATTTAGCTGGACGCAAACGCGCTTCTTGCTGCCCTCCTGGTATGGCGTGGGGACAGCTCTGGAAAGCTTTTTAGATGAACAACCCGAAGAACATCTGAAGCTGTTGCGCTACTTCTACTTCAAATGGCCGTTCTTCAAAGTAGTAATGTCCAAAGTCGAAATGACTTTATCGAAAGTCGATCTGCAAATTGCCCAGCATTATGTGCAGGAACTCAGTCGTTCTGCCGATCGCGAGCGATTTGAACCGATCTTTGAACAGATTGCCAGTGAGTTCTACCGGACCCGCGACATTGTGCTTAAAATCAGTGGCCACCATCGCTTACTGGATGACAACCCCGATCTGCAACGATCGGTACATTTGCGCAATGGCACGATCGTGCCTCTCGGTTTACTCCAAGTTTCCTTGATCAAACGGCTGCGACAGTACAAGGATCAGGTCGAGACAACCGGATTAGTGCGATCTCGCTACAGCAAAGGTGAACTGCTGCGGGGCGCGCTACTCACCATTAATGGGATTGCCGCCGGAATGCGCAACACGGGTTGAGGCTGCCGATGACTAGTGCTAGCCAGCCCTAACTCGATCAAGAGATCCGTTGGGAATAGGGGCAGTTCCAGAACTGCCCCCAAACCATAGCCTTCAGGGATTACAACGCTTTGCAATAAGCAAAGTTACTCCATCGCCGCTGAAAACCTTCGGACTCATAGAGCTTTAAAGCTCCTGATGGGTTTTGAGAGTCTACGCCCAACAGAGCAGTGTCCATCCCGTTGGCCTTAAGTTGATGCATTCCCGTCAACAACATGGCTCGACCCAACCCCAGGCGTCGAAATCCCCGACGAGTGCCCAAGTCGCCAATCCAACCTTCCTGCCGTCCTGTCCAGCGATTGTCTGCCGGATCAATCAAGCTGAGACATAGGGCAGCAAATGTGCCGTTGGGCGCGATCGCAACCTGATCCAGCTCAGGATTATAGGTGGGGTGAGTCAACCATTGCTGGCGCCGCTCGACCGTCATAGGATGATGGTTCCAGTGATCAATGAACGTCTGGTTAAACATCTCGACCCAGGCAGGTACATCTTCCAGTTGCACCGATCGCACCGTAAATCCCGCTGGAAATTGGGGTTTGGGAATCGGGTCGGCCAACGATCGAGCCATGCGGTAAAAGCAACGGGCAACTGAAAACCCATGCTGTTCTAGCCAGGTTCTCTGTTCTGTTTGGCTGTCTCGTGCCCCCGTTCGCAAGTAAAGAGGCAGCGATCGCGATCGCCCCACATCACGCAACGTCGCTTCTGCCCAAGCCAGAATTTGGTTTTCTATCCCTTGATTTCGGGCTTCTGGATGCACCTTCATCGTCAAAAAGCCATCCTGAGCTGTCGCTGTCGCAGGCAAAAGGCAGAGCCGCGAATACCCTATGAGCCTACCTTTTGCATCAGTCCATAACCGCAGTTCCAGATCGAGATCATGTTCAGGATCATCGAGAGCATTTTGCAGTTCTGTTACAGTCACCACCTGATCCAGTTGATCGATCGCATTACAGGCATTGATCAACTCGACGATCGCAGGTAAATCTGTCTCATCGGCATAGGGGCGAGCCGTAAATGGCGGGAGCAATAGTGCGGTCATTCTGCACCTCAACAACAATAGGTGGTGCCGAGGTCTACACTAGACGCGGAAGCAATTTCGCAAAATCGTACTACAAATCTATCTTTTTGTAATACAAGAATTACAAATTTGTCTGAAGCCCTTAGCTGACTACTGTCGCAATGAATCACCTGTCTGTTCGATGGCTGCGAGCGATCGCCACTCTCCTACTCTGCGTCGGGCTTTGCTTGACTATTCCACTACCGACTCTGGCTCTCACCGAATCTCCGGTCTATCAAACTCGGCCTGCCAGCCGTGATGGCATTGGCAAGGTTTATCTTGGGCGAGAAATTGCTCAAGTAATGGGGCATCTAGGTGCAGGATGGTTAGAACGTCCCAGTCGAGAAGTGGAAGAACAACCCCAAATATTAATTGAGCATTTGAACCTGAAACCGACAGATGTTGTCGCTGATATTGGTGCGGGAACCGGATACTTCAGTTTTCGGATTGCCCCATTAGTGCCACAAGGTAAAGTGTTAGCAGTGGATATTCAACCCGAAATGTTAGAGATTTTGGACATTCTCAAACAGGAAAATCACATCACGAATGTAGAGCCAATTCTCGGTAGCGAAACCGATCCTCATCTGCCACCCAATAGTGTTGATTTAGCTCTATTCGTTGATGCCTATCATGAGTTTACCTATCCTCAGGAAATGATGCGGGCGATCGTCAAAGCTCTGAAGCCCAACGGGAAAGTGATGTTAGTAGAATATCGAGGTGAAAATCCCTTTGTCACGATCAAAAAGCTCCACAAAATGACTCAGAAACAAGTCAAAAAAGAGCTGGAAACTGTAGGATTAACCTGGCAAGAAACCCAGGGATTTCTACCACAACAGCATGTAATGATTTTTAGTAAAGCTACTCGTTAATCAGGTAAAAACTCACTTACAGCCGTTATCGCCCCCTACCCTCAATTCTAGGGGAGACTAATTCTTCAAAGTGCCCCAAAATTGGGGAATTTAGGGGGCTAAGCCTGTGGATTACTAAACTGAAAATTGCTGTCATTCAGCTGTAGCTCAAGATGGAAAATGTAATTCGGATCACTCGATTTAATGACTCCATTTTGGTTTCAGAACCCTGGCCCGTTTGTTTTAGTACCCGACAAAAGTATGCCGAATTTGACAAAGTTTCTGGCAAAATTCTGCTTAAAGAACGCCAAGGCTTAGGTAGACCATTGATCGAGTCACGCTACAATTGGTCAGATATTGTAGATGTACGCTTGGGCGAGCGGTTAGATACCAGTGAAGGTAGCCCTATTTGGGTTTACGCGGTACAAGTAGTCCTACGATCGAACAAACGCATCATTTTGTCAGACAGTTACGATCGCACTGAGGTAATG
The DNA here is from genome assembly GCA_036703105.1 of Microcoleaceae cyanobacterium. Classification (GTDB taxonomy): domain Bacteria; phylum Cyanobacteriota; class Cyanobacteriia; order Leptolyngbyales; family Leptolyngbyaceae; genus Pantanalinema. Next base: position 13,704 of record DATNPU010000066.1, read on the forward strand.
GAACTGGTAGCTAAAGTACAACAGTTCCTCTTGAATAAACAACACACCATTGAATCAGAACCACAGGCAATGGAGTGCTATTCAACCCCAATTTTATAGCTCTGTTTCTGCGATTAGACTCGTTTGTTTAAATGGTAGGTCATCATTGATCGCATCAATTTCCTGTTGTTCTAGATCATTAATTTGATCACTATAGGAACGAAAGATTTGCGTTAAGCGGGGATGATAAAATCGATGCACAGAGTAGTTTGGAGTTGCGGGAAATCCCCGACGTTTTTTATGTCGTCCACCTGCACCGGGATCAAATACTTGAATGCCTTGATTAATTGCCCACTCGATCGGGGTGTAATAGCAAGCATCAAAATGTAAGCAATCAATTTCCTGAGTAGAACCCCAATAGCGACCGTATAATTGACTGCCTTTAGTTAAGCAAAACGACATGCCAACGGGATGACGATCGTCGGCTTCACGATAGGCTGCCACAAACAAAACTCGGTGGGCATAGTTGGGATAGAGTTGCTCAAAAAACTTGCGAGTCAGGTACTTACTGCCCCACCACCCAAACTTATCGCAGGTATCACTGTAAAAATCGTACATTTGAGAGAATAGCGGCTTAGGAATCTCCTCTCCAGTTAACGTGCGCAGGGTCAATCCAGCTGTATTCACCGCCTTCCGCTCCCGCTTAATATTGCGCCGTTGGTTAGCGTTAAACGCCCCTAAGTAATCATCAAACGTCTGATACCCCTGGTTTTGCCAAATATAGCTGTGATGCAACCAGGACGAAAACCCATGCCGTTCGATCACCGATCGCCATTCTGGATCCACGTAGAGAAAGTTGCAGGTGGTAATGTGATGGCGATCGCAGAAATAATCAATCTCTGCCACCATCCGTTCTGTCAACTCATCCTCATCTTCATTCGGAGCCATCAAAAAGCGATAGCCTTCCGCTGGCGTAAAAGGCGACATACCCAGTAACTTCGGGTAGTACCGCACTCCCAAGCGATGGGCGACATCTTCATTACTCCAGAAATGACTAAACACAAATTCGCCAGAACTGTGTTCTTTCATATATAGCGGTGCAGCGGCAACTAATTGCCGATCGCGCCAGACCACCAAGTGTTTCGGCAACCATCCTGATCGCGTGGTGCTGTTAGATGTCTCCATATTGTGGAGCCAGTCCCATTCTAGGAACGGGGTTTTTAGCGGTATAGCCAGAGCATCCCACGCCGGTTTAGGAATATCGGCAATGCGATCGAGCCAGCTTACGGAATAACGAGGCTTAAGTTGTTCCACCATAGGTTGAGGTTCCGAACTTCATACAGCGTAATACATGGGGTGGGGGAGTGGGGGAGGTCAGGAGTAAGGAAGATGGGGCAGATGAGGAGAACTAGGAAGTGTGGCGGAGACGATAGTGGAGGAAGAGTTCATGCTCAATTTGATGAACGTTAAGCAGTTCTAGGCGGGGGGCGATCGCTTGCAGGAAACCCGACCCAGCTACCAGCGTTGGGGAGGTCGTGCCCCCTAGCAATACGGGACAAACGGTAATCCAGAACTCGTCGAGCAATTGAGCCGACAGCAGCGATGCGACTAAAGTCCCGCCCCCTAAAATGGCCAGATGTTTCCAGCCTAGAGTTGATAGGTAATGGAAGCCACTGATCCAATCAAATTCCGGACTAGACGAGGCTGGTGCATCGAGAATACAGATTTGCTCAAACTGGGGGGAATTCTGCCACTGGGCGGCTCCTAAAGCAGAGGTAAATAACCATCTGGGGACGGCTTGCCGGAAAAACGGCAGAGCAGGACTAAAGGTTGCCGATCGCGAACAAACGATATGCACAGGCTGAGGTGGTTTTCCCGCTTGTTGGCGTTGCTCCAGTAAGGCTGGATTGGTAATCCGTAGCGTTGTGCCATAGGCCCGGAGAGTGGCAGCCCCAAACAAAACTCCATCCACCTGGGCAATCTGCTGTTCTAGATGGGCTTTGTCAGCCACAGAACTAAATCGAGCCGCAGTATACCGAAAGTCGGTAATCTTACCATCCAAGCTCATCGCCAAAACCACGGTTGTCATGGGGCGATCGCGACGGCTATCCCCAACTGGGGTAATCCTTGTAATAATTGTCATTAGATTTAGCTCAGAACAGTCTGACCTGATTCAACTGGAATAAAGGTAATCGGCTGCTGTGAAGTCGAGCAATCTGCTACAGCAGTTGGCTATCGAAGTTGTGCAAGGTTCATCGGAAACTGCTCATGGATGGTTGATATTAGCGCTGCAAATCGCTTTAAGAACTGCCTGCGAGACATTTTTTATGCCGAAATCGGGTCAGTCTTCCTTTCGTCGCATACTGCTCTCCAAAATTTTGTTGCTCAGTATCCCGGTTTTGCTACTGGGAGAATATATC
>DATNPU010000090.1:0-11687 GCA_036703105.1 Microcoleaceae cyanobacterium
ATCGACCTGCTTCACCATGCCATAATCAAAATCCCGCAGCACTCGCATCGGATTCGTCGCCGGATCGCCTTTCCACATATCTTTAGCCAGGGGTGGCACATGCACCATCGCATCAGAGTCAGTCTTCCAGAAATTCTTTAAGGCGATCGCGGCTCCGGTGACTCCTAATCCTGCTCCCAGTCCTAGCTTTAACAGTTGTCGCCGTTTCCAATTCACCTTGCCCAATTCATCTTGCTCTGTCATGCCAGTTACGATCGCCTATGCCTTGCTTTAAACAATACCTGTAACAGTATTGCGATTTAGTTTGCATTTGGATGCTAACGTCATCTCAATCTACTTAGCAAGATTTCTCATTAAGAAGTTGGTAGTGAACAGTTAGCGACTCCAAGTTCGTGAACAGTGAACAGAAGGAAGCCGGATCAATAACCGACGTTAAAAGCTCGACGGTAGAATTGATAAAGAACTCTAATCAATCCGCTTCCTCATCATTGCGCTCATAGGAGTCCTCGCTGTGGTTACGTCTGCTGCCAATCCTTACGAACAACACACTCAGGCGATCGCTCGTCAACTTTTATCAGCAACCCGCGAAAGTCGATCGTTCCTGGCTCAAATGCGCGACCAAATGCGCTGGGATGACAAACTGTTAGGCTGGGCCATGAGCCATCCGGGGTTGCGAGTGCAGTTGTTTCGGTTAATTGATTGTTTACCAGCACTCCGCAGCAAACCAGAGATTGCTCGCCACTTACAGGAGTATTTGGGGGATACCACAGTCGAACTACCCGCAGCTCTCAAGGGCTTATTAGGGTTTGCCAATCCCGATTCCATGCCAGGCCAGATCGCGGCGACCACGCTTTCAACGGCGGTAGAAACCCTAGCCCATAAGTATATTGCTGGGGAAACCATTCAGCAGGTGATCAAAACGATCGAGCGGTTACGCAAAGAGCGGATGACCTTCACGGTGGATCTACTAGGGGAAGCAGTCATCACTGAAATTGAGGCGAAATCTTATCTAGAGCGCTATCTGGAGTTGATGACGCAATTGAGCGAAGCGGCTCAACGCTGGTCAACCATCCCCCAAATTGATCAAGCAAACGGTGAACCACTGCCCCCCGTACAAGTTTCAGTCAAACTGACGGCATTTTACTCCCAGTTTGATCCGTTGGATGAACAGGGCAGTCAAGAGAAGGTCAGCGATCGCATTCGGATCTTGCTGCGGCGAGCCAAAGAACTAGGGGCAGCCGTTCACTTTGATATGGAGCAGTATGCCTACAAAGACATCACCTTAAAGATTCTGAAGCAACTATTGTTGGAAGAGGAATTCCGTTCTCGGACTGACATTGGTATCACGCTGCAAGCCTATCTGCGTGATAGTTTGACCGACTTAAAAGATTTGATTGCCTGGGCCAAGCAACGGGGCAATCCGGTGACAATCCGGTTAGTGAAAGGGGCGTATTGGGATCAGGAAACGATCAAGGCAGTGCAAAAAGATTGGCAGCAACCCGTTTTCAATGACAAAGTCTCAACGGACGCCAACTATGAAGCGATGACACGGTTGTTGCTGGAAAATCATCAGTATTTGTATGCCGCGATCGGTAGCCACAATGTCCGCTCCCAAGCTCATGCCATTGCGATCGCGGAAAGCCTGAAGATTCCAGCTCGGAATTTTGAATGTCAGGTGTTATATGGCATGGCGGATAAGTTAGCGAAGGCGATCGCCGATAAAGGCTATCGAGTCCGGGTCTACTGTCCTTACGGTGAACTGATTCCTGGGATGTCGTACCTGATCCGGCGGTTGCTAGAGAATACGGCGAATAGTTCTTTCCTGCGGCAGAATTTGGAGGAACGCCCGATCGAGGAGCTGTTAGCGGCTCCAGTGATGAAGGAGATGGGGCCGGTAGGGGAGATGGGGAGTATAGGAGTTGCAGCCTCTCACCCGCAGCGATTCCAGAATGCGGCAGATACTGATTACGCCGAAGTTAAGCAACGGGAAGCGGTGCGATCGGCATTACAACAGGTACGGCAAGAGTTAGGTAAAACCTATCTGCCATTGATTAATGGGGAATACGTCACTACGGCAAGTTATGTCGAGTCGTTGAATCCCTCTAACTCTACGGAGCAGGTGGGGCGGATTGGGCTAATTACCGTAGAACAAGCAGATCAAGCCATTCAAGCGGCAAAAGCGGCATTTCCAGCCTGGAAACAAACCCCCGTGAAGGAACGGGCAGACATCTTGCGTCGAGCAGCAGATTTATTAGAACAACGGCGGCAGGAATTAGTTGCCTGGATGGTGCTGGAAACCGGCAAAGTTGTCAAGGAAGCCGATCCAGAGGTGTCAGAAGCGATCGACTTTTGCCGTTACTATGCGGATGAAATGGAACGGTTAGAACGAGGTGTCGCTTACGATTTTCCAGGGGAAACTAACCGTTACCGGTACCAACCCAGAGGGGTTTCGTTAGTGATTTCGCCCTGGAATTTCCCATTAGCAATTCCGACTGGCATGGTCGTGGCGTCTTTAGTGGCCGGAAATTGTACGTTGCTGAAACCGGCTGAAGTGTCTTCAGTCATTGCGGCGAAACTCACCGAAATTTTGGTAGAAGCCGGAATTCCGGCAGGAGTGTTCCAATTCGTTCCTGGTAAAGGGTCTACAGTCGGCTCACACATGGTAAAGCATCCGGATGTCCACATGATTACCTTTACCGGATCGCAGGAAGTCGGCTGCCGAATTTATCAAGATGCCGCGATCCTGCAACCTGGACAAAAACACATGAAGCGAGTCATCGCTGAAATGGGTGGGAAGAACGCCATCATCGTGGATGAAAGTGCGGATTTGGATCAGGCTGTGCAAGGTGTGGTGCAGTCGGCGTTCGGCTATAGTGGGCAGAAATGTTCCGCTTGTTCGCGGGTAATTGTTTTAGAGCCAATTTACGATCTATTTCTGCAACGCCTGGTCGAAGCGGCTCGATCTCTCAACGTTGGCATAGCCGAACATCCCAGCAGCAAGGTTGGCCCTGTGATTGATGCCAATGCTCGCGATCGCATCAAGGAATATATCGAGAAAGGTCGGATGCAAAGTGAAGTGGCGCTAGAAATGGCGGCCCCTGATAGTGGTTATTTTGTCGGACCTGTGATCTTCCAGGATGTCCAACCCGATCACACGATCGCCCAGGAAGAAATCTTTGGGCCTGTATTAGCCGTGTTGCGAGCCGCCACCTTTACAGAAGCGTTGGCGATCACCAATAGCACCAACTTCGCGTTAACCGGAGGATTATATTCTCGCACTCCGTCCCATATTGAGCAGGCAGAACGGGAGTTTGAGGTTGGTAACCTTTATATCAATCGCGGCATTACGGGAGCGATCGTGGCCCGACAACCCTTTGGTGGCTTCAAGTTATCGGGGGTAGGGTCTAAGGCGGGTGGGCCGGATTATCTACTGCAATTTTTGGAGCCGCGGGTCGTGACGGAAAATATCCAACGGCAAGGCTTCGCCCCAATCGAAGGAGCTGATTAAGAGGTAAACGTTCCCTTGTGCTTCCAAGCCCTTTTTCCGAGGGAAAAGGCTTGGAAGTATTGCAGTTTGCGGTTTTATAGGCTATCCGTGTCCTTCAGTAAGGTCGTGTGAATGTAGGGTGGGTCAGTCGGAATTGACTCAGAAATCAATAGCGTTTTACAGACATAAGGCTTCTGAGTCGGTATGGCTTTGTCGAGTAAGGAGTAAACATTCACCGGGGGGCGATCGGTTGGCACGATCGAGTCATTAGCTAGCAACGTGACATTAATTGGCGGTGGAGCGGCAGGCAGGGCGTCGCTGTTCAGCATGGTGGTGTTGACATGAGGCGGATCAGTCGGCACCGCTGAGCTAATTAACACCGATTTAGAGACCTGAGAGGAAAAAGCTTGATTAGTAGCGGCATAACCATCAGACGATGCAGAGCGATCGGAATTCATCACAAGTGCCTCCTAACTGAATCAGATTCCTGGTTCACGTAGCGTTGCCCAAAAGAATCTGAACTCACTATATAGGTTCTCACCCAGGGAAAATGATGTCGTTCTGTAACGAAAACACCCTTAGATCCAAGCATGATTATTACTCCGATTAGAAGCATTGAGTCAAGCTTCATTGGATCGGTCTGTTTGAGGAGAAGGCGTGGATTGTGAGAAAGCGGCTAACACCCAAACCACCGAGCCTGGAATGGTTAGAACATTACGCCTTCATGGAGGCTAGCACAGCTATGACAGGCGGTTTTAGAAAACATGTGCTCGATCGCGAACGGTTTGTGACAGTAGCGACAATTCCGAAATTCGCGTCGTCTCGCTGCCAGCGCAGCTTGTAATAAATCAGCTAGTTCATTGGCCCAAACCTGATTCCACTGAAGGCGTTTCCACAGTTTACTGGAGGGTTTTGGTGCGTAGCTACCTGCGGTCCATTCCACGGTAGGCAATCGTAGTTCCAAGGCTTCTGGGGTGACAAAAACCACAATTCCCTCTTCACCGTTGTAGTTGATCTGAATCAAATCGCGGGTGCGTTCAACCTCAGCACCAGGCAGGTGTTCAAGTAGCATTAAGGCTTTTTGTTCCACGATCGTCGCTTCATCTGAAGGGAAAAAAGCCTGAGCGTTATCGGGGACATTAGCAACCGGGTCTGAACCTAATGGCATCTTAGCATCGGGGCCATCGTCAGGTTCACCCAAGGGGTAAGGAGCCTCTAATGCAGCCGCCACTTCTTCTAAAAAAGGATCCGGGGCCTGGACTAGTGCTGTTAGATAGCTCAATGCGTCAGCCAAGTCGTCAGCATTGGTTGGGAATTGAGGCTCAATAGATTCAGTCATAAAGTTACCCTGATGCGTTAAATGAGACGTGATACCACTAGGAACACGATCGTCCTTATTTTTCCCGATTTTGAATAAAAATCACTCTGCTGAAGCAACTCTGACTTAGACTGGTCGCTGGCCAATCCCTAGGGCAAGATTGGAGAGAGATTTTGTTCGTCACCATTAAGTTATGCTGTCTTCCACATTTTTGCCAAAAATTACCGTCAAAGCTACTCCAACATCGCTGTATGAACTCTTAGCTGAGATGACAATGGAGCTAGTGCCGAGAATTTTGTGGGCGATCGCAATTCTGGCCTTAACCCGCTTGGTAATTGGGGTAGTTGGCCGAATCACCCGACGGCTATTACAGCCAATGGAACCAACGATTCGCAAGTTTTTTATGCAAGCGTTGGAGATTGTCACGTTAATTGTTGGGATTGTCGCGGCATTAAATGTATTAGGAATTCAGACGGCTACGCTGGTTGCCATTTTGGGTGCAGCCGGATTAGCAATTGGTTTAGCGCTGCAAAATAGCCTGTCACATTTTGCGGCGGGTGTCATGTTAGTCAGCTTCCGGCCATTTGAAGTGGGGGATTTGATTGATGGCGCCGGAGTATCGGGCATCGTTGATAGTATCGGCATTTTTTCTACCACGATCGTTACTCCAGACAACGTCAAGATTGTGGTACCAAACAACAATTTATTTTCTGGAAATCTGAAAAATTTGACAGCAATGGGCACCCGGCGAATCGATCTCGAAGTGGATATTGGCAACCGAGCGATCGAATCTACCATTACTCATTTATTAGCTGTAGTAGAACCGCATCCACTAGTCTTAAACGATCCCAAAGCAACGTGCCATGTCCTCTCGATCGCCCCAGAAAAAACGGTTTTATATTTGCGTCCTTGGTGTGCTGTAGAAGTTTATGAACGGACACGATCGGAGATTCAGCAAATTGTGCAAGAGACCCTGAAAGGCATTCCAGCCTAAAGAGAAATATTCTAGTTAATCCAGATGAAAGTAATCCGTCAGCTGAATCTAACGCTTAATGATTTGTGGTTGGTTCAGCTGAAAGTGTAATTAAAACTGACACTAACGCGATCTGTTTCACTTAAATTCGGTTCTACACCATGTTTTAACCAACTAGGAAAAATCAAAAGTAAGCCAGCCTGGGGTTCATAGGCAATAGCATCAGCCGTAAATGGAGTATACTCCTTGACTAACGGTTTATAGAATGTCCGGGCACTTCGAGGATCATAAAACATCAAATTGCCACAATCTTTGGGAGTTTGCAGATAATACACTCCACTCAATAGGCAATTGGCATGATCATGAATTTTATTACTAGCAAATTTTGGGCTAACATTCGCCCAACAGTTAGCCGGAGTAATGCGCACATTTCCATAGCCGATCGCTTGAGCAACATCCGCGATCGCACTATCAACAAGTGTTTTAAATCCTTGAAATTCGCTTAAATCGAATAAATTTCCTCGGCTGTGCCAGCCTAATACATTTGAGGCCACTGCACCCGAATCTGTAGCTTTTAATTGATAAATCAGTTGTAGGAGCTGTTGATCCATTACAGCATGCTCATGCAGATCAAAAACAAATAATGGAGTCGGAAATAGCTGATGATAGGTTGCCGTCCAGCGATCGGAATCACTCATGAGAAGCTCTTGTTGTAGATGTAGGATGACAGATGGTCGCCAGACAATGTTGTATCACTGCTGTTCTGCAATTACCCCTATCTCTACTTAGAAATTCTACGTTTCTTGAATTGAGCAGCCCTGTAAAACTACTTAGGTGATTTCTCAGATTTAGTATCAAATACGAAGCGTTGATAAAGTTTCTCTCTCTGTGCTTGTTGATCTGTTAAAGCGGGGAAACATAACCTTGCGACTGTGGAGGGTATAGTTTATGGCAGATAGCAGCACTCTTTTTGATAATAATGCAACCACTCAGCGGTCGATCTCCGCTGGTTATGGGCTGCAAACATTTACAAATTCGGCAACCGATACTAGCTATTCTCTGGGAATAGGAGATTCAGATGACTACTATCGGGTACAGGTGTCCCGTAGCAGTAACCTCGTTCTGACATTAACTGGGCTGAGTGGTAATGCCGATCTGCAATTCCTCGATAGCTCCGGGAATCCAGCCACAGGGCAGCTAGGGACTTCAACGAACCCTGGTGGGCTTGCTGAAAGTATCATTACAGACGTTTTGAGTGCTGGTACTTACTACATCCGGGTCTCTACCACCGATACCAGTTCAACGATTAACTACACGCTAGGAGTTAACTCGATCGCGATATCCCGCTCTGACCTTGTCTGGCGCAGTGCCTCTAGTGGCGGCAACGGCATCTGGCGGATGAATAACAACCAGATTGCTGGGGTAGATTCGGCTGGCCCAAACTTAGCCGACCCAAGCTGGACGATCGTCGATGTAGCTGACTTCAATAGCGACGGGCAGGATGACTATATCTGGCGCAACACGACCTATGGTTACACTGGCGCTTGGCTCATGGATGCCAACGGCGCTGTGAGAAGTACAGTAGCTCTACCGCAAGTTGATCCATCATGGGAACTAGTTAAAGTTATTGACTTTAATAACGATGGCAACCTGGATTTGCTATGGCGACAGGCCAGCCAAGGCGCAACCGGGATTTGGCTAATGAATGGTGGTGCCATATCCACAACGATTGGCCTGCCACAGATGACTGCACCTTGGCGATTAGAAACGGCAGCGGATTTGAATCGGGATGGCAGTGTTGATCTGGTTTGGCGGAATACCAGCAATGGCGGCAATGGTGTCTGGTTTATGAATGGTGTGGCGTATGCCTCCGCCGGCAGCCTAACAGCTGAAACAGATATCAACTGGAAGATTGAAGACACAGGCGATTTCAATGGTGATGGCAATCTCGATCTGCTGTGGCGGAACAGCACAACCGGTAACAATCGAGTTTGGTACATGAACGGGACGACCTCGCTCTCGACAGCAGCTGTGCCAGCGGTCAATTCATCCTGGTCGATCGGTGGCGTGATCAAATCCCCTGGTTACGTTGACTTAGCCGGTAATACTCTACCAAGTGCGTTCGACATTGGCTTTGTTGACAACGGTACAGCCAATAATGCAGCCGAATACAGCGATCGCATCGGTACAATCTCTGATCAGAACGATTACTATAAGTTCTCTCTGCAAAATTCCTCCACAATCGCGATTTCCCTAGCAGGATTACAAGCTAATGCTGACCTCTGGTTGATCCGAGACAATAACAATAATGGAGTCATAGATGATACTGCTCCATCTGACATCATTGTTAGGTCAGAAACGTCTGGGGCTGCCAATGAATTTATCAGTGGGCAAATTCTGAGTGCTGGGACTTACTTTATCCGGGTACGCTCCGCTGAGCCTTCCGCGTCTACTGTGACTCCTTATTCATTAGCGATCGCAGCGACCCAAGCCCCGCCGATCGATTTAACCGCAACGACCATATCCCTGAGCCGCACTAGCACTGACTTGACGCAGTCAACTCAGCGTACTATCTCAATAACTTACTCTGTGCAATATACAGATCCCAGCCCACCTCAAGCCGGTCGAACATTCAATGTCGGCTTGTATTTGTCCCGTGATGCGGTGATTAATACCGCAGATCTACGATTAGATCTGAATGGTGATGGTGTACTGGATGATAATGACTTTGTCACCTTTACTAATGTCCAACCAGGAACATTCACCCGCACCATCAACGTGACTCTACCGCAGAATTCGGATTTATGGTGGGGCGGCAACCAAACTTACTACATTGGGGTGCTGGCAGATCCCAACAACACCACTGTAGAAACGTTTGAGAATAATAACTATCGGGCGGCTGGCATTGCCATTACTGGCACCGTACGACCTGATGTTGTTGGCGGTGGGTTTGATATCGTTCAGGCAACAGGAACGCCAGGTAGTGCCATTACCTTACGGGGTACAGTTACCAACCAGGGTACGGTAGTCACTACACCGACCGGGCTCCGCTTCTATGCCACCTTCTACTTATCTAATGATGACATCTATGATGGTAGCGATTACACATTCCCAACCACCACTGCTGCCTTTGCTCCGATCGCAGCAGGAGCTAGCGTCAATTTCATTAGTACCACTGGCCAAACTCCCAATGTTCCAGACGCTCAACAACCAGCAGTTTACTTTACTAATACTGCTCTGGCGTTGCCTAGCGCTGGAGCATGGTCGGGTTGGCAAGGCAATGGACGTTACTACATCCTAATGCGGTTGGATTTGTTTGGGGATATCCAGGAAAGCAGCGGAGGTAAGGAAAATAACTTCAACTACGGCCGCACCGTGCCACAAGTCTTTAACAGCTACATTGGCACTAATGTTTACCGGGATTATGACTTTATTGATGTCACCGGCTTGTAGAATATTGACGGCTTGTAAAGCATTGCATTACAGCCTGAATTAAGCGGATTCCCCAAATTTCTCTTTGAGAAGCTAGGGGAATTTTTTTGGCTAATTGATAATTAAAATTCAATACTCATGCTTTGACTGCCCTTGGCTAGCAGCGTGAACCAGCAATCGCATTATCATAAATTACTACACCTAATCAATCAGTGATCAGTAGGCATTTGGCATAGAGTTAAATCTATTGTTAACTATTATTTTGATCAATGATGAGATTAATAGCCGGATTTAATTTAGTTAATTGAGCAATTAAATCATTGGCTGAAGTCGTGGAATATAGGGCAACTCAGGGCTCTATCAATGGTTGGGCTTAGAACTATCGATTAACTCAATCATTGTAAATATGCTTGAATTCTAATAACGCAAAAGATTAAGAAAAACTAATAACCCCTGATCCAGGTAAATTTACTCCCTGGACCTGGATATTTTTGCGTTTATTGTTGGAGTCCTATGAGGTAATTTGGATGGCTTCCCTCCTCCTACAAACGATTTGGTTAGTTCCGATCTATTCCCTCATTGGTGCAACATTGTCAGTCATCTGGTTTCCCTCAATTACCAGACGTACCGGACCGCGTCCGGCTGGCTATGTTAATGCCCTAATGACATTCATCTCTTTTGTTCATGCGCTGATTGCATTGCAAGCTGTTTGGAATCAACCCGCGTATGAATTATCTATTACCTGGCTACAAGTTGCCGATCTGAATCTCACCTTACCGATCGTGGCTTCGGCGTTAACGGTAGGGGCAGTGGTATTGATCACTGGCATGAACCTGCTGGCCCAGGTGTTTGCGATCGGCTACATGGAAATGGATTGGGGTTGGGCCCGATTTTATTCCTTGCTAGCCTTATTTGAAGCGGGGATGACAGCCTTAGCGATCTGCGACTCCCTCTTCTTCAGTTACATCGTCCTGGAGGTGCTGACGCTAGGCACATACCTATTAGTCGGCTTCTGGTTCAACCAATCGCTAGTGGTAACAGGGGCACGTGATGCCTTTCTAACTAAGCGGGTTGGTGATCTCTTCCTACTGATGGGCGTAATTGCTTTATTACCCCTGGCTGGTACCTGGAATTTTACAGAACTGGCAGAGTGGGCAAAAACGGCGGATGTAAATCCAACGGTGATCACCTTAGTCGGATTAGGGTTGATTGCTGGTCCGATGGGTAAGTGCGCTCAGTTTCCATTGCATCTCTGGTTGGATGAAGCGATGGAAGGCCCGGTTCCCTCCACCATTCTCCGGAATACGGTCGTAGTAGCAACGGGGGCTTGGGTATTGGTGAAACTGGAACCCGTGTTGGCCCTGTCACCGATCGTTCTGTCTGCCACGATTTTTATTGGTGCATTAACCGCGATCGGGGGTTCACTGATCGCTCTAGCGCAAATCGACATTAAGCGAACGCTGTCCTATTTGGTCAGTGCTTATATGGGAATTGTGTTTGTGGCAGTTGGTACGCAACAAGTAGACGCAGCACTGTTGCTGGTCTTGACTCATGCCGTATCGATGGGCTTGCTGGTGATGAGTACCGGCGCGATCGTCTGGAACAGCGTGACGCAAGATGTGACCCAACTGGGTGGCCTGTGGTCGCGTCGTCCCATCTCCGGTCTAGCGTTTGTGGTTGGCACATTAGGGCTAGTGGCGTTTCCCCCCCTGGGTGGTTTTTGGGCCATGCTGGATCTGGTAAGTAGTATTTGGTCAACCCGTCCCTGGTTAGCTGGATTACTACTGGTGGTAAATGGCTTAACGGCATTTGGCTTAGTGCGGGTGTTTAGCCTGGTATTTGGTGGTAAACCTCAACAAATGTCAGAGCGATCGCCAGAAGTGCATTGGCCAATGATTATGCCAATGATGGTTCTGTTGGGCTTCACACTGCATTTACCGTTGGTGTTGCAATCATTTTCCTTACTTCCCAGTTGGGTGCAATTGAACAAAGACATGGCGCTGTTGCTGATCTGGTCAACGATTTTAGGCGGCAGTTTGAGCGCAGTGCTCTATCTCGGTAAGGCTATACCAAAGCCGATCCAGTTTCCCTGGAAAGGGTTGCAAGATTTGGTGGCGTATGACTTTTACACGCCCAAACTCTACCGTTCCAGCATTGTGTTTGGGGTGGATTTAATTTCTCGCCTGACTTCCTGGGTGGATAAGTACCTGGTAGATGGCACTGTCAACTTATTTGGATTCGTCACCCTCTTAAGTGGACAAGGCCTGAAATACAGTACATCCGGGCAATCCCAGTTTTATATGTTGACCATCTTGGTGGGATTAGCATTTTTGGGTATCTGGCTCTGCTTCCCATTAATTTCTCAGTTGTCCCTAGACCCTGCCATTAGCTCATTGCTGACGTCGATTAGTGCTTTATGGTCTGGTCGCACAGCAGGTTAAGGCTTCATTCACACGATCGCAAACATGCCTCAAAAT
>DATNPU010000072.1:0-18555 GCA_036703105.1 Microcoleaceae cyanobacterium
ACGCTATCGTTGGTTCCTGACTGTGGACTGCCAACCGTTGAGTGATGCGACGCCCGTTTCGGTTGAAGGGGTGATCCAACGAGTGCCACTCAGTGCCGATCTCAGTCGATCGCTAACCAATGCTTCTGCCTTAGAAAAAGCGTCTCTGTATGCCAAGGCCGGGGTTTGGTACGATGCCCTGACGATGCTGGCAGCCCTCCGCCAACAAAATCCTCAAGCCGCCATAGATTGGCAAACCCTACTGAAGGATGTGGGATTGAGTGATCTGGCAGATCAGCCGATCGTGGACTGCTGCAAACCGGAGCAGTGAAGATGCATCTGTCTACTCAACTTGCCCCAATCAGCGATCGTCAATCAACCAGGCTTGGCAATCTCGCGTTGAATCTTTGACATTAACGGCTGAATGTTGAACATTAACGGCTGAATGTTTTTGGTTAGCGCGTTAATGTCTGACCTTAGCGCGTGAATGTTTTTGGTTAACGGCTAAATGTTGAACATTAACGGCTGAATGTTTTTAGTTAGCAGCTAAAGGGTAAACATTAACAGCTAAATGTTTTTGGTTAGCGCGTTAATGTCTGACCTTAGCGCGTGAATGTTTTTGATTAGCGCGTTAATGTCTAACCTTAGCGCGTGAATGTTTTTGCTTAACGGCTGAGTGTTGAAGGTTTAGCGCTGAAGGTCGATCGCTTAAGAAGATGTTTTAAGAGTTCTATTGTAAGTAGCAAACTGTAGGTGATCCCCCTAAATCCCCCTTGGTAAGCTACGGTGTACACACAAGTCGAGCCGATCCTCCCTAACCCTCCTTAATAAGGAGGGAACCGAACCAACGGGCATTTGAAGTCCCCTTTTTTAAGGGGGATTTAGGGGGATCAAACCTGAATTTGCAACTCAATCAAAGATCTGTGTACACGGTAGCCTTGGTAAGGGGGAGTTCAGAGAAACTTGGTATGGGTTTCGCACACGCTTCGCGAACGCCTCCCTCCTTTTTTCTAGCGTTAGCGGCGCGTAGCGCGAGGGTTGGGGAGGATCAAACGGTACGCTTATTACTTACAAGATTTTCTCTAAGCCATAGACCAGAGTTTTGAGTTGGATGACTTTACGAATAGAGAGTAATACCCCTGGCATGTAACACGCGCGATCGCTGGTGTCATGACGCAGGGTGTAGATCTGTCCCGGAGCGCCGAAGATCACTTCCTGGTGGGCAATTAATCCCGGTAGGCGGACACTGTGGATGCGAATGCCCTCATCGGCTAGGCTACCTCTGGCACCAGCAATTTTTTCGGTTTCCTCGACTTTGGCAGGATTGAAGGTCTTACCCAGTTCTGCCAACATTTGCGCCGTTTGGATGGCTGTACCACTGGGAGCATCGGCTTTCTGGTTGTGGTGGAGTTCAATAATTTCCACATGATCGAAATATTGAGAAGCCCGAATTGCCGCCTGTTGGAGCAGCACCATGCCGATCGAGAAATTGGGAATAATCAAACATCCGGTACTGGCTTTGTCGGCAAACTCTGCCAGGTCTTGAATTTGTTCCGGGCTGAGTCCAGTCGTGCCAATCACCGGGCGCACTCCATAGGCGATCGCAGATCGCACATTGTCATACACCGAATCGGGATGGGTGAAATCAACCATCACCCCCAGTTGCTTTTCCTGGGAAACAAACGCCAGCATCGGCTGAAAATCATTGGTAATGGGCACTTCCAACGTGCCACAGCCAGCCACTTCTCCAGCATCTTGACCCAACAGATCGGGATTGCGATCGACCGCTCCCATCAATACCATGTCGTCCGCCTGGGCAACGGCTTTAATCACTTCCCGCCCCATTTTTCCGGCGGCACCATTTACCAACACGGGAATTGGCTGATTTACCATAGCTCACTCTGCCTCTGAATCACCTACATGGGAAGATCACTGACGTAAGAAGCGATTGCCGGACTAGCCCCCTAAATCCCCCAATGCTGGGGGACTTTGAAGGTTTAGCTCCCCCAGCATTGGGGGTTGGGGGGCAATGCATCGTTATTTCAGCACTGTTCACCTACATGGCATTGTAGGGCGAGTTCCGTGCGTTAATAGGAAATAGGGCAATCAACTTCGGCAGTGATTTATGGCAAAAGGACCCGCTCCCAGCGAACAGCGCTTGATTCTGGATCAGATCAAGTGGCAGAAGTACGAAGCCATCCTGGCAGACAGCCGTACCCAACGAACTGCGCGGTTTACCTACGATCGCGGACGACTGGAGATGATGCATCCCTTGGATGAACATGAACGCTGTCACAAGCTGATTGAGTCGCTGTTGCTAGTGTTAGCCGATGAACTGAAGTTGCGGATTGAAGGCTACAAAGCCCCAACCTTAAAACGGACTGACTTGCAACTGGGGACTGAACCAGAAAGTGCCTACTACATTCAGCATGAACCGGACATGCGAGGTCAGCCAGAGATTAATCTAGAGACTGATCCACCGCCCGATTTAATTCTGGAAGTGGCGTTATCGAAAAGCGCGATCGATAAATTGCCGATCTATGCCCGATTAGGCATCCCGGAAGTCTGGCGCTATTTGAGCCAACCAGGGGATAACTTCCTCAAAGGCAAGTTGTTGATCTATTGTCTGCAAGACCAGGGCTATGTGGAATCTAGCTCCGGCTTAGCGTTTCCTTTCCTACCTGCCGGAAAAATCCTTCAATTCATTGATGAAAGTGATGCCTTAGGGCTGATGTCTGCCTTACGCAACTTGCGGCAATGGGTACAAGAGACGACCGCGTGATATGGTGATCGATAGTCCTGCCCCTGCAATGTTACCTGTACGAGATCATGCCAGGTGAAGTTGTCGAAATTCTGACTGCGGATGAGGTGCGTCGTACTGTAAATCGACTAGCCTCGCAAATGATTGAGCGATCGGGTGATTTGTCCAAGTTAGTCCTACTAGGGATTTACACTCGCGGTGTCAGCTTGGCCCAGATTCTCGCTCGGCAAATCGAGATGCTGGAGCAAATTCCTGTGCCGGTTGGCGCGATCGATATCACCTTTTACCGGGATGATTTGGACACGATCGGGTTGCGGACTCCGGCTAAAACTGACATTCCCTTCGATCTAACTGGAAAAACGGTGATTCTGGTAGATGATGTGATCTTCAAAGGTCGGACGGTACGAGCCGCATTGGAAGCTGTGAAAGATCACGGTAGACCGCAGGTGATTCGGTTAGCGGTACTGGTCGATCGGGGACATCGCGAACTACCAATTCATCCAGACTTTATTGGCAAACAATTACCGACTGCCCGAGAAGAGACCGTGAGAGTCTACATTCAGGATTTAGATGGGCGAGATGGCGTGGAGTTATGGCGGGGTTAGGTGGCTGCATCCCTTCGCCGTTTCGCTTTAGGCTAGACCTGTACCTTATTTCCCTTGTACAGAACTTCCGTGGCAGAAACTGAACTTCGTAAAGCCGATCATCTTCGCATTTGTTTAGATGAAGATGTGCAATTTCGAGAGACGACGAATGGCTTAGAACGCTATCGCTTCCAGCATTGTTGTTTACCAGAGTTAAATCGCGATCAAATTGATCTCAGCACTACCTTCCTTGGTACAACCTTATCCGTTCCATTGCTAATTTCCTCCATGACCGGAGGCACGGATCTAGCCAAAACGATCAATTACCGGTTAGCCACGATCGCCCAACAGTACAATCTCGCAATGGGTGTCGGTTCCCAACGGGTGGCAGTCGAAAATCCCCAGGTGGTTTCTACCTTCGCAGTGCGATCGGTGGCTCCTGATATCCTGCTATTCGCTAATCTCGGCGCGGTGCAATTGAATTATCGTTATGGCCTAGATGAATGCCGTCGAGTTGTCGAGATGTTAGAAGCCGATGCTTTAATTCTGCATCTCAATCCACTACAGGAATGTGTGCAAACTAAAGGCGACACTAATTTCTCTGGTCTACTCGATAAAATTGCCGGATTATGTGAAAAAATCCCTGTACCTGTAATTGCCAAAGAAGTAGGGAACGGGATCTCCGGTGTAATGGCAAAGCAATTAATTCAAGCTGGAGTTGCCGCGATCGATGTAGCAGGAGCCGGAGGAACCTCCTGGGCCAAAGTTGAAGGAGAACGGGCGCAAGATCCTCTCCAACGGCGGTTAGCAGCCACCTTTGCGGACTGGGGTATTCCCACGGCGGAATGTATTACGTCCGTCAGAGCGATCGCTCCCCATATTCCCTTAATCGCCTCTGGGGGTCTGCGGAATGGCTTAGAAGCCGCCAAAGCGATCGCCCTGGGAGCTGATTTAGTCGGGATGGCATTGCCCTTTCTGCAAGCCGCCCACGACTCCGAAGCTGCCCTACATACCCTGGTCAGTATCCTCACTGCCGAACTCACCACAACCCTCTTCTGCACTGGCAACGCCACCCTGCAATCCCTCCAGCGATCGCGCTCCTTACACCTGATTAAGTAGCACTGGAGCCACAGGTATAGCAGTACTGATCCATGTTAGGACAATCAAACTTCTGAGAACACTGCCATCCCTAGCTTCCATCCTCAGCACTCAGTCCTCAGCACTCAGCACTTTGCTATACACCTCACTCACCTTTCCCCATCTCCTCTACCTACCTCAACGCCCCATCTCCCCAGCTCCCCACCCCAAATAGTGGGATTCTCACTACCAAACCATGGGTTATCCACACTCTAAGTTTCCGTGGGGATTTGCCACGATCAATGATGTAGGTCGGAGGACACCCCATGAAGACATTCTCTATCGAAGCCATTTATACCTGGTATCGCAACACCATTCGCAATCCCAAATATCGCTGGTGGATCATCTTAGGCTCAATCCTCTATCTGATCAGCCCTCTGGATATTTCCCCTGACTTTCTCCCGATCGTCGGTTGGATTGATGATGGGGTAATCGCGACGTTGTTAGTGGCAGAAGTTTCGCAAATCTTGCTCGATCGCTTGAAGGTGAAAGGCAGCAAAGACTCTGCTACCGATACCACGACAGCTAGCCCGTCCTCCGGCTCGGACACGGTTGATGTCAACGCGGTTTCGATCGACTAAACATCAACAGCCACAATCTATTTCCCATCTAGGGCGGTGTTGGAGCAGGACTCCAAGCCGCTTTTTTATTGATAAAAATTTGGTTGGTGAATGCAACAGATCAGATCCCCCTCAGTCCCCCTTACCAAGGGGGATGCCGGAGGCAGGGGGATCGGCTTGGATCAAAAATCTGTCACGAAAACTGTATAAATCGATCTGACTGCCATATTCGGCTGAAAATGACCGCTTTTTAAAGGAAAAGTTAATTGTTCGAAACAAAAATTGAGTAAAAATGCTGATCTTGACAAATAAATGTAAAAGCTCTTTGCGATATTTTTATCAATTTGTGTCGGATAGGGGCTGAAATGCCCATGTGGTAACGGTTTTCTGATACAAACATTCATGGTAGCTATTTAGCACCATTGCCACTCTCTCGGACCATCTAAGGAGCTTAACCGCATGTTCACTCACGTCAAGCCCACCATTCGGCACGTTGCGCCCGATGACCTCCGGGGACGATCGCTGCTTAAGGTGGTCTACGTCGTGCTAGAGCCTCAATACCAAAGTTCACTATCGGCAGCGGTGCGCTCGATTAACCAGAACCATCCCCACCTGGCTGTCGAAATTAGTGGCTATTTGATTGAGGAACTGCGCAGTGCCGAAAATTACGAAGCCTTTCAACGCGATGTGGCGGAGGCAAATATCTTCATTGCCTCGCTAATTTTCCTGGAAGACCTGGCAGATAAAGTGGTGGCGGCTGTAGAACCTCACCGCGATCGGTTAGATGTAGCGGTCGTCTTCCCATCTATGCCGCAGGTGATGCGCCTGAATAAGATGGGCAGCTTCTCAATGGCACAACTGGGGCAATCCAAGAGCGCGATCGCCCAGTTTATGAAGAAGCGCAAAGAGCAATCTGGCTCTAGCTTCCAGGATGCCATGTTGAAACTGCTCAACACGTTACCGAAGGTGCTGAAGTACCTGCCGATGGATAAAGCGCAGGATGCTCGTAACTTCATGTTGAGTTTTCAGTATTGGTTAGGCGGCAACCAGGAAAACCTGGAAAACTTCCTCCTGATGCTGGCAGATAAGTATGTCTATAAAAACGCCAACGACGGCAACTCCCTACAATATCAAGAACCCGTTACCTACCCCGATTTAGGCATCTGGCATCCCCTCGCTCCCTGCATGTACGAGGATGTCAAAGAATATCTCAACTGGTTTAACTCCCGATCGGATATTTCCGCTGATGTTAAGGATCCGCTGGCTCCCAGTGTGGGGCTAGTCCTGCAACGGACGCACTTAGTCACCGGGGATGATGCTCACTATGTGGCCATGGTGTCGGAGTTAGAGTCCATGGGCGCCCGAGTATTGCCCGTGTTTGCGGGTGGACTGGACTTCTCCAAACCCGTCGATGCCTTTTTCTACGATCCAATTACGAAAAATCCGATCGTCGATGTCGTCATCTCCCTCACTGGATTTGCCCTGGTCGGTGGCCCGGCGCGTCAGGATCATCCCAAGGCGATCGAAGCCCTGAAGCGGCTGAACCGCCCCTACATGGTGGCACTGCCTTTGGTCTTCCAAACCACGGAAGAATGGCAGGATAGTGATTTAGGCTTACACCCAATTCAAGTAGCGTTGCAAATTGCCCTACCGGAATTGGATGGCGCGATCGAACCCATTATCTTGTCTGGTCGGGATGGGGCGACTGGTAAAGCGATCGCTCTGCAAGATCGGGTGGAAGCGATCACCCAACGGGCAATGAAGTGGGCGAACTTGCGCCGGAAGCCAAAGCTGACTAAGAGAGTGGCGATTACGGTGTTCAGTTTCCCGCCAGATAAGGGTAACGTTGGTACTGCCGCTTACCTGGATGTGTTCGGTTCCATCTATAAAGTGATGGAATCGCTGAAGCACAATGGCTACGATGTCGAAGGCTTACCGGATACCGCCGAAGCCTTGATGCTGGAAGTGCTGCATGATGCCAAAGCCCAGTACAACAGCCCCGAACTGAATATTGCCTACCGCATGTCAGTGGAGGAATACGAGCGGCTGACTCCCTACTACGATCGCTTGATTCCGTCCTGGGGTCCCCCTCCCGGTCACTTAAATACTGACGGCCAAAACCTGCTGGTTTACGGGAAAGAGTTTGGGAATGTGTTCATCGGCGTTCAACCGACTTTCGGCTATGAAGGCGACCCGATGCGGCTCCTGTTCTCCCGGTCTGCCAGTCCGCACCACGGGTTTGCTGCCTACTACACCTACCTGGAGCAAATCTGGCAAGCTGATGCCGTCCTCCACTTTGGCACCCACGGTTCGCTGGAATTCATGCCTGGTAAGCAAATCGGCATGTCGGGTGAGTGCTTCCCCGATAGTCTGATCGGCACCATTCCTAACCTGTATTACTACGCGGCGAATAACCCCAGTGAAGCCACGATCGCCAAGCGCCGCTCTTATGCGGAAACGATCAGCTACCTGACTCCTCCCGCCGAAAATGCCGGACTCTATAAAGGCTTGAAGGAACTGAGCGAACTGATCGCCTCCTACCAAACCTTGAAAGATACCGGACGGGGTGAGTCGATCACAAACACCATCATGGACAAGTGCCGCATGGTGAACCTGGATAAAGACATTCACCTGCCCGACCAGGATGCCAAGGATATGTCCCAGGAGGAACGGGACGCCATTGTTGGTAAGGTTTACATCAAGCTGATGGAGATCGAATCGCGCTTGCTGCCCTGTGGTCTGCATGTGATTGGGAAGCCACCCAGTGCCGAGGAAGCGATCGCGACTCTGGTGAATATTGCCGGACTCGATCGCGAGGAAGAAGGGATTCTCAGCCTACAACGGATTATCGCCAACAGCCTCAGCCGCAACATTGATGAGATTTATCAAAATAGCGATCGCGGCGTTCTGGATGATGTGCAGTTATTGAACGACATCAATCAAGCCGTCCGAGCCGCCGTCACCGCGATGGTAAAAGCCCAAACCGATGCGGATGGTCGGGTGTCCCGTGTCACCAAGCTCAACTTCTTCAACATGGGTAAGAAAGAACCCTGGATCGAAGCATTGCATGAAGCGGGCTACACCAAAGTCGATACCGAGCAGATTAAACCACTGTTTGAGTATCTGGAATTCTGCCTTAAGCAAGTTGTGGCCGATAACGAACTGGGTGCCCTGCTGACGGCGCTGGAAGGTGAATACATTCTGCCGGGACCCGGTGGCGATCCAATTCGGAACCCGGATGTGCTGCCCACAGGGAAGAATATCCATGCCCTGGATCCCCAATCCATCCCCACGGCAGCGGCAGTCAAGTCTGCGAAAGTGGTCGTCGATCGCCTGCTGGCCCGTCAGTATGCCGATAACGGTGGCAAGTATCCTGAGACGATCGCTTGTGTGCTCTGGGGAACGGACAACATCAAGACCTACGGCGAATCGCTGGCACAGATCATGTGGATGGTTGGTGTGCGTCCCTTACCCGACTCACTGGGACGGGTGAATAAGCTGGAGTTGATTCCACTCGAAGAACTGGGTCGTCCCCGGATCGACGTGGTTGTCAACTGCTCCGGCGTCTTCCGTGACCTGTTCATTAACCAGATGGCCTTACTCGATCGGGCCGTGAAAATGGCTGCCGAAGCCGATGAGCCCCTGGAAATGAACTTTGTCCGCAAACACGCGATCCAGCAGGCCAAGGAATTGGGGGTGGAACTGCGGCAAGCTGCCACCCGGATCTTCTCCAATGCCTCCGGGTCGTATTCCTCTAACGTCAACTTGGCGATCGAAAATAGTACCTGGGAAAGTGAAGCCGAGTTGCAGGATATGTATCTCTCTCGCAAATCCTTTGCCTTCTCGTCGGATAGTCCGGGCAACATGGATCAAAGTCGGGAAATCTTTGAATCGGCGCTGAAGACAGCGGAAGTCACCTTCCAGAATCTCGATTCGTCTGAGATCTCGCTCACCGATGTATCTCACTACTACGACTCCGATCCCACCAAGGTTGTCGCCCGGCTCCGGAATGACGGCAAGGCTCCCACGTCCTTCATTGCAGACACAACGACTGCCAACGCTCAAGTCCGGACGCTGTCTGAAACGGTACGGCTAGATGCCCGCACCAAGTTACTGAATCCCAAGTGGTACGAAGGCATGTTGTCCCACGGTTACGAAGGAGTGCGGGAACTCTCGAAGCGCTTGGTCAACACAATGGGTTGGTCAGCAACGGCGGGAGCGGTGGATAACTGGGTCTATGAAGATGCCAACACCACCTTCTTCAAGGACGATGAGATGTGTAAGCGCTTACTCGATCTCAACCCCAACTCCTTCCGTAAGATGGTGACGACCCTACTGGAAGCTAATGGTCGCGGCTATTGGGAAACTACCGAGGAAAACCTCGATCGCCTGCGCCAGTTGTATCAAGAAGTCGAAGACCGCATCGAAGGCATCGACTAAATCGATCGTTAACTTAAGTTCAGGGGTGGTGAATAACTACCCCTTTTTTTATTGAGTCAGAACGGTGTACCAGTTGCTACAAGAACTGTTTAGGGTTCCAGGGTAGTTTGGAACGATACCCAATAATCACGTTGTCGATTGAGTCGGACTCCATATTTTGGGTAGAAAGATGATAGTCAACATAGCCTCGTTGATACCAACGTGAAGCTATGAATGGTAAATCTTCTCTAGGTTTACCTCTAATTGCTTCTGGAAAAATCTGGTCTATCCATTTTTGGGCGATCGATCGACTAAACGTTTGGTTAGTTTCTTTGGGATAAATTACGACTGCATAGGGAGAAGTTGTATCTTTTTTCTCAGAAAATAGCAAAAACAAATCAATCTCTGATAGCTCACTAATCAACTCAATAAATTCCAGTTCTGCCCCTCGTGGATGTTGATAATGGTAGTAGTAAGCTAGATGCCAAGACGCAAGCCGAACTATTTCAGGGTCATCATCATAACCTAGCTCAATTAATAAGGGTTCAAGAGCATCAATTTTGCAACTTTCATCCGTTGCTGCCGCAATCGCAATATCAACCCGCCCTGCATCAATTAAACGACGCACCGCATTAGGATCTCGGCTAAATCGTTCATGGGCATCAAACCCTAAATTACAAGGGAAGTAGGGAATATCAGGTTCTAGTTCTGGTGAATTCTCTAAAATATTCAGTAGCCATTCATTCGCATCAAATCCTACTTTAGGAATCACACTCCAGAACGCCCCAGCGACTCCTGGGCGTTCAAGCTCTTTAGTACGAATAATTGATAGCAAAACATTAATAGGTGGCATTCCAACAATCGATTGCTGATCCTGACCATCCTTCTCATCATCCCAATCCCAACCTTTGTCTTTTCTGGAAACGGCTTTGCTACAAAACTTACCAATTTGATAAGCAGCACAAGCCCGAAGATTTAGGTCAGTATGGTCTAGCAGTTCTAACAGAGTTGTCCCAACTGCTTGCCAAGTTGAATCATAAGCACCCAAAAAAAGCTGTGCGGCTACGATCGCTTCTTGGGTAAGAGTATCATGATCTTCTGAAGCCGCTAATTGATTTAACCATTCCAGAAGTAAGCGATGAAAAAGTGATTCTTTTTCCAAGAACTTGAATTTGGAGCAGAATACTTCAAAGATATTAGAGGTATGTAGTGTTTGGGTGGTAATCGCTGCAAAAATAGATTTTATCCGTTGATCAGTTGGGCACGGTTGGTAATCTGCACAATTGGAGCGTTGTGACTCCTCCACCTTTAAAGCATAAACCAGCTTGTCAATTGCCCTATCCCGCACCCAATTTTCTGGATGAGCAAGTAGAGATATCAATGTCTCAAAAATCGCATTCCACTCCTTCAAGCTATATGGGAAGTCAAGTGGAAAATCTAAAAGATCAACTGGATTACTATCCCATGGAGGTGAAAAGGTTTCTGGTGTAAATACATTTTCCCGAACAGCTTTAAGGTGCTGCTGAGAATTCTCCTCTGAATCCATATTTAGAAATAGCTATAACTATTAGTTAAGTGTTTAGACTATTTGGTTTGTATCGATAAAGCTATTGTTGTGATTCGGTGATTAGGTCACTAATTAAAACGATCGCTAAAAATCCTCCGGCAACTGTCAGACCGATCGTGCGGCTGTGAGTGCTGGCCAGTGCCATTAATGCCAGAATAATTAGCGTTGGCAATTTGGTTTTAACGAGGGTTTCTAATACTTGGCGGAGATCACTATTCAAGGCTTGACGTTCCGCTAGCGTACGCCGATCGCTGAAATAGCTGAGCAATTGACCACTTTTAATTAAGGTAAATAACTTGCTGCGAGTGGCAGGATAAAACGTCGATCGCAAGGCTAATGCTCGATCAAAATTCGATACTGCTCCTTCATAATGCTGCAATCGTCGTAACAGCAGACCTCGTTGATACCAGAGATGATGATCGTTGGGATAGATAGCAATCGCTCGATCGTAGCTAGCGATCGCTGCCTCATAATCCCCTAACTGTTTCAGCGTTCCTGCTCGTAATCGCCACAGGTCAGCATCCATCGGATTCAAAGCCAACGCCTGATCATAACTACTGAGTTCTTCTTCGTAGCGATCGAGTCCTTGAAGGAGTGATGCCCGGATGCGCCAGGATTGCTCATCATCAGACTTGGTCTTGATAGCCTGATCACAGCAAGCGATCGCCGCTTCTCGTTGATCTAGTTTAGCTAACACTTTTGCCCGCAGTTGCCAGAGATCAGGATGCTCCGGTTCCAGTTCCATTGCCCGATCTAGCGTATCCAGACTCTCTGGATATTGTTCTAAGTCAAATAACACGGCTGCGCGATCGTGCCACAGTTGGGCATTGTGCAAGTCTAACGATAAAGCCCGATCGTAACTCTCTAAAGCAGCTTCATAGTCATAAATTTGTTGCAACACATGGCCCCGAGACTGCCACAAGTCAGCATGGTCGGGACGGAGGGCTAAGGCTTGGTCATAACTAGCGATCGCTTCTCGATAGCGCTGCTTTTTCAGCAAGACATCGGCTCGGTTGCGCAGAGATGGAAAGTCGTGAGGAGTTAGCTCGATCGCCGCACTATAACACGCGATCGCTTCTTCAAAGGCCTGCTGTTCTGTCCAGTGCTGCCCCTGCTGATACAGCAATACCGTTTTCAACTCTGATGAGGTCTGCTCATCCGCAATCAACAACTGGCGTTCTTGAGGGGATAGCGCCGCATAGTGTTGATAGTCCACCGAAGAATCATGACTCTGGCTCATAGCACCGACACTTACCAGATATGAGGGGCTTAATCTATTCCCTTGTTCTAAAGCAAAAGCAGCATAGCGGTCAAACTGGTGAGCAAAATTGCGTTATACACGGCATGGTCGGCGGTGCTGGCTCGCACTCCGGCTTCCTGAGCGGTCAGTTCATCGTTGAATTTCTTTAAATGACGATGATACCCGTATTTATAGCGGCAGGCGAACAGAAAACCAGGGACACAAAGCGTTACTCCCATAAATAGAGGAATGCCCATAATCAGGTGCGCCAAGCCAAAGGCGATCGAGCGCTTGACCATGGCTTTCCAGGTATGCACTCCCTGCCGAAAGATCTTCTCCTCAATTTCTGCCAGAAATGGCACCGCCAAAATCATTAATAACCAGAAGCCGATCGTCAGGATTGTACCTACATCAAACTGAATTAACCCAGTCGAGGCAGCTACCTCATCAGCTTGTTGAATTGCGATTAAGGGTTGAAACGTCACATTGGTGGAATAGCCAAATAGCCAATTTGCCCAACCCGTTCGCATAAAGTCGGGAGAAATGGTACCGATGACTCCCGCCGTAAATAAGGTACAGGTCAGAATTAAGATTGCCCGGACATAGGTGAGGAGTCCACTCCGGAAATAAACCCACCAAACTAACTCTAAGCGATGCTTATTGTTCCAAAGCTCACGTCCAATTAGCCAGACCATAATGCCGGAAAAGGCGATCGACACCAGAGCTTTAAATACTTCAACCCATACTCCTTGTCCGTAATGGGTAATCAACAGAAAAGTCGCCAGAAATAACAACGGATACTTGAGCAGATTCAGGCAAACTTTGCTATACAGAAAGGCGCGTTGGAGGGGGAGTTTGGTGTAATCCACGGGTGAGTGCAGGGAACGATCGCGACTAGTAGTAGACTGACTGTTGCAGCCTAGCAAATATTGTCAACATACTTCACAGTTGCGGCTGTTGCCCTACGTAACCTTAAGGAAATAGTGTCATGAGTACAGAAGTCGATCCCGTGAAATTGATGAAACAGATGGTTGGACAGGCAGCCGCCGCTAGAGTCAAATCTGGTTCCATCGTCGGCTTAGGTACTGGCTCAACGGCTGCTTACATGATCGAATCACTGGGAGCCCGCTTGAAGTCCGGGGAACTACGGGACATTAAAGGAGTAACTACGTCATTTCAAGGAGATGTACTGGCGAGAGAATACGGAATTCCTCTAACTACCCTGAACGAGGTCGATCGCATTGATATTGCGATCGATGGGGCGGATGAAGTTGACCCCAACAAAAACCTGATTAAAGGCGGTGGGGCAGCTCATACCCGCGAAAAAATCGTCGATGGCTTTGCCGAAGAATTCATTGTGGTTGTCGATAGCGGCAAGCTAGTCGATAAGCTGGGCACCACTTTTTTGCTACCTGTGGAAGTGGTTCCAATGGCCATGACTCCGGTAATGCAAGCGATCGAGAAACTGGGAGGACAGCCGCAACTCCGGATGGGCGTGAAGAAAGCCGGCCCTGTGATCACAGACCAAGGGAACTTCGTGATTGATGTCAAATTCGCCAATGGGATTGACGATCCCGCCGGTCTAGAAAAGCAAATCAATAATATTCCAGGGGTGCTGGAAAACGGCTTGTTCGTCGGCGTGACCGATCTGGTGCTCGTGGGCGAAGTAGTAGACGGCAAACCGGTTGTGCGCGAAATCTAAACAGTTAGGTAATGGAGGATGTCTGGCTATCCAGCATTGTCCATTACCACCATTGCCTTCTTTCTATCCTACACGGTAAAAATTACTATACTGTCTACCGTTTAATAGCCTAACTTTTTACGCAAGGAATATCAGGTTTCAGTAGTGATTTCCCTGAGTAGGCTGGGCACTCTTGAGGTAGAGGCATCAAATGGATAATACCTCCTATGCGGATATTCGGCGATCTGTTTGATTGGATTAAGCGAGTCCTGACCTGGAAAAAAGGTGAGGAAATAGTTCGAAAGCCTTACGAAGTGCTGAAATTGATTCGGGGTAGACGGGGCATTCTCAAGTTAGTCACACGAGATATGCCGAGAGCCGTTCGTACCTACATTTTTTCGCCTTTTCCAGGTAATCAGACTAATGTAGTGTCGTCCTATCAAAAAGACATTCATCTTTGTCTCGATCACTTATGGGCGCTCGACTCCGAGAAAGGGAAACAGCCAGCGGCAAAACCGGGAACGCCTCGATCGCAACGTGCCCGCCAGTCGAATACGAAAAGCCATCGAATTTGTGTGTTTGAAGCCTCTCGCTTCATGACAAAAGATGGCACATATAACACAAATATGATTTATTCCGAGGATTTAGATTTACTCGGAAATGGTTTTCACCGTGATCAGTATGCTGTACCGATCGTGGATGACCTAGCTAATTTATTAAAAGAATTTCCGATTGACACGATCGATTGGCAAGTTGAAATTGAAAGTAGTTGCAAACGCTATCTCGGTGCTCACTGGCGACCTAACCGAGAACCGGAAGCTAATTCAGCCATCAACTAAGTTACGTCCACTCAGTTATACGGGTAAATCAGCGCGGGGATTGAACGTTTCCAACTCCCGCAGTTTCTCGTATAGTTCCCGTTCTGGCTCACTTAGTTCCTTCGGCGTGGCAATCTGGACTTCGACAATCTGATCACCACGTTTGCCGCTAATCCCAGGATAGCCCTTGTTCGCCAGCCGCAGTCGTTGTCCCGATCGTACCCCAGGCGGAATCGTCATCTTCACCAAGCCATCTAAGGTTGGGATTTCGATCGCGCCGCCTAACACCGCTTCTGCTGGGGTAATCGGCACTTGGCAAGCCACATCATTATCTTCCAGCTTAAAGAAGGGGTGGGGCGCTACAGTAATCTTCAGATACAAATCGCCGCCATTCACGCCCTGACCTTTCAGCCGTACCCGTTGTCCAGACACCATCGCGGGTGGCATATTCACTTCCAGCGATCGGCCATCTTCTAACCGAATCCGTTCCCGTCCGCCTAAATACGCTTTCTCTAAAGGCACGGTTAACCGAGCTTCGGCATCGCGGGGGCTGGGGCGAGAAATAGTGCGGGTTTTCTTAGTCGTGCCAGGTCGGAAAACATCTTGGGCCATCCCAGCGACCGTTCCACTTTCACGGCGATTCAGCAATTGTTCGACAAAGCTGTTGAAGTCCCGAAATTCACCGTAATCCACCTCACCGCTAGGGCGATCGTTGCCACGGCCATTCCAGCCTCGGAAACCGGAGGCTTTGCCACTGCTCTGAAAGCCTCGCTGTTGCCAGTAGCGGCCAAACTGGTCATACTGTGCCCGTTTAACGGAGTCAGACAGCACTTCGTAGGCTTCATTGATCGATTTGAACTTTTCTTCCGCTTCCTTGTTGCCCGGATTCAAATCTGGGTGATACTGCCGCGCCAATCGCCGAAAGGACTTTTTGATGTCCTCCGCACTGGCATCTCTGGCTACTCCCAGAATGTCGTAATAGTTCCGAAAGTTTTGCATGGAAGAACGGAATCAGTAAGCAGGTGGGATTGAGATAAACACGATCGCGAACGAGCTAGGCTCGATCATCAGGCAGAATCAGTAGGGTGTAATTCAACCATTAAAGCAAATCACTGATCTGGAATGACAGAACTTACAGCCAATCGTCATCATCATCCCAATTGTCCTCATATAAGTTAGGACGAGGATTACGCGGGGGACGAGCAGTGGGACGACGTTCTGCCCGATCACGCTCGGCTGGACGAGCAGTAGACGGACGGTAATCATTGGAGCGATCGGCGGGAGCAGGGGAACCCGAGCGATTCTCCGGGCGAGCAGGCTCCCGCTCATCCCAACCGCGATCTCTAGCGGGGCGATCTGCATTCTGAGGATTCCCTCGATTGGGGCTATAAGGATCGTCGTAGCGAGGACTCGGAGCAGCAGGACGATCGCTATACCAGGAGTCACTACTACCAGCACCGTAGCGATCCTTATTGCGAGGAGTACTGCTACTGTTGCCATAGTCACGACGCTCGTAGCGATCAGCATTCGCTCCACTGCCGGCACCATAGCGATCGTTATTACGAGGAGCGCTACTACTGCTGCCATAGTCACGGCGATCGTAACTGTTATCGTTCCAAGAGTTACCGCTGGAACTGCTGCTAGAGCTATAATCCCGCCGCTCATAACGATTGTCATTCCAGGAACTACTGCCTGAACCATAGCGATCGCTACCATAGCGAGGCGAGTCATTCCACGAACTGCCGCTCGTCCCGTAGCGGGATTCTCCATACCGACGATCGTCGTAGTAGTAATCTTCATCGTCATCGGTGAAGAAACTCTTGATCGCGCCAAAGAAGCTATCCTGTTCTTCTTCTTCCTTATTGCGTTGATAGACCTCTCGATTCAGGTCATACAGGGCATCTTGTAAATCGGCTTGAGCCTGGTCAATGCCGCGATCGTCGTTCTGGTTTAACGCCTCTCGTACCTGTTGCACGGCACGATCAATCCGGGTGCGATAGGGGCTAACAAATTGCATCCCAAAGTCCAAAGTTGCTTCCCGTAACTGCCGTTCTGCCTGGAAAGTTAAGGCTTCGGCTCGATTGCGTTTCTCGACTTTGGCTTTACGCTGACGATCGGCATCGGCATACTCTTCAGCCTCCCGAATCATCCGATTAACTTCATCCTGCGATAAGGTTGAGGCTTCCTGAATCGTGACGCTCTGCTCCCGTCCGGTCGTGCGATCCATCGCCGTGACTTGCAGAATGCCATTAGCATCAATATCAAACGATACCTGTACCTGCGGAATGCCTCTTGGAGCTGGCGGAATGCCGACCAACTTAAATCGCCCTAGGGATTTATTCCCTACAGCCATTTCCCGTTCACCCTGAAGTACATGCACTTCCACCATCGTCTGGTTGTCTTCTCCAGTTGAGAAAACATCCGATCGCCGTACCGGAATCGTGGTGTTGCGAGGAATCAGCTTTTTCATCACGCCCCCGATCGTTTCTAGACCGAGCGACAGTGGGGTAACATCCAGCAACAAGATATCTTTAACTTCACCTGCCAGAATTCCCGCTTGAATCGCTGCTCCCACCGCCACTACTTCATCTGGATTGACGTTTTGGTTCGGTTCGCGATCGATGAAACTGCGGACTAATTCCTGTACCACCGGAATCCGGCTGGAACCACCGACCAGTACAACCTCATCAATTTCACCTGGCCCCAAAGCCGCATCGCGCAAGGCTTGTCTCACAGGGCCACGTAAGCGAGTCAGCAAATCGTTACACAGACCTTCAAATTGCGATCGGGTTAAGCGAGTTTCTAAATGCTTGGGGCCATCGGCTGTGGCTGTAATGAAGGGCAGATTGATCTCAGTTGTAGTCACACCTGACAGTTCGATCTTGGCTTTTTCGGCGGCTTCAGTGAGTCGCTGGAGAGCCTGCCGATCCTTGCGGAGGTCAACCCCTTCCTGTTCCAGAAATTGCTCGGCTAGCCAATCGACAATCCGCTGGTCAAAATCATTCCCACCGAGCTGAGTATCGCCACTGGTAGATTTCACCTGAAAGACGCCATCACCCACTTCTAAAACGGAAACGTCAAACGTACCGCCACCTAAGTCAAACACTAAGATGGTCTGATTACTGCGGCGATCGAGTCCATAAGCTAATGAGGCAGCCGTCGGTTCATTCAGAATCCGCTTCACTTCTAATCCAGCAATCCGTCCCGCATCACGAGTGGCTTGCCGTTGCGAGTCATTAAAGTACGCGGGAACGGTAATTACAGCCCCAGTCACGGGTTCGCCCAGGTAGCGGCTGGCTTCCTCCGCCAACTTCTTCAGGATCATGGCCGAAACTTCTTCCGGGGCAAATTCCTTTTGCAAACGAGGACACTTAATCCGAATATTGCCGACATCATCTTTGCGAATCGTGTAGGGCACTCGCTTCGAGTCAGCCAGCAGTTCGGTGTATTTGCGGCCCATAAACCGCTTCACAGCATAAAAAGTATTTTGCGGGTCTAATACCGCTTGCCGCCGTGCCATCTGTCCAACCAGGCGTTCCCCTTCTTTACTAAAGCCCACCACGGAAGGGGTCGTTCGCATTCCTTCTGCATTTGCGATGACGACTGGTTTTCCGCCTTCCATCACAGCGACGACGGAGTTAGTTGTCCCCAAGTCTATGCCAACGACTCTGCCCATGCGTGTCTCAATCTCCCGTATGCTGCCTTGAGCAATACTCTAATGTTAATTTTGCTGAATTTATTGTATCGTGCCCAAGAAGTTTGCCCTGATGCCAAAACTGTAACGACAAGATCCCTGTCGAATCACGGGA
>DATNPU010000074.1:0-7944 GCA_036703105.1 Microcoleaceae cyanobacterium
AGTAGTCGGCGCCTTAGACGTCGATCGCGCGGCCGTAGGAGCTTCTGTCCGTTGAGGAGCAGCAAATTGATTCTCAGCACCGATCGCAGCGGTTCCTGTAGTAGCAGTGCTTTCCCACAACGCATTAGCCTCTAAGCGATGAATTCGTTGAGCAATTAACTCCGCCCGTTTTTCCTTATATCCTTCTGGATTTTCCACAGTGGTCATACTCAGACGACCTTCAATTACCACACGATCGCCCTTGCGGTAGCGCTCTTGCATTTCTTGAGCCAGATTTCCCCAGCCCACAATCCTAAGCCGTGATGCTGGATCATCGGGTCGCAAACCAGGAAACTCCACAATCATATCGGTCATTGGGGTTTGGGTTTCAGGCGTGGAGCGGATTGCCGGTTCCTGAACAATCTCTGCCATCAAAATACAGCTATTCATAGGTCACATTCAGCAGTTAAGATTCCGTGGGCAGCGAATCACCGTGGCTGTTTATTTTAACAGCTATATCGCTAAACCGTTGCATGATTACAGAGCAGACAAGGTTCATCGTCTATCAACCGATGGAACAGCGAATTCATAGACTACGAACAATTCCACTATGGATGTTGTATTTCAAACTAGTACATCTATTCTATACTGAAAATACCAGATCGGCCAGAACGACTTTGACCCATTGCTCAGAGACATTGTTCGATCGCTCAAGTTGCCTCTCAGTTTACAGGCACTTCAATACGATGCTTCTACCGGAAACTCTTCCATTTCATGTTCCGAATCAACAAAATCTTGGACTCTGATTCGATATTCTCGGAGGGTTTCATCCACCCAATTACGATCGCTACTGTTGGCAAAAATATGCACTAACGGTTCTCCCGCATCGGGCAAAATTAACACCCAGCTATCTCGCTGATAGTTAAAGATCTTAACGCCATCTACCAGTTCCAGGCATTCCACAGGATGGGTTTCAACTAGATGCCGCATTAACGCCCCTTTCACAGACCAGGGGCACCGCACGGTATAGGTTTTGTGGCAAACTCGGGGCATTTCTGAGCGAATTTGTCCGAGCGATCGTTCTTGAATCGTTAGCATTTCGATCAGCTTGGCAATACAGAACATTGCATCAAAGCCAGGATGTAGTTGTGGAAAGATAAAACCCATATCCCCGCTACCACCCAGCACTACATTAGGATTCATTTGGCAGGCTTCCATCAACGCCGTTGGATTCGCTTTCGTCCGAATCACGCGACCATCATGGCGACGAGCAATTTGTTCCACGGCGCTAGACGCATGAACCGGCACAACGACCGTACTACGAGGATGGTGCATTAGGATCATTTCAGTCATCAGGGCCGTCAGCATTTCACCTCGAATCGGGCTACCGGCTTCATCTACTAGAATCAGCTGCTCCCCATTGGCAGACACCTGCACTCCAAACGTGGCTTTCACCGCTTCCACCACATGGCCCAACTGATTCAGGAGCATTTCGCGATCGGCCACGGTTGGCGACGTTTGGGTCAGGCTGGCATTTAACACCACCGCATCACAACCAAATTGCGCTAAAAGTTGGGGTAGTACAGCCCCCGATACGGCATACACATAATCGATCACGACCTTAGAACTGCTGTTCCGAATCGCTTCAATATTCAGACGCCGCTGAAACACCGTGCTATAGATTTCTAGCCCCTGATTGCTGTAAGTAACATTGCCAATTTCGTGAATTTGCGCTCGGCGGAAATCTTCTTTAAAGTAAGCTCCTTCAATTTTCTTCTCACGAGCTTTAGAAACGTTAATCCCTTTGTGATCAAAAAACTCAATCAGAATATGGTCAGGCCGATCGGGATGCACTCGCACATGGATGCCACCTGCAATCCGGAGTGTGGGAACCGCCGATCGCGCCAATGGAATTGCGGTTGCTTCCAGGTTTTGAATATTGATCCCCACTGACATTAAGCCAGCAATTAGCGATCGCGACACCATCCGAGAAATGGTGCGCTGATCCCGAGACACCATTACCGAGGAACCCGGTTTGAGCGTCGAACCATAGGCCGCGCCTAATTTGACCGCAAATTCTGGCGTCACATCAACATTCGCTAGCCCAGACACCCCCCGTTGACCAAATAAATTGCGATGGGCCGCATGTCCCCAGATCAAATTAATGTTGAGGGTGGCCCCTGGTTCCACTCGTTTACTCGGCCACACCCGCACTCCAGGGCTGACCTGGGCTTCTTCTCCGATCGTCGATAACGGCCCAACTACCGCTCCTTCTAAAACATGGGCCCGGCGATCGACTCTGGTTCCGCGCGCAATCACACAGGCTCGGAGGTGGGCTTCTTCCCCCACAATCGCGCCATTCCAAATAATTGGCCGTTTCAGGTCAGCATCTGCTCCAACAGTGACATTATCACCAATGATCGTGCCAGCATCAATTTGTACGCGTGGGCCAATCCGGCAATTGCTACCAATTAGCACAGGCGGTTCAATCCGGGCACTGGGATCGAAAAAAGTATTTTGACCAACCCAGACACCGGGAGATCGTTCCTCATAGGCAAAATTGAGGTATACCCTGCGCATCAAGCCATCGTACTGGGCATCGCGATAGGCATCTAAGTGACCAACATCACACCAATAGCCCTCGGCAATATAGCCATACATCGGTTCCCCTTTTTCCAGCAGTAGAGGAAACAGATCTTTAGAAAAATCGCTTTCTTGATTCGGGGGCAGATAATCCAACACCTCCGGTTCCAGAATGTAAGTGCCCGTGTTGACAGTGTCGGAAAAGACCTCACTGCTAGAAGGTTTTTCTAGAAACCGCCGAATGCGATGGTCTTCATCCGTGATGACGACTCCAAACTCTAGAGGATTGGGCACTCGGGTCAGAATAATGGTGGCTTTAGAGTGATGTTGCTGATGAAATTCGATCGCGGCTCTCAGATCAAAGTCAGTAATACTATCACCACTAATCACCAAAAAGGTGTCATCCAGTAACTCAGCAATATTTTTGACACAGCCTGCCGTACCCAACGGTTGGTCTTCCTCGACCGCATAGGTAATCTGTACACCAAAGTCACTGCCATCCTGGAAGTAATCTCGCATCACATCCGGTAAGTAATGCAGTGTCGCGATCACTTCAGTAATGCGGTGACGTTTGAGCAGATTCAGAATGTGTTCAGCGATCGGTCGATTTAGCACAGGCACCATCGGTTTCGGCAGATCGCACGTTAGCGGTCTGAGCCGTGTTCCAGATCCTCCTGCCATCAGAACTGCTCGCATAAATTCTCCGTCCTAACTCTATGCTTGAAATCGAAATTATGGTTGGGTAAATGGGGAATTAGCCCTTAGAAGTCTGAGATGATTCGCTTCGTAGCAATTGCCTTAAGTGATTGCGCCGGAAAACTCGATCCAACAGCCACCGTCCAGTATCAAATTCAAGAAATTTAGCATTGGAGTTGAGAACTTAAGAGAATCCAGGGGTGCTAATAGTTGGATGCTGAAATTCTATTGCCTGATGACTTTCAGATCAGCTTTCCTTGTACTTTCTCAATAGTAATGTGGGCTTTTGCGATCGCCAGTCTCTCTCAATGGTAAATAGCTTGTTACAAACGTGAGTTGCTGACCAATAGACTCCTGTGAGTAGGATAGAACAGTACTAGGGAATTTTGGTATTACCTAAAGGATGGTGGCAATGACAACCTTAGTGGCCATTTTGCTAGGAATTGTGTACGCAGGGGGACTATGGAAGTTCTGGAGCGGCTTTAACCGGACGAATTTTAGCCAGGGGCGGATCTACCTCGGCTTGTTATGGCCCATATTGGTATTTAACAAATCCTATCGCCGTAACTTCACTAAAGCGTTAAAGGGTAGTTAGGAGTTTCCAGGTGTGCAGTGGCCAGTTGTGAGTCATCAGTTTTTAGCTGGATAATGATGTCGATCGCTGACGACTGACTATGAGCGATCCGCTCACCTTGTAAAGCAATGGCAAAGAAACCAAATTCTGAATCCGAGTCCGCGTTTTCCAAAACCAGTTTTTTTGGCGCGTTAAACCAACCGCAAGATTGGCAGGATCGGCTAAACACAGTCGCCAATCGGTTTAACCGAGAATACCGGGGTGAAACGGTAGAGCTACCAGAAGAAGTCCAGGCCATGCCGATCGCCCAGGAACGCTCTGCTGGATTGCTTCAGGCCAAGCTCACCTCACCATTCTGGCAACTCGCCCTACCGCAAAAGAATCAGCGCTGTTTAGACATTGGCTGTGGCGTCAGCTTCCTGATTTATCCCTGGCGTGACTGGGGAGCCTTCTTCTATGGCCAGGAGATCAGTACCACGGCCCAGGAATTGCTGAATGCGCGCGGCCCCCAACTAAATTCCAAATTGTTTAAAGGTGTAGAACTGGCTCCAGCCCATCAGTTGAACTATCCAGATGGACAGTTTGATTTAGTGATTGCTACCGGAGTCAGTTGCTACTATCCCTTAGCCTATTGGGGCGAGGTGATGACCGCAGTCAAAAAAGTGCTGAAGCCCGGTGGTTCTTTTGTGTTTGACATTATCGATACAGATGCTCCATTGGCCGAAAACTGGGCCATTTTAGAAACCTACTTGGGGGCAGAAGTGTTTCTAGAACCGGTTGCCCATTGGAAGAAATTGATTCAATCTGTTGGTGGGCGAATTGTCAAAAGTCAGGCCGAAGAATTATTCCTGCTATATAAAGTGGGGTTTTAGTCCTACTGAATTAATCCCTAACTCTCCCTAAGTCAATTTGATCATTCGTCATTGCACAGTCAGAAACGGCTCTGGTTAATTGGTGGCACTCAGGAAAGCGCGGCACTTGCACAGTCGATCGCAGATGCCGGGTTCGCCTGTGTCATTTCGGTAACAACAGAATCCGCTCGATCGCTCTATCCGATCTCCCCGCACTTGAGCATTCGGGTCGGCTATCTCACCCCCGAATCGCTGCCGCCCTTTATACAGGCACACCAGATCGGAGCGATTTTAGATGCATCCCATCCTTTTGCCGCCGAAATTTCCCAATTAGCGATCGCGGTAGCTCAGGAGTATCAGCTTCCCTATTTACGCTATGAGCGACCAGAAGTGGGGGAGATGGAAAAGATCAGGGAGATGGGGCAGGAGGAATCTGGAGCCTCGACTATTGTTTACTTAGATGGGTTTGAGAGCTTGTTGGCGGGTAACTATTTAGTCGGACAGCGAGTACTGTTGACGCTGGGCTATCGATCGCTACCACTGTTCCAGCCTTGGCAGGAAAGAGCCACGTTATTTGCCCGGATTTTGCCATCTGTAACCGCATTACAGGCCGCATTACAGGCAGGGTTTACCAGCGATCGGCTCATTGCCATTCGGCCACCGATTTCGGCTGAATTAGAGCAGGCATTGTGGCAGCAGTGGCAAATTACGACTGTAGTTACCAAAGCCTCTGGGGTGGCTGGAGGCGAAGACATCAAGCGCCAGATAGCCGCAAAGTTAAATATTTGCTTAATCGTGATGGGGCGCCCTCAAGTAGCTTATCCCCAACAAACAAGTGACCTGTTGGTAGCCCTGGAGTTTTGCCGCCAGTACTGCATCTCCCAGTCAGGTTAAGCAGGAAAATTGTGACAAAAAACTACAAAGAAAAAATATGACGATGAGCGGAACTTCTGAACCAGCTTTTGAATCAAAGTAGATACAATCAGCCTGTTTTTAGAGAACTCGTTATCTAACCGTTCTCAATGATTGAGGGACTGAAGCCTAATCAGGCCAAATTCTGATTTCCAGAATCTTACGGCTGACAGAAGTGGTTAGTTTGTCCTGAAGATAGCGATCTAAGAGTGAATTGCGTTTGAGAATAACTTCAATCGATCTCAGAAATTGCCAATCTTCATCGTCATGGTTCTTAATGATATCTGGCTCGATCGCCATCAATTGACAAACTACTAATTCAACCATTGAAACAAATCATTCAGTCGTGAGATTTCACTGGGCGCATGATTAGGAGAAAACACCAATTATGCCCAGAGTCGGGATTTTTGTTGCTTCAGCTCGATCGTTCAGGGTGCGTAGCTCGGGGTATCTTCACGCATCATTTCAAACAACCAGGCAATATGAACTATTACCATCGCTCTCTGTTGATGAACTTCCTGAAAACCATGCCGCTGAGTGCAGTATGCGTTCTCTTCGTTTCCCCCACGGTTCTGGCTCAAACTCCACCTTCTACAACCACTACTGGCTCTACGGTTGTCACAGTCGACACTACCAATAACACTAGCCCAGCGAGTAATTCCGCAAACAATTCAGTCACCGCTCCAGCCACTACTAGTTCCACTACAAACACTACTACAACTGCTACTGGAACAGTTCAAACGACCTCAGGCCAACCTAGCACCACTACCAGTACGAATCAACCGACAACATCAACCACTAGCTCGACTACTAGTACGGCATCAACCACTGGATCAACTCCTGTTCAAGCCACCACTGGCACGACTACAATCGCTACACCTTCTAGCCCTAGTTCAACCACAGCAGTCGTTAATACGCCTACAGGTAGCCCGGTCAATACCTATCCAGGGCAGATGGTTTATCCGATCGTCATGCCAGCACCCACTCTGGCTCCGGGACAGGTCGTTTATCCGGCTAATTACCCAACCAATTACCCAACCAATTACCCAGCTAATTATCCAACTAATTACCCGGCCACCTATCCTGTTACGTATCCAAGCTATCCTCAAGCAACTTATCCTGTTGCTGTACCAGGGCAACCGGCCAATCCAGGTGGCATTTCAGTCCAAGTAACAACTTCTGTAGGCATTCCTAATCAAAATCAGCCTGTATATCCAAGTACTATGCCTGGTCAAGCGGTTTACCCAGGTACCTACCCCGTTGTGAATCCGGGACAGGTGCTCTATCCAACAGGAGTGCCAGGACAAGTCATTTATCCGACTGGAGTACCGGGGCAAATGGTTTATCCCACAACCCTGCCGGGCCAAGTGTTATATCCCAACGCCTCAGTGCCAGGAAGTTATCCGAATGGCATCCCGATCGTCACTCCAATTCCTGGACAACCCATTACTCCCATCCCGCCATCTGTGAATGGCAGTAGCACATTTGTCAATAATTCTAGTAGCCAATCTTCTAGCCAACTGAGTGCGACTACAAATCCAGCTTTGCTGCCCGCTGACCTGCAACTAGTTTGGCAACAAATTAGTAACACACAGCCACAACGTTTGAGTAATGCGGCTTTAACATCCCTGCAACAGTTGGTGAAAAACTGTCCGCAATTTATTCCAGCCCAATTGCGCTTAGTAGACGCTTTAAATGCGGCAGCTCGAAATAGTGAGGCCTTATCCGTACTGGAACAGGCGGCTACTCAATATCCGAATCAGCCCGAGTTAGTGCGATCGCAAGTTAATGCGCTAATGAAAGCCAATCGTTGGATGGAAGCCTCGATCGCGGCTCGGCAGTTCGCGACTAG
Organism: Microcoleaceae cyanobacterium; assembly: GCA_036703105.1. GTDB lineage: Bacteria > Cyanobacteriota > Cyanobacteriia > Leptolyngbyales > Leptolyngbyaceae > Pantanalinema. Next base: position 7,448 of record DATNPU010000074.1, read on the forward strand.
TAATCCCAGTAGTCCTTTAGCCAGCGAATTTACCTCTCTCGCCAATCAAGCTTTACAACAGGTGCAGGCTCAAGTTCAGCGCAAATCGCGAGGTAATTTGATTGGCAATGTATTGAGTAATGGTCTGAGCTTTTTACTGAGTGGCAAACCAACCAATAATTTGGTGCAAAACGCCATTACTTCACTTCAGGGTGAGGCCGCGATCGGCAACCAAATGGCCCAGGAGATGTTGAGTAAGGTGGAAGTCGTTAATGATGCCGATGTGAGCAACTACATCAACGACTTAGGACAACGATTAGCGCAAGCGGCTGGACGATCGGATTTGCAATACCAGTTTTATATTGTCAAGGACAGTAATGCCACTGCATCTGCACTACCCGGTGGTAAGATTTTCATCAATGCTGGAGCGATCGCAAACGCCAATTCAGAAGCCGCACTAGCAAATGTCATTGCTCGTGAATTAGGCCACAGTGTGTTATCTCATCCCATGCAATTGG
>DATNPU010000087.1:0-3093 GCA_036703105.1 Microcoleaceae cyanobacterium
ACGCTACTTTGAAAGCTTTGGCGCGATCGATCCCAGTGGTCATCTCAATTTCATTGATAACCATATATCGCTATTACTGGCTTAAATGTCCCTACTTAACTTGGCGGACGATGCCAAACACCGAGGTAAATCCGTGTAGAAAGGTATTGCCGCCGACGGGACCAATTTCACCGTTGCAGAAAAAGCCGCTTAAAGGAATTTTGGGCAGGTAATGGTGAAACAGTTCCGAGTCAAAATTGGGTTCGCCGTACAGCCCTTCGCCTCGTCCTAAGCAGGCAAACATTAAGGCTCCAATAACAGGAGAGGTATCATCTTCATGTTGATCACAATAGCGTTCCAGTAAAGTTTCCAAATCATCGGCAGAGGCATCGCCATCGCGCAAATGAAACTGGATGCGTTGTCCCACCCGAATCCGATCGCCAATCGCGATCGCTCCCACTCGTGGATCCACGCCTAACAAGGTGCGGATCAGAAAATCACCCGGTTCCAGGGTTTGCTTAAACTCGCTTTGCGCCACACCGACGAACAGCGAATGTTGGGCTAAGGCACGATCGTCTTCATCCAGGCTTTGAATCAATTCCTGTAAGAGTTCGAGTGGGGTTCGTTTCTGGGATACCCGAGAGCTACCGCTGTAGGACGTACCACTGGCACTAGGGTGTTCTTCCAGACCCAGCAAAATATTGCGTTCGCCTTCCGTGACTAAATACGGTTGCCCGATCGGTCTACAGCCTTGCGCCACGATCGCTTCCAGCACAATATTGCCACTCAGGGCCACGCCGACCACACCATCTCGATGCAGTTCATAGTTACAAAATAATCCACTCGGGCCATTTCCGGCTCCCGCTCCGGCTAACCCTCCCACCTTCGTAGAACTGGGATAGGCAAAATCTAGTCCCTGTAACAAATCACTCACTTTAGAAGAAAACGGATCGGCTAACAGAATAAAGTGGGGCTGATTACTGGGTGCTGCCCCGGTCAGTTCCACCCAGGCAGTCGGCGGGCTGTCCAGGTCAGGTAACGCATCGGTAGACACGTGGAAGGGGTGAATTTCAATCTCTGGTAGGTAGGCTAGGGTCAATGCTAGAGCAGGTTCTCCCTCTACCTCCTGAGCCACTTCTGGGCTTTTCATTCCAATCACCCCACCGCCTGCACAGCCAATCAGCGGCAGATCAGATAATTTCTCTTGCAGCAAAGGCATTAGCCGTGAGTATTCACTCGCAAAAGCCGAAGAAATAAACACGATCGCCAGATTAGCCGTAGTTGCCAAGTCGGCTTGAGCTTGACTAACCACTTCATTAACGGCTGCCTCCAACGAGGGGCGAGTGGATAAAGCAGTCACCCACTTAAACGCACTAGTTGTTGGCTCCGTCATCGCATTGTCTCCCGGTTCTTGAAATGCCTACTTAATAGAGTAATCGCGCATTGCGTATTCCTCAAACCGCATCGAGGATCGATCTAGAACACCTGTCTGTCTGGTAGGATGGCACAAGTTCCGTTAAAATATGTTACATGGGCTGGTTAGCCACCAGGATGTTCTGTTAGGACTGGTTCCGATCGTTAAAAGATCTGGCTTGATCCTACCCCCGAACGATCGCCGCCTGTTATCACTAAATGATACCTGCTCGGCATTGACCTCGTTCGTTACCTGGTAGCAGAAGCACCTGTGGGTCAAGCAGGGGTATGCCCAGTGTCCCTTAAACTATCAAAGCGACTGAGATAACCATCCATGAGCGATATTCAACAAAAAATTGAAGAAGAGCTAGAACAAGCTCGCACAGTCTGCGATGTCAAAGGTGGCAGCTCCCCTGAGTGCGCTGCTGCTTGGGATGCCGTTGAAGAACTGCAAGCAGAAGCATCTCACCAGCGTCAACACAAGCCCAAAAACTCTTTAGAACAATACTGTGACGATAACCCCGATGCGTTAGAGTGCCGAGTGTACGACAACTAAGCATTTTGTAGTACACCTTTCGCCAGGTAACCTCTAGCCGTAATCTGGGTTGGTTCTACCTGATTCTGTTGATCTCCTCAACATATTAAGCTGGCAAGTAGCTGAAGCACTATATTAGTGTGGAGGTTGCTTGCTTTTTCAAGTTCACATCGTTTTCTCTGATACACCTATGCAAAGCCCATCCTGGCTGCCCTCACTGGTCTGGACAGATTATCGTCTAGCGGTGTTATTTGCTGTAATTGTCCCGCTAGCGTTATTAATCTGGTCAGTAATGCAAAAGTCGGAAGCCATCCAGCATTTGATGGCGATCTACTGGCGCGTCTCCAGTCTGCTGGCAATTACGGTGTACTTGATGATTGCTGTGATTCCAGCCAGCTTTATTACTGGATGGCTTGCCCGTATTCTGGTTCCGGTTTCCCTGTGGTTTTGGGTCGATTTAAACGAGGAAGTCGCTGAACTTCCAGCGAGCCGCTTGAAACTGGCATTTACCTCTTGGCGTTGGGCCATTAGTTTCTATGGCGTGATTGGCGCGATCACGCAACTTCCGGCACTGCGCTGTGCGTTGCTGTCTTCCGATGTATTAGTCAGCAATCCGTTTTGCCGGGTCTGGTTAGAACCTACCTGGCTATTTCGAGAATTTTTCCATCCCAATACTCGTCCTTATTTTCTGGGTTTTCTGGCATTGGTTGGTCTAGCTATTTATGTGCTGTATCTGGGATATTTCGTCTTTATTCGTTGGGGTAAACAAGGCCGATCGGCCACTGGACAGTAATCTCTTTTGCTGCTCAGCAACATAGAGCATGACGTATGGCGAACCGACTGACACAGTTAGAGCAGTACACCATCAAGCGTCCTCAGGAAGTGCTGTTGGTCACAGCATGGGTAGAGGGGGAACTGGATCAAGTCCTCATCTTTAAAGGATTTTCCAGCTCTCTAGTGCGATCGACGGCCTTTGATCCAGATATTCCGGTGCTGCCTGCTGAAGCGGAAATCATCAGGATTGATGTGCTAGTTGGTCCCTATAATCCGGCTAACCCTAATTACATTCAGCAAGATCTGACTTGGGAGACGATTCAACCCCGCCTTCAGACCGTTGGGCTATCACTTCCCTCCTGATGGAGATGAATATTCAGCGTATCTACAGT
>DATNPU010000122.1:0-2869 GCA_036703105.1 Microcoleaceae cyanobacterium
CCCAAAATGTGAGGATCTCCAGTACCTTCCAGAGGTGAATATGGCGGACTGGGAACGCAAAGGATTCCATTGCGAACATCAGGCCAATCTATAAGGCAACTTGGTTTCCTGATGTATGGAACTTTATAGACGCATGACCCAGGCCAGTCATCCAAACCCCGATCGGCTCGATTGCCTTGAAGCTATTGTTCTCGGACTAGCAACTGCCAGCATTCGACACGGAACAGCAGATTCACATTAATGCCAAAATCGATGCAAATGCTGGGCAAATCGCTCAACTCACAGAGGGCTATTGGAGTTTAGACATCTCGTGTCCAACTATATTCAGGGCCGCTCTAATTTATAGATCTAAAGACGGGAAAAGATCTTCATCCTTCTTAACCTAAATTCGACGAACGGGCTTGTGGGAGAGTGGCGCGACGCGCCACTCTCCCACAAGCCCAATTTTGCGTGCGCGTCGCGCACGCAAAATTGGGCTATCGAATTCATGTTTTCTTAAGGTTAGAGTGTTTTTATTGAACAGTCTTAACTGAGCCAATCCTGGAGACTATACGCCTAATGTAGGAAGAAATATCGACGTTAAACGTTCTTAATAGTCATAGCTGCTCTAAATCGCAATATCAATTCAGCTCAGTCTGAAACCCGCTGACATTGACGGCTCTAAGAAGGATGTAGCGATCGCAAATGAGTAGATAGGGAGTGTGTGAGCTTCGCCTCCAAGCAGGAGTTCTACCTCTGCACCCCGTTCAAATTTCAGTTTAGATCGCTATACGCAGTCGATTTTGTTCAATCAATGATTGAGGAAAATTTCGTCATTAAGTTTTAAGACACTTCTGCGGCAAGTCTATGTCACAATGTAAGCGGTTTTGCCAATTCAATGAAGAATTTTGAAGTAGGCGCGAGTCATGGAATCGATTTATGAATATGCCTGGTTAATCCCAGTTTTACCCCTGCTAGGGGCAATGCTAGTTGGCATAGGTTTAATCTCTTATGGAAAGACTGTTAACCGTCTCCGTAAGACGAGTGCAGTTTTTATCGTGTCCCTTTTAGGGGCAGCGATGGTCTTATCCTTTGCGTTGCTGTGGAGTCAAATTCAAGGCCATGAGCCTTATCTCCGCATGATTGACTGGGCAGCCGCAGGAGACTTTCACCTGGCTATGGGATACACCATTGACCATCTCACATCCCTGATGTTGGTCATCGTCACCACGGTTGCATTTCTGGTGATGATCTACACCGATGGTTATATGGCTCATGACCCAGGCTATGTCCGGTTCTATGCCTACCTCAGTTTGTTTAGTTCTTCCATGTTGGGTCTGGTAATTAGCCCTAACCTGGTGCAGGTCTATGTGTTCTGGGAACTGGTGGGGATGTGCTCCTACCTGCTCATTGGTTTCTGGTATGACCGCAAAGCGGCGGCTGATGCTTGCCAAAAAGCTTTTGTGACAAACCGAGTGGGTGACTTTGGTTTGCTGCTAGGGATTCTGGGATTGTTTTGGGCGACTGGCAGTTTCGAGTTTGAAGTGATTGGCGATCGCCTTCAGGAACTTGTCCAATCCGGTTCTCTCAGCGTCGTTCTAGCCTCTCTCTTTGCGGTTCTGGTATTTTTAGGCCCCGTCGCTAAATCAGCTCAGTTCCCGCTTCACGTCTGGCTGCCCGATGCGATGGAAGGTCCTACTCCCATCTCTGCTCTGATTCACGCGGCAACGATGGTGGCGGCGGGTGTATTTTTGATCGCTCGCATGTTCCCCATGTTTGAGCATTTGCCCGTCACGATGAATGTGATTGCCTGGACGGGTGCCTTCACCGCATTCCTCGGCGCAACGATCGCCATTACGCAAAACGATATTAAAAAGGGTCTGGCCTACTCCACCATGTCTCAGTTGGGCTACATGGTCATGGCTATGGGCGTGGGTGCCTACGGAGCAGGGTTGTTTCACCTGATGACTCATGCCTACTTCAAAGCCATGCTGTTCCTTGATTCTGGTTCTGTGATTCACGGCATGGAATCAGTGGTGGGTCACGATCCCGCATTCGCACAAGACATGCGGCTGATGGGTGGCTTGCGGAAATACATGCCCGTTACAGCGACGACCTTCTTAATTGGAACGCTAGCGATCTGCGGGATTCCCCCCTTTGCTGGATTCTGGTCAAAAGATGAAATTCTCGGATCAACCTATGAGGCAAACCCCGTTCTCTGGGCTGTGGGTTGGTTAACGGCTGGAATTACAGCTTTCTATATGTTCCGCATGTATTTCATGACCTTCGAAGGGTCGTTCCGGGGCAATGATGAAAGCATTAAGAAAAAGCTCAAAACCGAACAGCTTCAGCGGTTAGGGTTGGCTTTTGGCCCCGGTGCCATGAATCCTCAAGAATTAACGGCTGACCTGCCTCAAGAAGCCCAAGATCACGAAGCGCCTGAAGGGCATCATCACAGCCATGAGCCTCACGAGTCTCCTTTGTCAATGGCACTACCACTGGTAGTTCTGGCTGTTCCCTCGGTGCTGGTGGGTCTGGTTGGCACTCCGTTTGCTAACTACTTTGAAGCCTTTATCCATCCACCGGGAGAAGCTGAGATCGCGGCCTTCCCAGCCCTGGAAATTCCAGCAGAGTTTGAGTGGGGTGAGTTCTTAGCGATGGGCGGCAGTTCTGTAGGGATTGCCCTGATTGGCATCACCCTGGCATCGCTGATGTACCTGAGACACAAGATTGATCCGGGGGCGATCGCCAAGAAGATTCAGCCGCTTTATCAGCTCTCACTGAACAAGTGGTACTTTGATGAAATTTATGATGCTGTCTTCGTTCAGGGTAGCCGCCGTTTGGCCCGACAAGTCCTGGAAGTGGACGTTCGCATCGTAGATGGCATTGT
>DATNPU010000124.1:0-22385 GCA_036703105.1 Microcoleaceae cyanobacterium
TTATCAAACCTCCAATACTGATACTAATAAGGCAGATATTAATCTGGAGCCGTTACACCAGCAAGCTTTGGAGTTGCAACAGCTCGGAAAGCTGAGTGAAGCCGAACAACTTTATCTCAGCATTTTGCAGGCGCATGACCATGATGCGACCAGTTGGCATGAGTTAGGCATGCTGTATTACTTAATGGAGCGGTATCGGGAGGCTGAGGCCGCGATCGCAAAGGCCCTAGAACTGGATGCAACGACAGCACTTTATCACTACAGCCTGGGATTAGTGCTGGAAAAAATGGAGGATATTGCTGGAGCCGGGCAGGCGTATCAACAAGCCCTCACGCTTGATCCAACATTCATGGATGCCTATAGCAATTTAGGCAATTTAGTCACGGATCATGGCGATCCACACCAGGCAGAACTGATTTTTCGCCGCGCCCTCGAAATCAACTCAGACTATCCCGGCTTATATTTGAACCTCGGCAATGCCCTGCTCCTCCAACGTCAGGTTGAGCCAGCGATCGCCAGTTATGAAACTGCTTTAGAACTTGAACCAGATAATACTGATATTGCTGAAAATCTAGAATTTGCTCGCCAGTTAGCTTTAGATGAAACCCAGGCGGCACTGTTTGTCGGCAATACATTGTATCAACGCCACCATTATCCCGAAGCGATTCCGCACTTGGAAAATGTGTTGGCGCAGGGAGAGGCAGAACTGGCCGTGTATGCGGCTTTAGCAGATTGTTTTGGGCAGTTGCAGCAGTACGATCGGGTGGTGGCACTGTGTCAGGAAGGAATTGCTCAGTATCCGGATGAGTCACACTTATATACTCAGCTAATTCTGGCCTGGCAAGAATTGGGAGATACAGAAGCTGCGATCGCGGCAGCGACCCAAGCCGCGCAACACTTGCCGGATGAGATTCTATTTCAATTGCAACAACATCTGTTACTACCCATTCTGTATCAAACTTCGGCAGCGGTTGAATATTATCGACAGCGCTATATAGAAGGCTTAGCAACTGTGACGCAGCAGCGGGATTGGACAAATTTCACCCAGCGACAGAAAGCGTTACAGGCGATCGGGCGGCATCTCAATTTCCTGCTGGCTTACCAAAACAAGGACGATCGAGAATTACAACAACAGTATGGTCAGTGGATGCATGAGATTATGGCGGTCAATTACCCTCAATGGGTACAACCGTTGACGATGCCGCTGGTCACAGACAGAATTCGGGTCGGCTATGTGTCGGGCTGCTTCTCAGAACATACGGTTGGCAAACTGATGCGGGGTTGGTTTTTGCATCACGATCACAGTCGGTTTGAGATTCATACGTATCATGTGTTTCCTAAAAATGATGCGTTGACCCAAGAAGTGCGATCGCACAGTGATGTGTTTTATCAAATTCCCGATGATCTGGAAGCAGTATGCCAGCAGATCCGAGCCGATAATCTGCATGTGTTGGTGTTTCCCGAGATCGGCATGCAACCCTTAATGGCTCAATTAGCAGCTTTGCGATTGGCACCAGTGCAGTGCTCATCCTGGATGCATCCGGTGACATCGGGATTGCCTACCGTGGATTACTTCCTCTCCAGCGACTTGATGGAACCAGAAAATGGTCAGGAACATTATTCAGAAACCTTAGTCCGAATTGCCAATCTGGCGATCGCCTACCCACAACCCGTGGTTCCAGAATTGTCTCAACCTCGCTCGGCGTTTCAGTTGCGTGAGGATGCGGTGGTGTACTTGGTTTGCCAAACACTCTGTAAAATTCTACCGCAACAGGATGCCGTTCTGGTCGCGATCGCTCAGCAAATTCCTCAAGCTCAGTTTGTGTTTATTGGGCGTCCGAATGCCTTTGTGGCCGAGCAGTTTCGCCAACGGTTACAGCGATCGTTTGCGACAGTGGGGTTGAATAGTGAGGATTTCTGCGTAATTTTACCGCCTCAATCGCAAACCGCTTATTGGAATCTTAATCAACTGGCGGATGTCTTCTTGGATACGATGGGCTGGTCAGGTGGGCATACTACGTTAGAAGCGATCGCCTGTGGACTACCGATTGTCACCTTACCCAGTCAGTTTATGCGCGGTCGGCATTCCTATGCCATCCTCAAAATGATCGGAGTTACCGATACCATTGCGAAAACTGAAGCTGACTACATTGCGATTGCGACCCGGTTAGGCCGCGATCGTGACTGGAGAAATACTATTGTGCAGACGATGCGCGATCGGTTCTCTCATCTCTATGACGATCGAGCTTGCATCACTGCTTTAGAGCAGTTCTATCAACAGGTCGTTCAAACAACGTTGACTGCTTCAGAATTAACGGAAACTTCATCGATTTAGCTTTAGGTTTGTCGGAAGTTTACACAGGATCAGCGAAGTTTAAATTGTGCCCTCCACTCAACCCCTTCGGAGACCGTTGATGAAACCTAAAACCTATTTACTGGTAACAGCAGGTTTTGTGACCGTAACAATGATTGCGGCAAGTTCACTGCAAGCGGCTTCGCAGCAACTGTTTCATAACCAGACTGCTCGGGTTGGCATGATCACAACCATGAAGTTGCTCAATTTTCGGCCTCATCCAGTCAGCCAAACCGCTTCGATCGCTCCTCTGACGACCATATCATCGCCATCCGTCACACTGGTTCAGTCCCCTGTTGCTTTAGCTGAGAATCGACGCTTCTCCTTGCATCATTCCTTGAATCAGGTGGAACAGATGACAGATGCGTTAATGACTCTGAAAAAACTATCGGCAAACAGTCCGCTGATCTCCAGTCAACCGATGACATTTGTGTTGACCGATGCTCAGTTACAAACTACGCAAGGGTTGAATTGGATGCCACCTACCGCAGGTCCATTACAACCTCAAGCTGAACACATGCAAATTCAAAAATTGAGCCTGGAACTGCCGCAAGTACAAAATGCTAGAGAGGCTAAATAATAGTTGAACGCCAAATCTGCGTTCTAGTTATCTCAAGCATTCAAACTGTTGCTCAATTCCCCTAAAATGGCTGATTAGTAATTCAGTGATTCGGGAATTGTTGTTCGTTATTCGTCCTGGGCGATTAGTCACTACAACCTCACCAATCACCTTTGGCTGTAACTGAACAATCATTATTTTTATGGAGCAGGAATCCTTAACTTCTCCCCAAGTATTGGGAATTGACCTGGGTGGTACAGCCATTAAACTGGGACGGTTTACCCAGAATGGCAACTGTTTACAAGCGTTAACTGTGCCGACTCCGCAACCCGCTACTCCGGAGGCGGTCTTGCTGGCCATGGTAGACGCGATCGAGCAAATAGACCCTGACCATAAAACCAAAGCGATCGGGGTCGGTACCCCTGGCCCTGCTGATGCGGCGGGTCGAATTGCGCGAGTGGCGATTAACTTAAGTGGTTGGCAGGATGTGCCGCTCGCGGACTGGTTGGAAGCAAAAACTGGGCGATCGACGGTGATTGCTAATGATGCTAACTGTGCTGGGTTAGGAGAAGCCTGGTTGGGGGCAGGACGCTGGTTTCGCAATTTAATCTTGCTGACGTTAGGTACGGGAGTAGGTGGTGCAATCATTCTTGACGGCAAGCTGTTTGTCGGTCACCACGGTACAGCCGGTGAGCTGGGCTTAATTACGCTCAATCCTGATGGGCCACCTTGTAATAGTGGAAATCAAGGATCGTTAGAGCAATATGCCTCTGTGACGGCAATTCGTCGCTGTACGGGTATGGAACCAGAGGCCCTGGGAAAATTGGCGATCGCGGGTGATCCCAATGCTTTGGAGTTTTGGCAACGATATGGACGAGATTTAGGTGCAGGGTTGGCCAGCTTAATTTATGTCCTGACTCCAGAGGCCATCATTATCGGTGGGGGAGTTAGTGCCAGTGCTGAGTTTTTCTTCCCAGCGATGCAGGCGGAAATTGAGCGGCGGGTTCTCCCCAGTTCCCGAGCGGGACTGCAATTACTGAAGGCGGAGTTAGGCAATCAAGCTGGGATTGTGGGGGCGGCCCGGTTGGCCTGGCAGTCCCTGAATCCAGTGCAAGCGACTTAGAATACGAGAGGCAACTCTTCGGTTACTTGTACTTGGGTGACATTGGCACTGCTTATGGTTTCGGCTAAGAAGACTACTCCTGAAATTGCTAGTGCTCAGGCGCCGATCGCTCCGTCCTGGCAAATCAAACTGTTGTATGACAGTGAATGTCCATTGTGTATGCGTGAGGTTAATTTCCTACAGCGACGGGATGCAGGGCGGGGGTTAGTCGCGTTTGTGGATATTGTGGACGATCGCTACTCGCCAGCTCAGAACGGGGGAGTGGATTTTGAGACCGCAATGGGACGAATTCATGCGGTACTCCCGGATGGCACAGTGATCAAAGATGTCGAAGTGTTCCGGCGAGTGTATGAGATTTTGGGCATGGGCTGGATTTATGCGGTCACCAAATTACCCCTAGTCGGAGCGATCGCCGATTGGTTATATGGCATCTGGGCCGACTGGCGGTTGGCGTTAACCGGACGACCAAATCTGGAAACGATCGTTCGTGAGCGGCAAGCTCGATTAGAGTGCCAGATCGAAGGACGGTGTCGGCTGCCTGAGTAGGTTGTGGATACTGAATCGCAACGGTTTGCCTGGCACTCGTAAAAATTTCTGCTGTTCTGTAAAAAATTAGTGATAGCCTTTGGCTAACTGTATTTATCACTGCTATGAGTCGCGATCGTGAACCTGCCATTAACCTGCTGCTTTACCATTTGTTCAAATGGTCGGTGATTAGCCCAGTATTTCATCTCTATTTTCGGGGACGAATCTATGGGGCAAACAATGTGCCACGGCGGGGGCGGCTAATTGTCGTTAGTAATCATGCCAGTGATTTTGATCCACCGATTTTATCGGCTTGTGTCCGCCGTCCAGTAGCCTATATGGCGAAAGAGGAACTATTCCAAGTTCCCGTGTTGAAGCAAGCAATTACTCTGTACGGTGCTTATCCAGTCAAGCGGGGATCGGCCGATCGCAGTGCCATTCGAGCGGCGTTAGCCTCGCTGGATCAAGGCTGGGCAGCAGGTGTGTTTATTACCGGGACGCGCACTCCGGATGGCCGAGTAACGGACCCAAAATTGGGAGCGGCGATGATTGCTGCCAAAGCTCAAGCGGCTCTGTTGCCTGTGAGTTTATGGGGAACTCATGCCATTTTCCGGAAAGGGTCGGCGGTTCCCCGGGCTGTGCCGTTAACGGTGCGGATTGGCGAGGTGATTCCGCCGCCTAAATCAACCGATCGCCAGGAACTAGAAGCGGTCACCCAACACTGTGCGGATGTGATTAATGCCATGCATGATTTGGGCCGCTAGCCGCAGTTACAACGATTGTGACGGTTCATCAGGATTATTGACGACGATCGCACTACCGTTACTATCTCCATCCTTTAAAGCTTGCTTCAGTTGAGTAAACAGAGTGCCGAGTTTGCCATCTTCCAGCAGCGTGTTAATCAGCGATAAGCCACTGGTTGAGAGCAGAAGTTTGTTAACATCCTGGGCGGCTCCCCCGTTACCGTTGCCATTGGCACCTGGAAAAGAGTAAATCCGGGCATCGCCTAAAACACCAGGTTGGGGAGCCAGAGCTTGCAGGATTTCGGGCAGGCGATCGGCGATCTCGGGGAATAGTGTAATTACCAAATTGGCGACTAAATTGGGATTACTGATCACATTCTTCGCTTCCATTTGAGCGCGAATACCATCAGCCTCGGCTAAAGCTTTATCCCGATTGGCATCCGCTAAGGTACGGATGGCTTCTGCTTCTAGTTCGGCTGCTTGTTGAGCAATTTCGGCCTGCCGTCTGCGTCGGAATGCCTCAATTTCGACGACGTTTTGATCGAGAACGCGTTTTTCCTGAGCTTCCCGTTCGGCGGCAATCAGGGCTAACTGTTTACTCCGTTCCGCTTTTTCCACCTCAGTGGCCGTGGTAACAGATGACTCAGCTTTGGCTCGGGCAGCTTCGGCTAAGAAGCTATCTTTCCGTTTAGTCGCAACGGCGATCGAGACATCTTCCTGGGCTAACCGAGCCAAGCGATCTGATTCGGCAATTTGCACTTGGGCTTGCAGACGGCTGGCTTCTACCGTTTGTTGGCGAGTAATTTCGGCAATTTCTGCTTCCTGTTTCTGCAAAGCTTGTGCCACTTTCAGTTGCTTATTGCGTTCTTCTAGCGAGATATCGGCATCGATCTGGCTTTGTTGCACCGATAGCTTGCGGCGGATTTCTTCTTCCTCAACTGCTTTGGCTTGGAGAATTTGGGCGCGTTGGGTGGCCGCAGCTTCTTTAGCTTTGGATTCCTGAATTTCTCGATCGCGTTGAGCGGTTAAAGCCTCAATCTGTAAATGCTGCTCCAATCGGGCGCTTTCTTTCTCCTGGGCAATTTGCAGCGATCGTTTTTGGGCATCCAGTTCTTTTTGCTCGATCGCAACCTGAGTGGAGAGTTCCACTTCGCGTTTCTGCTGGATCGATCGTTGAATCGTTTCCGTGCGCAGTCGTACCCCCTGGGAATCAAAGAAATTATTTTCGTCGTAGGTATCGCTTTCTTGAATTTCGGAAATAGCGATATTATTCAGCGTCAACCCCACTTTGCTGAGATCTTGCTGGACTAGATTCAGGACTTCCTGGGCAAACCCTAATTTATCAGAGTCAACCTCGGCTAAATCCTTATTCTTGGCGGCAGCGCGAATGGCATCATCAGCCCGTTTTTCGAGGGCATTCTTGATGTCTTCGGGGGTAATCCGATTATTTTGGGACAACCGGGCGGCGGCGGTGAGAACATCTTCCTCGTTGGCATTGATGCAGACATAGAAGGTGACTCGCATATCTGCCCGCAGGTAATCTTTCGTCCGGACGGCCAGTTTTCCAGTCCGCTCCACATCAATGGAAATTTCTCGTAATGGGACACGGGTCAGTTCGTGGAAGCCGGGCAGCACAATACAGCCACCATTTAAAATCACAGTCTTTTTCTTGGCAAAAATCCCTCCGGTTCGCACAAACGCTTCGTTGTTGGGTGTGATCACATACACCCGTGTATAGGCCCACACGCTGAGCAGAAGGAGAATCACCAAGCCAGCGACTAATCCAGGGAAGAAGAGCAGTCCAGTGCTGAGGTCGGCGGCTCCGGTTTGGGCGAGGGTAGGGGAGAGGGAGGAGTTGAGGGAGGTGGAGGAGGTGGGGGAGTGAGAGGAGGATTCTAAATTAAGGGTGGGAGGTGTGGGTAAGGATTGGATGAGGGTGAGCCAGAACAGCATAAATACAACCTACGATGAATGAATTAGGTAACAGCGACGGGACGCACCGGCGATTAGGATTCAGGTTGGGATGAACTATTAAACCAACGATCGCTATCGGGGCTGTCTTTGGCGATCACGAGATAATGAGTATCCTGGCGATCGATCACCACAACTTTGTCGCCTCGCCGAGGAATAGTAATGGCCCAGTCAGGTAAAACGGTGGCGATACTGACTAAATTCCGGGCGGAATCGAGGACATCGACTTGAGCAATCCGGTTTTCGTGACTGTGATGGAGGCTGGCAGAACTGACGGTGCCAATGCAGCCAATTAAGCGATCGCTGCTGGCATCTTCGCCAAACTGGGCAAACACCTTGCCCACTGGGCGAGCAATTAGACTTCCTAAGGTTAATGAGAGGGCCAGGGTAGCGGCGAGAACTAATCCACTCCAAAAGCCTGCTGGTGCTTGCCCGATCGTCACCCCAACCACGACATTCAGAAGCCAACCGACCACGCCAATCAGACTCAGATCGGTGGCTAACAACAATACCAATGGGGCTTTACCAAACCCGAACCAACCTAAGATCTCGGTAGCGCTAAAATCGCTATCGGTGTCTGCATCAGCATCCAGATCGAGTACACCATGATCGACATCTGCATCCAGGCCATCGTCTCCACCACCAGTGAGAATGACCGTGAGAAATAAAAGGATTCCCATCCCTAGGAAAATCCAATAGGGTAGGTTCATCAGGCTAAATAACATACAGCACCGGATGCGGTCTCACATCCACGTTAGCCGCGATCGTCTATCTCAGGGCAGAGATTGCGAAAATTTTTAATGAATCCTGTGTTACCAATAACTATGCACTTGGTTGGCGATCGTTCATGAACCGTTTACCTTTCCACCCAATTTCTGCCACTTTATTACCGTTGGTCAGTGCGTTTACCCTGGGCCAATCATCTGTTATGGCCGAGTCAACGTTGCATGTGGCCTATCCGCCGAACAATCATCAGACGACAGCGAGCAAAATTTTTCTGATTGGGTCTGCCCCCCCGACAGGAAGCGTGTTAGTCAATGGTCAGGCGATCGCACGGAGTACCGCCGGACACTTTGCCCCAAGCTTGCCATTACAACTGGGGGCCAATCAGTTCACCCTGAAATATGGCAGTCAGCAGTTGCAATTGACGGTAACCCGGTTGCCGACAGAGCCACCTGCCCCGGTCGGAGCCACCTTTGCTCCGGATTCGTTAACGCCAGCCGTGAATATGGCTCGCTTACCGAATGAACCGATTTGCTTTAGTGCGATCGCTCCAGCCAAGGCGACGGTCAGCGTCAAGCTGGCAGACCAAACGATTCCTCTGGAGTTTCAACCGCAGCGTAATTTACCTGCCAATAGCGCTGTACTAACGGGCCAAAACCAGCCGACCGTCAGTTCTGCCGGACAGTTTCAGGGCTGTGTGCGAACGGTATTATTAGGCGATTTAGGTAAGCCAGAGTTTCAATTGACGCTGGGCGATCGGCAAAATAGCCAAGTGGCCCCAGGAAGTATTCAGATTCTGTCACCGGAACAGTTAGAAGTAGCAGAAGTGACGGTGGAGCAAGGAACCGCGCGGACTGGCCCAAGTACGGATTATTCTCGTCTGACTCCGCTACCCAAAGGGACGCAAGCGGTGATTACGGGGGCAGAAGGTGATTGGCTACGGCTGGATTATGGGGCTTGGATTAAGCGCAGTGAAGTCCAGATTCGCAAGACCTCAGTGCCACCGAATTCCATGATTCGCAGTGTGAAAGCGAAACAGGTAGGAGATTGGACAGAAGTGGTATTTCCGCTGCAAGTGCCGGTGCCGGTGAGTGTGCAGCAGGGCGATCGCAGCTTTACCCTAACGCTGTATAACACCACTGCTCAGACCGACACGATTAAGCTAGACGATGATCCATTAATTGCTCGCTTAGACTGGCAGCAAACAACCCCCGGACAGGTGCAATACCGATTTAACCTAAAAACGTCTCAGCAGTGGGGTTACAAACTGCGTTATGAGGGTAGCAGTTTGGTGTTATCGCTGAAACATCCTCCCCAAATCAATCGGGGCGCAACGAACAAAAAAACGGCATTAGCGGGAGTGAAAATTCTGCTGGATCCGGGGCATGGTGGGCCTGAGGATACGGGAGCCGCGGGGCCGACTGGCTACCCAGAGAAGAATGTGGCGTTAATTGTATCGGAGTTAGTCCGCGATCGCTTAGTCCAACGAGGAGCGACTGTGGTGATGACACGGGAACAGGATGTCGATGTGCCATTGCAAGATCGGGTGAATATGATCCAGAAAGCGCAACCCGCGATCGCCCTCAGTCTGCATTACAACGCTTTGCCGGACGATGGTGATGCGATCAAAACTCAGGGAGTGTCAACCTACTGGTATCATCCGCAAGCCCATAGTTTGGCGGTGTTTTTACACAACTATCTGGTTAAGACGCTCGATCGCCCTTCCTATGGGGTGTTTTGGAATAATCTAGCGCTGACCCGTCCTGCTGTTGCCCCATCGGTATTGCTGGAATTGGGGTTTATGATCAATCCCACCGAGTTTGAGTGGATTACCAATGCTAAGGAGCAGCAACGCTTAGCGACTGCGATCGCGGATGGCATTACGGAATGGGTACGGCAAGCGAAATGAGTAGTCTTCAACCAAGTAACGCCAATCCCAACGATGACACAGCCATGATGCAGCGATGCTTAGAATTGGCACGGCAGGCATTAGGCAAGACCGCTCCAAATCCGTTAGTTGGTTCTGTGATCGTGAAGGAGGGGGAAATTGTTGGCGAAGGCTTCCATCCCGCTGCCGGACAACCCCATGCGGAGGTGTTTGCCTTGCGACAGGCGGGCGATCGAGCTAAGGGCGCTACCCTGTATGTGAATCTGGAACCCTGTAATCACTATGGGCGCACTCCGCCTTGCTCGGAGGCTGTAGTTGCGGCGGGCGTCAATCGGGTCGTGGTCGGGATGGTTGACCCGAATCCGCAGGTGGCAGGTACAGGAATTGCACGGCTGCGAGAGGCTGGCATCGAAGTTACAGTCGGGGTAGAGGAAGCGGCCTGCCAGGAGTTGAATGAAGCATTCGTGTACCGGATTCAACATCACTCTCCCCTGGGCATTTTCAAATATGCCATGACGCTAGATGGCAAAATTGCGACCACGACTGGACATAGTGCCTGGGTGACTAGTCCATCTTCCCGATCGCTGGTGCATCAACTCCGGGCGGCTTGTGATGCAATTGTAGTGGGAGGTAATACGGTCCGGCAGGATAATCCTCTACTTACCAGTCGCCAGGAGTCAGCCACCCCATTGCGAGTGGTGATGAGTCGATCGCTGGATTTACCAACTGAGGCTCAGTTATGGAATACCGCGATCGCTCCTACTCTGGTCGTCACAGCTCCCGGCACTCGACCTGAGCTGCAAGAAACTCTGCAACAGCGAGGTGTAGAAGTTCTCGAACTTGATCCACTGACTCCAGCCGCGTTAATGGCAGAGTTTTATGATCGTGGTTTTCTCAGCGTCCTGTGGGAATGTGGTGGCAATTTGGCTGCCCAAGCGATCGCCGATGGTTCGATTCAAAAAGTCATGGCATTCATTGCACCGAAGATGATTGGTGGGAGTATGGCTCCGTCTCCGGTCGGCGATCTCGGTTTGACGGAAATGACCCAAGCGAAAGGGTTGGAACGACTGAAGTGGCGAGCGATCGGTGACGATTTTCTGATTGAAGGGTACTTTGCGAATCCAACTTCTAACCTTTAAGGGCAGTTTGGATCGCTGCGATCGTCTCTGCCACCATCCGTTCTTCCCGAAACATGGCGGCGGCGCGTTGGTAGCAAGCCTGTCCCACCTGTTGCCGTAATGCCGCATCACTGCCCCAAGTCTGTAAGGTTTGGACTAACTCGCGAATGGTAGCTTGCGGATCAAGAATTGGGGCAGATAGTAATTGTCCGGTATCTCCCAAGCCCTCAGGAATGCCGCTGACGGCTGATGCGGCAATAGGTAAGCCTTTTGCCATGGCTTCCATCATGGCTAAGGGTAAGCCTTCCGACTCAGATGACAGGATGAAGATATCACTAGCGTCGAGCCAATCATTAATATCTCCCAGTTCTCCCAGAAACTTGACGCGATCGCTAACACCCGCCTGATTTACCCATTGCTGCAAGTGGTCTTCTAACGTCCCTTTGCCGGCCCAAGCAAAATACAGATGTTCCCAAACCGGCAGTTGTTTCAGTTGCTTAATTGCCGCGATTTGATACTGATAGCCTTTGATAATGTCTAACCGGGCAGCAGTGAAACAGACCACAGCATCTAACGGAATTTGCCATTGTTGCCGTAACTGCGATCGCACCTCGGATTTGGCTGGCTCAAAGTAATACGAAGGTCGCCCACAATAAATCACCTGGCCTTTATCAGGGGCGAGTCCGAATAGTTTACGCAGTAGCTCCAAATTGTTCTGAGATACTGCAATCACGGCTTTAGCCGCAACATATTGCTGTGCTAGTTCTGCGTAGGCTTGGGGCACTTCCTTGGGTTTAATCGGGTGAACCAAATGCTCCACAATCACCAGGGGAATGCCTAACTGAATCGCCGATCGCTTAACAAAGAAATTCGCGACTGGTCCTCCATTACTAGCAATTACTAGATCGGGTTTGGCTTCCTGAATGACGCGATCGGCATCCGCCGCATTGGCCGACTCTAACCAGATATGGCGAATCCCCAGTTGCTTCTGTTGCTGGACGAACCAATCAGCTCGTTGCCGAGTTTGCTCCATCCCGACGGAACCAAACATCTCGACTAACGAGTCAGGAATATCCTGCACATAGGTTAGCTGATACCCTAGAGTAGCCAGCGCCCCCAGAATCGAGTGGTTATAGTGCAAAATACCGCCGATCGCGGGAGAAGCGTAAAGCAAAATGTGCTGTGTCACGTTAGTCCAGGGGAAACAGTGTGTTTTTCAGTGTGGTGATTCCAACCTACAACCGCAAACCGATTTTAGAAAAATGTTTGCGGGTTTTAGAGCAGCAGCACTATCAGTCTGCCCAAATTGCTGGCTATGAAGTTGTGGTGGTCGATGATGGTTCGACTGACAATACGGTGGAATGGTTACAAACCCATGTCCAGGAATTGCCCCATGTGCGGCTGTTCTTACAGGATCATCAGGGACCTGCGGCGGCTCGGAATTTAGGTGTCCAAAAAGCGCTGGGTGACACGATCATTTTTATTGATAGTGATTTAGTTGTCACCCCACAATTTCTCCAAGCCCATGCCGATGCTTTGGTGAATGGGCAACGATCGCTGGGACACGATCGCATCTTTACCTACGGCTGGGTGATCAATACTTGCAACTTCGACGATCCCACCTCGGAACCGTTTAAGGTGACAGACTATTCTCGCGCCTATTTTGCCACGGGTAATGTGGCGATCGCCCGTAAATGGTTAGAACAAGCCGGATTGTTTGATACCCGGTTTCAACTCTATGGCTGGGAAGATTTAGAACTCGGAGTCCGGTTAAAGCAATTAGATTTGACATTGATTAAATGTCCAGAAGCCGTGGGCTATCACTGGCATCCTCCTTTTACCGTGGATCAGCTCCCACGCTTAATTGATCGAGAAATTCAACGCGGCAGAATGGGGGTGTTGTTCTACCAAAAACATCCCACCTGGGAAGTCCGGATGATGATCCAGATGACTTGGCTCCACCGAATTTTATGGGGGGTGTTGTCCTTAGGCGGTTGGCTCAACGAGCGCACGATGGCTCCGTTACTGCAATGGCTGATCGATCGCGGTAAGCCCCAATTAGCACTGGAAGTCGCCCGGATTTTCCTCAATTGGTATAACGTCCAGGGGGTGTATGACGCGTATGCCGAACTGCGATCGCTGAAACAGGTTTAGCCACTGTTCCTCTGCCTGTGTTACCCTGGAAAAGTTGTCTAAATTCACACATCCAGGCTTTCGGGTGTTTTTTAGTGATTTTTAGCCGTTGCCAATCAGGATTTTCTGACTTCACCAACGGTTAGATATTAAGTCGCTAACAGCTACCTGGATGGAGGATTAACCCGAACATAGGAGTTCAAATCAATATGCCAGTTGTTTCGTTGGCTCAATTGCTCGAGTCAGGGGTTCACTTTGGGCACCAAACCCGCCGCTGGAACCCCAAAATGGATCCCTACATCTACACCGCTCGGAATGGGGTTCATATTATTGACCTGGTCCAGACTGCCAAGTTGATGGACGATGCTTATAACTACGTCCGGACGGCTGCTGAACAAGGCAAAAAGTTTCTGTTTATTGGCACGAAGCGCCAAGCGGCTGGAATTGTGGCTCAAGAAGCTAGCCGTTGTGGTTCCTATTATGTCAACCAACGCTGGTTGGGTGGCATGTTGACCAACTGGGTAACGATCAAAACTCGGGTCGATCGCCTGAAGGAACTAGAACGCCGGGAAGAAACCGGAGCACTGGATCTGCTGCCGAAGAAGGAAGCGTCCATGCTGCGGCGGGAACTGGAAAAACTGCAAAAGTATCTGGGTGGCATTAAAGCCATGCGCAAGATTCCCGATATTGTGGTGATCGTAGATCAACGGCGGGAATACAACGCGGTGCAGGAATGCCAGAAGCTGGGGATTCCGATCGTCTCCCTGCTGGATACCAACTGCGATCCAGATTTAGTCGATATCCCCATTCCAGCCAACGACGACGCGATTCGGTCGATTAAGCTAATCGTGGGCAAGTTGGCGGATGCGATCTATGAAGGTCGGCATGGTCAACCTGATACTGAAGATGATTACGAAGATTACGATGGGGCTGAAGAGGAGTACGAGTACGATGAGACCGACTCCTACAGCGGCGATGACGAAGACGAATCGGAAGAGTAGCCATTCGTTGGTTGTCAGTAATCAATAAGTTGATGAGTGATGAGTTGATCTCCAACGCCATCACTCATCTTGGTTGGGAAATTGCTCACAACAGACTAGGAATTTAAGAGACATGGCGGACATCTCAGCAAAATTAGTCAAAGAACTGCGCGAAAAAACCGGCGCAGGCATGATGGATTGCAAAAAGGCTTTGACGGAAACCGACGGTGACATTGAAAAAGCTGCCGAGTGGCTCCGCAAGAAAGGGATTGCGTCTGCTGAGAAGAAAGCAGGCAAAGTGACGGCAGAAGGTTTGGTCGATAGTTATATTCATACCGGTGGTCGGATTGGTGTGTTGGTGGAAGTTAACTGCCAAACCGACTTTGTAGCTCGCAACGAAGATTTCAAAACTCTTGTGAGCGATATTGCCAAGCAGGTCGCGGCTTGTCCCCAAGTGGAATACGTCAAAGTCAGTGATATTCCGGCATCGCTGGTTGAGAAAGAGAAAGCGATCGAAATGGGTAAGGATGACCTGGCCAACAAGCCGGAAAACATGCGGGAGAAAATCGTTCAAGGCCGGATTGACAAGCGCTTGAAAGAATTGTGCTTGTTAGATCAACCCTACATCCGGGATCAGAACCTGACGGTTGAGGAACTAGTCAAACAGTACATCTCCAAACTGGGTGAGAATATCCAGATTCGTCGGTTTGTCCGGTTCGTGCTGGGTGAAGGTATCGAGCGGGAAGAGAGCGATTTCGCGGCTGAAGTGGCCGCCCAAATGGGTGTAAAGACCGAAGAAGCTCCGGCGGCTGAACCAGTAGCCGAACCCGTAGCTGAAGCAGAACCAGCCGCAGAACCTGCTAAGGCAGAAACCAAGAAAGATAGCGGTAAAAAAGACGGCGGCAAGAAAAAGAAAAAATAGTCACTAAGAGGATGATTGAAACGTTAGAAGTACTACCTGGAATTGCTCCCTAGCTCCCCAGAATTGGAGGAACTGGCTTGGGTTTGGAAGTCCCCCAGAATTGGGGGATTTAGGGGGCGAATGCAAAGTACTTTGATACTTTTCAAGAATTCTCTTAGCTTTATTTGCGCGATCGAGGCAGGTTTAAACTCTTGCCTCGATTATTTTATGGAGCCTTGGGCGACTCGATAGAACGATCGATAATATGGCGGTTTACTTTAAGCCGAAAACCCTGCCTGTTTAAGCATGTTTGAACGCTCTGATTCGGGTAGAGTTAAATAGGAGTAACTTCCTATAAAGAATGATGAACTTCTGTTAGCGAACAGAGTTTCTGTGAAGTTTGGGAGAAGTTGGGCATGATTACGGCGTTGACGGTACTGTTGGCACTCGGCTTTCTGGCTTGGGGATTTTTCCGGGCTAAGCCGTTTGGTAAGTTGGGCATTCTGGCCTGGTTACAGTCTGTCGTCTTAATGGCTCCCTGGCTCCTATTTTTCACCCTCTTCGCGGCGGGTATCTATTTGAACCTAATCGGTGTTCTGTTCTTATTCCTACTCTCGACTGGGCTATACGTGTATCTAGGCAATCGGTTGAGAGCTATGGGGCAAGACGTTTTGCTCTCCCGTCGCGCCGCCGCCATGGCAGAAGCGGCTAAGGAATCCACGCAATCGAATTCGACAACGGCAGCTGAAGCAGCCCCACCTTCGTCAGCTCCCACAACCTTGCAAGAACCGGATGTTGTTCCCCTACCCGCGGAAGACTTAAAAGCAATTCAAGGCATTTTTGGTTTAGATACGTTCTTTGCCACTGAAACCATTCCCTATCAGGAAGGGGTAATTTTCCGGGGTAATCTGCGCGGAGAACCGGATGCCGCCTATACTCGCCTTTCCACCAGTTTGCAGGAACGTTTGGGCGATCGCTATCGCTTGTATCTGGTCGAAAATCAGGATGGTAAGCCAGTCGTGATTGTTTTGCCCAGCACCCGTGACCCCAAGCCGATGACGCTGTTCCAAAAGGGGGTTGCGGTGGTGCTGTTCCTGGTGACGATCGCCTCTTGTATGGAAAGTGCCAGTGTGATGCTGGGGTTTGATTTGCTCGAATCACCCGATAAATTCATGGCGACTGTGCCGATCTCGCTGGGACTGTTGGGGGTGTTGCTAGCCCATGAGCTGGGGCACTGGATTATGGCACGACGCTATCAGGTTAAACTCAGCTATCCGTTCTTTATTCCCAGTATTCCGATCGGTTCCTACGGTGCCCTGACCCGATTTGACTCTCTCCTGCCGAACCGGAATGTGTTATTTGATATTGCCTTTGCTGGCCCTGCGGTTGGTGGCTTAATCTCGTTGGTCATGCTCATTACTGGCTTGTTGCTATCCCACGAGGGCAGTTTATTTCAGGTGCCGTCTGAGTTCTTCCAGGGCTCCATTTTGGTGGGAACGCTAACTCGGGCGGTATTACGTGAATCCTTACAGCAACCGATCGTGGATGTCCATCCCTTAGTGGTTTTGGGTTGGCTCGGTTTAGTGATTAATGCCCTGAACTTGATGCCAGCCGGACAACTTGATGGTGGACGAATTGTGCAATCGATTTATGGTCGCAAGATTGCCGGACGCACGACGATCGGGACGTTGATCGTTCTGGGATTAGCCTCCTTTGTTAACCCGTTGGCGCTGTACTGGGCCATCCTGGTGTTGTTTCTGCAACGTGACCTGGAAAGACCGAGTCTGAATGAACTGACGGAACCCGATGATGCTAGAGCGGCTTTAGGATTACTAGCCTTATTCTTGATGATAGTCACCTTATTACCGCTGACTCCGGCTCTAGCAGGGCGCTTAGGGATTGGGTCGTAGTGGTCTGACTCGATCTCTCTCCTCTGGAAGATGCAGCCATCTAAACTGCGGCGAGTTGAGTAACTTCAGTGGTAGAGTCGATCGTTAGACTGGTTGCTGTAATGTCATTAATCCCCACGATCGTGTAGCCGATGTCTGCTAGTAGAGCGCGATCGATCTGGCTGGGTGCGTATAGGTTATACAGCCACCCGTAGGACATGATTGATTGGACTAAGGTTGTCGGGTGTTGTAGTTCACTTGTGAGAGTTACATAGTTACCACCATTTGCCACACGGGAATATCCTCCCTGCCCATCGGCACCCAGGAAAATGCCATTGGTGCGATCGATCTGGTTATAGCTCGTCCAGTTCATGCCCAGTAGTCCTAAGGTGTGACCAATTTCATGCAGCACAATTTGATATAGTTGCCATAATCCGGCACCGCTTTCGTCAGTAAAGACGGAGGTATTGATGGCAATTTCTCCCACTCGGGGCATGGGATCCGTGATACCAGGGTAGTAATTAGGTTGCCACCCGCCAAATTGATAATCGGGTGAGCCTAAACCGCCTTCTGTAGAGCCGGGTTGTAAATTATTGACGAATATGACTAGATCATCAACGATCCGCTTGGTATCGAAGGTGTAAGTTCTAGTACCCGCACTATCTAGACGGGCGATCGCGCTACCCCCACTAGCGTTTAACTGTAAATCAGCCCATTCATTGGTAATCAATGCCGCCCAATCGTTAGCGGCTTGTTGAGCAACGGCTTGTCGGGTTGCATTCCAGAAGCCTGATGTATCGTTACGGAAGTCCAGGTCAATATTAAAGTGGGTGGGATCCGGTGCGTAGGTATTGTTGATTGTGCCGAGGTCGTATACTCCTGTTCCTATTAAGCCACCTGTGAGGCTATAGCTAATCGTGTTACCAGTTAACCGATCGGCACTGCTGCCATCTACCTCAGCAATAAACCGGACAGTCCGGGCCTGATTCCAATCGGTGGGGGTAAAGGTGATTGTATTCTGGGTGCCATTCGCCACATTACCATCGGCATCTATAACCAGGAAGTTTCCTGAACCAAAGGTGAGGGTCACATTTGTGGTAGGAGCCTGATTTAACTGGATCTGGAAGCTACCAGCTGCCCCTTCCTGTTGAGAGAATGATAGCTGATTGATTGTGACTAGACCGGATGGCGTAGAGAGATCCTGTAATCCCAGGCTACCCGGAGGAACTAGAGAATTACTGGTTGACAGATTGCTTGTAGAGGCGGCCGAAATCGCTAAAGAGCGATCGTAGGTTAGCCCTTTCATCACCCAGACCCCGAGCGCACTAGTAGCGCAATGTTGCCAGATTAAGTCGGGTTGACCATCGCCATTCATATCTCCTATTCCCTGAAGTTCCCAGGCAAGATCTACCGATGGCAACAACTGAATACTAGACACGGCCGTATGATTCATTAACCAAACGAAATTCTCCCCTGTCAGGCTATTTCGCCAGAGCAAATCAACGTGACCGTCTTGATTGAAGTCGGCAGCGCCATGAATCTTTAAGTTACTACCCGCCATATTCGGTAGGCTGGCTGTACTGAGCACAGTTGTGCCATTCATGAACCAAATGCCGTTGTTGCCAGTGTTGTAGTCCCGCCAGAGTAGGTCAGTGTTACCGTCTCCGTTGAAGTCAGCTAACCCATGAATGCGCCAGTTTGTAGGAACTGGGGCACCAAGGCTCACGGCTGAAAGGATGGTGGTACCATGCATCAACCAGACCCCGTTGCTCCCTGTGCCAGAGTGACGCCAGAGGATATCGGTGCAGCCATCCCCATTGAAATCACTGGTTCCTTGAATCCGCCAATTCGGATCGGCAACGGGACTTAACTCGATCGACGCGGTTACAGTGGTCCCATCCATTAACCAGACGCTATTACGCCCAGTGGTATAGTCTCGCCACAGGAAGTCAATCTTGCCATCTTGATTAAAATCGCCGTTTAACCCAAATGCAGAGGATGACTGGATCGCTGGGGCAGTACTTGCCGCCGGAGGACTGGCGATCGCTGCATCTGCTTTGCTTGCTTCAGCTGTGCTACTAGATTGGGATGAATTGATCCAATTACTAGTACCGAAAGCACTACTAAAGGGGGTAGGCCGTAGTCCTAAACTCGCTGGTGGTGGCATGTTTGCAGGTGTATGCAAACATGGGTATAAGGACTCAATATAACAGGAAGATTCCACTGACATAGTGACAGTTCAATAGAGTATATTTTTGTACTTAATGGCTGGTGTAATAGTCTAAAAAATAACTTATTCAGTGATTTTGCCGAGAAGCTTTATCTAATCTTTATGCTCATCTGGCTGGGCTTTTGGGGATGTCATAAAAATAAATACTGAATTACCTGAGAAAAGAATGTTACCAGCTAGAAAGTAACATTCTTTTCTTGAATCAGGGTAATTAATCACCGATCTCCGGATGTAATTACCGCCGCGATGAATCCTAATTACCTCGCCCTTAAACACAGCAATTGATACAGAAACTTACTACATAAACCCCGTAAGTAGCTGGTTTTGCTGATAGTTCGCGTTAACTGCAACTTGGTAATACATCCCCAATTTGGATACAAGTCTGCTATATCTACTGCTCTTCCTACGATTTCAGCTTGGTTTGTAGGAGCCGTTCCTCATCGTCGGTTGATGCCCCAATTAGCAACCAACTACTGCTGAATTGAGTTGTAAAGGAAGTGAGTAACAAACTTGACACTTAATTATTCTTATAGCGGAGTTTTCAGAAGATGTCTACCTCTAAAAAATTTCTGCTTCGCTGTAGCACTCGTTCTAGCGGATTCTCCGCTTTAATTGCCATTCTAAGTAATTCCTCGGAACTCATTATGGGCCTTTACTGTAATTCTAGGAATAGGTAGGAAGAGTTACGGATGATGCAACTTTCACATCCCTGTTACTAAATAGTGGTGTTGGATGAGTAAACTATAGTCACTGAAATAGTCACTGCCATTGTTAGAGATCGCCTCTAGTCCACCGCCTCGTACTCGGAAATTTTCATCACCTATGTTGGGTAAAGTTCTTGGGAGCCGCTACCAAATTACCCGTCACCTGGGGGGCGGTGGCTTTGGTCAGACCTATCTGGCTGAAGATTTTCACTTGCCGGGCAATCCTCAGTGTGTTGTGAAGCAGTTGAAACCCCGCACTGATGATCCGGAGGCGCTGCAAGCTGCCCGACGATTATTTAATACTGAGGCAGAGGTGCTCTATACCCTCGGTAGCCACGACCAGATCCCTCGGTTATTTGCTCACTTTGAAGAAAACCAAGAATTTTATCTGGTTCAAGAATTTATTGAAGGAGAGGTGCTGAGCCGGGAGCTGAAAGCTTGCCGAGTGTGTACTGAGTCAGAGGTGATTCAGTTGTTGCAAGAGGTGCTAACGGTGTTGGAATTTGTGCATCAGCAACAGGTGGTGCATCGTGATATCAAACCTTCGAATTTGATTCGGCGCCAGAGCGATCGCCGCATCATTCTGATTGACTTTGGTGCAGTCAAACAAGTTAGTATGCCAGGGGCAGAAGCCCAAACGCAGGAAACCTTAACTATTGCGGTGGGTTCTTCCGGCTACATGCCGAGTGAACAGTTGGCTGGGAAGCCCCGCTTTAGTAGTGATATTTATGCGGTTGGCATGTTAGCCATTCAGTGTTTGACGGGAATTAATCCCAAAAAATTGCCGGAAGATCCGAAGACTGGAGAAATTGTTTGGCGCGATCGGGCCAAAGTGAGTCCTAAGTTGGCGGATATTTTGGATCAAATGGTGCGGTATGATTTTCGCCAACGCTATCCCTCTGCTCAAGAAGCGTTAGCGGCGTTGAAGCCTTTAACTCATGTCACTACGGTAGCCACCTTATTAGCTGAGCCGATTCTGGTCAGTATGGATGGGCACCTGGCCTGGTTGGAGCGGGGCGATGAACTGTTCCAGTTACAACGCTATAAAGAAGCGGTAACGGCCTACGACAAGGTAATTCAGGCTCAACCACATGATTATGTAGCCTGGTTCAAACGGGGATTGGCCTTAGAAAATTTGCGCTGTTATGAGGATGCAGCCGCTTCTTACGATCGCGTGGTGCATCTGCAACCCGACGATTACCTGGCCTGGTATAAGCTAGGGGCCGCTTTAGATCTGCTTCAACGCTACACCAATGCGCTCCAAGCCTACGAGCGTGTGGTGGCATTGCAACCCGACAATTACTGGGCCTGGCACGATCGCGGCAAAACTCTGGAAAGTATGCAGCAGTTTGAAGAAGCGGTGGCCTCCTACGATCGAGCGGTGCAATTAAAACCCGATTTCCAATTGGCGATCGCAAGCCGCAAACGGGTGTTGAGTAATCTCAAACAAGTCGATACCTTATATCACCTGCAACACTATGATGTAGCTGTCGCGTCCTGTGATCGGGCAATCCAACAAAATCCTGAGGATACGTTGGCCTGGTTAATGCGGGGGATGGCGATGGAAAACCTGCAACGCTATGACGAAGCGATCGCGGCGTATGAGCAGGTTGTCAGTATTCAACCCGATGACCATGTGGCCTGGTTTAAGCAAGGGACAGTGTTAGAGCAATTACAACGCTATGACGAGGCACTGGTCGCTTATCACAAAGTGGTGCAGCTACAACCTGATAACTACTGGGCCTGGTATGACCGGGGTAGATTGCTAGAAAGCTTGCAACAGATTGAAGATGCGATCGCTTGTTACGATCGGGTGGTGCAACTGAAGCCCGACTTTCAAGCTGCCGTCGAAGCTCGGACGCGGGTATTAAAGCAATTGCATCATGGGGTAATTGCCGTAGCCGATGAGGAAGATGATGAAACGGTATTCTCCAATGCCTCCGGTGATTATTCCAGCCCAACGTCTAAAATGTCGATTCTTAGGCGGGGAATTCCGGCAACTCCATCAACTCCCGCTGCGGCAAAACCAGATCTTACCAATGAGGTAATTGGTGCTGAGAGCCGGACTACGGTGCGATCGCCGCTGCCAGTATCGGAAACAACTCATATTGTGATTCCCCCGGTACAAGTGGAGGAAGAAACGGTAATTCGGCAGCCCGTCCGGAGTGATGCCACCACGATTACGATGGTTAAACCGGCGAACTCCGACGATCGCAATGACTATTGGATCTGGTTTCAGAAGGGACGGGCGCTAGAAAAATTGCAACGTTATGCGGAAGCGTTAGCCGCCTACGATCGAGCTAGCCAGATTCGGGCGGATGATTCTGATCTCTGGCGCTGGCGGGGCAATGTGTTATACACCTTAGGACGCTATGAGGAAGCGGTAGAGTCCTATAACCAGGCGATTCAACTGAAGCCAGATAGTGCGGATCTATGGTGTTGTTTGGGTGGATCATTAGCCCGGTTAAAACGGTATCAGGATGCCGTGATTGCCTTTGATCGCGCGATTCAACTCCGGCCGGAGCGCCACAATCTTTGGCATTGG